>DDUE01000068.1 GCA_002344625.1 Rhodocyclaceae bacterium UBA2346 | reverse complement strand
GACGACTTCTACGAAGCGCTGATCGACACCCACCGCGACCTGAGCGACGCGCAGAGCGCAATGGTCAATGCCCGCCTGATCCTGCTGCTCGCGAACCACGTCGGCGACATCTCGGTGTTGCGCGAGGCGATGCGGATCGCCCGCGAAGGCGTTTGAGCCCTCGCAACCTGGAGACGAAAGATGATCAAGAAAATTCACCATGTCGCGTATCGCTGCAAGGACGCGCTCGCAACCGCGCACTGGTACGAAAAGCATCTCGACATGAAGCTGGTGCTCGCGATCGCCGAGGATGCGGTGCCGTCCACCGGCGAGGCCGACCCGTACATGCACATTTTCATGGATGCCGGCATGGGCAACGTGCTCGCGTTCTTCGAACTGCCGACCCGTGCGCCGATGGGGCGTGACGAGAACACCCCTGCGTGGACTCAGCACCTGGCACTCGAGGTCGAGTCGATGGAAGTGCTGCTCGGCGCCAAGGCGCGCCTCGAGGCGGAGGGTGTCGCCGTCGTCGGCCCGACCGATCACGCGTTGTTCCAGTCGATCTATTTCTTCGACCCGAATGGCCACCGGCTGGAGCTTGCGGTCAACACCCACCGCCCCGGCATGCTGGAGGCGCTGGACGCGGTCAAATGGGACATGCTCGAGGAATGGGCCCAGACCAAGCAGGCACCCAAGCACGCGGCCTGGATGCATGATGGACGCCACAAGGAGATGTTCCCGTGAAACTCGCCACGCTCAAGCAAGGCGGCCGTGACGGCACCCTGGTGGTCGTCAGCCGCGATCTCGGCGTGTGCCAGCCGGTGGCCGGCATCGCGCCCACCCTGCAGGCCGCGCTCGACGATTGGGACGCCTGCGCGCCGCGCCTCGCCGAGGTCTACGAGAGCCTCAACAACGGCCATGCCCGTCATGCGGTGCCGTTCGACGAGCGTGCCTGCCATTCGCCGTTGCCGCGTGCCTATCAGTGGGCGGATGGCTCGGCCTACATCAATCATGTCGAGCTGGTGCGCAAGGCGCGCAATGCCGAGGTGCCGGCTTCGTTCTATACCGATCCGCTGATGTATCAGGGCGGGTCGGACAGCTTCATCGGCCCGCGCGAGCGCGTGATCGCCGACGAAGCCTGGGGTATCGATTTCGAGGCCGAGGTCACGGTGGTCACCGGCGACGTGTCGATGGGGGCGAGCCCGGCCGAGGCCGCCGCGGCCATCCGGCTGGTGATGCTGGTAAACGATGTGTCATTGCGCAACCTGATTCCGAACGAACTCGCAAAGGGTTTCGGTTTCTTCCAGAGCAAGCCGGCGAGCGCATTCAGTCCGGTGGCAGTCACCCCGGATGAGCTGGGCGAGGCATGGAAGGACGCCAAGCTGCACCGGCCGCTGGTCGTGCACCTCAACGGCAAGCTGTTCGGCAAGCCCGACGCCGGCGTGGACATGACCTTCGACTTCGGTCAGCTGATTGCCCATGTCGCGAAGACGCGCGAACTCGAGGCGGGGTCGATCATCGGTTCGGGCACGGTCTCGAACAAGCAGGGCGACCTGTGGGGGTCGTCGATCGAGCATGGCGGGGTGGGCTATTGCTGCCTGGCCGAAGTGCGTACTTTCGAGACGATCGAGCAGGGCAAGCCCGCGACACCGTTCATGCGCGCGGGCGACGTGGTGCGCATCGAGATGTTCGATGCCGCGGGCGCGAGCATCTTCGGCACGATCGAGAACACCGTCGCCGCGTTTCGGGACTGAGCGCGTGTAAGATCGGCAGCACCGGCCGGCATGCTCCGCTGTGGTCGCGGCCCTCGCCGCAAGCATTGCGCCAAGCCGCACCGAAACGCCACGAAGGAGCCACGCATGCGCCTCTATACGTACTTTCGCAGTTCCGCCGCCTATCGGGTTCGGATTGCGCTCAATCTCAAGGGCCTCGCCTGGGATGCGGTGCCGGTGCATCTGGTGCGTGGTGGTGGCGAGCAGCATCAACCCGACTACCGCGCGCTCAATCCGAGCGGGCTGGTGCCCGCGTTCGAGGATGCAGGACGCCTGTTCACGCAGTCGCTGGCGATTATCGAGTATCTCGATGAAACGCACCCCGCGCCCGCGCTGTTGCCGGGCGATGCGGCCGTGCGGGCGCGAATCCGGGCGATCGCGCAGGCGATCGCCTGCGACATTCATCCGATCAACAACCTGCGCGTGCTGCAATACCTGACCCGCGAGTTCGCTGTTTCCGAGGCGCAGAAAACGGCGTGGTATCGGCACTGGGTCGAGCTCGGGCTGGTCGCGCTCGAGGCCACGCTCGCGGACGACGAGCGGACCGGCGTGTTCTGCCATGGCGATACCCCCACCCTGGCGGATTGCTGCCTGGTGCCGCAGGTCTTCAACGCGCGCCGTTTCGGCGTCGATCTGTCCGCAATGCCGACCCTGGTGCGTATCGTCGAGCGTTGCGAGGCGATCGAGGCTTTTCGTCTTGCCGCGCCCGAGCTGCAGGCCGATGCCGAATGACCTCCCGGGCCGGCGCTCGCCCGGCAACGGTCGTTCGCCGGCGCCGGATCCGATGTCGACCTCGCGGGTGGTGCTGATCCTGTCGCTGTTGCTCGGCGTGCAGCCGGTCACCACCGACCTCTACCTGCCGGCACTGCCGACCATCACCGACCGCCTCGGCGCATCGATGGCGCAGGCGCAACTTACCTTGTCGGGTCTTTTGCTGGCTTTCGGCTTGTCGCAGCTGGTGTGGGGGCCCGTGTCCGACCGGTTTGGCCGGCGGCCGGTGCTGTTGCTGGGGCTGGCGGTCTATACGGTCGCGGCCGTGGGCAGCGTGCTGGCTGCATCGATGGAGGTGTTGCTGATATGGCGGATCGTCCAGGGCGCGGCAATGGGGGCGGGCGTGATGTGCGCTCGCGCGCTGGTACGTGATCTCTACACGCCTGAGGCCGGTGCACGCGCGATCAGCAAGGGTTTGTCGGGATTGGGCGTGATCGCCTGCGTGAGCATGCCGGTGGGGGCGCTGCTGGCGGAATTCTTCGGCTGGCGTGCGGCCTTGGCAGCCTTGGCGGTGTTCGGCGCGGCGACGCTCGGCGTCGTCGCGACGCGGTTCCGGGAAACCCTGGGTACGCCCAACCCGCGCGCGCTGTCGCCCGCGACCTTGCTGGTCACCTGGGCGGGCATCCTGGGCAACCGAACCTTCTGGGCGTTCGCCTTGCTGGCGACGATGTCGTACGGTGGTTTGTTCACCTTCCTGGCGGCCTCGTCGTTCGTGTTCATGGGCCTGATGGGCATCTCCAAGCCCTTTTATGGCGTGCTGATGTTCTCCATGGCGGTCGCCTACCTGGCGGGCACTTTCCTGTGCCGCTGGTTGCTCAGGCACAACGGCGTGCATCGCGCAGTGGCGATCGGCGGTGCGCTGTCACTTGCCGGTGGCAGCCTCATGGGCGGGCTCGCGCTGGCCGGTGTGGAAGGTGTATGGGCGATCATGCTGCCGGTCTACCTATTCATGCTGGGACACGGTGTTCACCAGCCCTGCGGGCAGGCCGGGGCGGTGGGGCCGTTCCCGCATGCGGCCGGCGCGGCCTCGGCCCTGAGCGGATTCATGATGATGCTGTCGGCGTTCGCGATGGGGAGCTGGCTGGGCGCGAACATGGACGGCAGCCGCTTTCCGCTGACCAACGGCATGTGGTTCTGGGGGGGCATGACCGCGCTGGTGGCATGGGGACTGGTATATCGCGTCCGCCCCCGGTCGGCCTGAAACCCCTTGGTCGTTCAGACGCCCCACACCACGGGCACGCCTTCCTTCCGGGAATACTCGAGCATGTCGAGCAATGGCCAGGCGCGCTGCGCAAGTCCGACCGGCGCAGCCATGCCGGTTTTGCCCTCCTCGGCCGCAGCTGCCTCTTCGTCCTCGGAGGGGGCGGTGTGCCTGGCCTTGTCTTCGGCGATCGCAGCCTTGAGCCGTTCGATGGCGTCAGGCAACTGAGCGACCGTGACGATGCCCTTGGGGATGTCCGGGTCTTTGCCAAGGATGGCGATAAGCCTCTTCGCCGGTTCGCCGAGCATGATGACATCGGCGGCTGCGTCGGATTTGAAGGTGACGAGCATGGAGATACTCCTTGGCTATGTGCATAAAACTGCATCGTGGATCGACAGGGGGCGGCTTGTGAACTCTCGGGCAAACTGATTGTCCGAATGGTCCTCACAATGGACGATCGAGCCCTAGATGGATAGATGCGAGCTTGTCGGCATTTTTTACACTTCTAATGATATTTGCTCGTGCATTCTCATTAAATTGTTGGTTTGTTTTATTTAATCAACAATTTGAAATGATTGGCTCGTGTCTTGCTTGATACAATCAAAGCGTTGGTTGTGCACTTGTTATCGAACGACTCCGTATCGGCAAAGTATACTTTGCGTTCGAAACAGGTTTCATGGATCCGGAGTAGAAATATGACCTTACGTGACAATAATACGCCCCGAATCGAGACTCCTGAGCAGTTGGAGGCCGATGTGGCGCGTCTTCGTCGCCGTCGGCTGGTGACCGGTGCGGGGGCCGGTTTTATGGTGCTGGGCAGTCGTAGCGTACTCGGAAAGGAGTGCTATAACCCGTCTGAAACCCTATCCGGCGCGAGAAGCCATACCGGCGGCGATCTTCCGCAATGCAATGGTGAATCTGCTGGGATATGGTGGCAGGCGGCAAAGCGTGGCGGGATGCACGGGGGGGTTAACTGGTTCGGGATTCCTGGACTACCAGGAAATCCCCCGGATAAGTCGAAGCCTTGGGATACACCCTTTCATGCCATTTTCCCTGGTGAAGTTTTCGGCTCGAAGTCCTTACTCGAAGTTCTTGGCGCCCATCAAGGAGGGGGGGATCTGCCTTCCAACCTGGGTTTTCATATTGTTGCGGCTTTGTTGAACATTCGCGCGGGCCTGGTTGATGAGCGCGCCGTTACGGAGTTCTATCTGGTCCATACTATCTGGGGCGGCTACATTGCGGGGGGCTACAGTCCGACGCCCGTTTCGCCGATATGGTCAGAGGCCGAAATCGTGTCTTACCTGACCAGTACTGGAATCGTGAAGTAAGTCGCGGACGCAGGGGTATCCCTTCGTTGACGGCAACGTTGCCCTTGCTTATCTGGGAAGACGGCGGCGCTGTTTTTCTGGATAAAACCTCACGTACGGTCATTCTCGAGCGTCCTATGGCGCTTGGCCTCCAATATCTTTTGCACGAAACGCCTCCCCCGGATTGTGCGTCACTGCGTGACTGGATGCTCGCGCGGTTCGGTACGTCGGTCATGGAAACCAATTGGGCGACTCTTCACTCGGATCTGATGGATATCCGAGAACAGGTTATCGCCGAGCATTCGTTAACATGAGTCGCTTGTCATCCTTGGATGCCGGGGCCGCGGGTGCGCTGCTCGACCAAAATGCCCTTGGCTTGAAGAGCGGCCCTTTCATAGTAAGAATCGGATCAGATTTGGCCGAGCTTGGCGGAATACTTACATCTATCTACGCCGATTCTCGTTTTGTGCGCGAACCAGAGTTCTCAGACTTTCATGTGCAGTTGCGGCGCTCAACTGGGTTGCGTCGGTGGGTACGACCTCAGGTCAGGTTTGAGATGGACGGTATCGCGCCGTTCTTTTCGCTTCCGCGTGCGCAGACGCATGCCTTGTTCGAGTGGGGCTTGAACTGGTGTGTCGCAAGCCATGCTCATCGTTTTTTGATACTGCATGGCGCCGTGCTCGCACGCGGCGATCGGGCCGTCGTGTTGCCGGCGCCGCCGGGGTCGGGGAAGAGCACGCTCACTGCGGCCCTCGCATATCGCGGCTGGCGTTTACTGTCGGATGAGTTGACCCTGATCGACCCGCAAACAGGGTTTGTCCACGGACTGGCTAGGCCTGTTTCGCTCAAGAACGAGTCGATCGACGTGATCGCGCGTTTTCTGCCTGAAGCTCGACTCGGGCCCGTCATTCCGGATACGAAGAAGGGTGCAATCGCCTTTCTGCCTGCACCCGTCGATGCGATAGACGCCATCGGCGTACCGGCGCGTATCGACTGGGTGATTGCGCCGCGTTTCAAGCGCGATGCACACCCAACGATGACGCCGGTAACGAGACCGGACACCTTCCGGACCTTGATTGCGAATGCCTTCAACTACAATGTGCACGGACGCGCTGGGTTTGATGCGCTGGGCGGAGTCGTCGGTCGCGCCCAAGGCTTCGTGTTCGAATATGGCAGCCTGAACGACGCGATTGCGGTTTTTGATCGGTTGGCGGCTGAACCGGGCCTGATCGCGTGAGTGGGGGCAGCCTGCCGCCGTCGCTGCGCGATTTGGTACGCGCGGTACGCGATCCCCGGGATCTTGAGTCGTTTACCCTCGCACAATGGGATCTGCTCCTGCCGCTTGCGCGGCGGAGCGACTTGATCGCTCGGTTAGCGTGCGTAGCTGAAGCTGCGGGTGTAATCGACCGTCTCCCTGAGCCGGTTCAGAGACACCTTGCCGGTGCTTTGTTGCTCTACCGGCGACAGCAGGTCAATGCGGCGTTCGAAATCGAGGAGCTTGCCGCGGTATGCTCCGAGCGCGGGCTGAGACTCACCTTGCTCAAGGGGGCCGCGTATTTCGCGACGAATCTCGGTTTTGCCCAGGGTCGGGCGTTTGGTGATATCGACATCCTGATCGACAAGCGCCAGTTGGGTGAACTCGAGTCGCTCCTGATGCGGGAGGGCTGGATCAACGCCATCGACGATGCTTATGACCAGCGCTACTATCGCGAGTGGATGCATGAACTGCCGCCGATGATCCATATACAGCGCGGCACCGTTCTCGATGTTCACCACCGCATATTGCCCGAGACGGCGAGAGCACGCCCTGACCCACAGCGTATGTTGGCCGCGGCGCTCGAGTGCGCGTCCTTTCCCGGGGTATACGTTTTGGCGCCGCATGACATGCTGTTGCATAGCGCAACCCACTTGTTCTACGAGGGCGAGCTGACACACGGATTTCGAGATTTGTTCGATATCGATGCAATGCTGCGGACGGTCGGCCCCGAGCAGTCATGGCGCGAGTTACTGGAGCGCGCACAAGCGCTGCAACTGACTAGGCCATTGTATTTCGCTTGTCATTTCACTGCAGAGTTGTTGGATACGCCGATTCCGCCTTTTGTAAGTGCTCGACTTGCGCAATGGCACCCGGACGGTAGTGCCGCCCAGTTGCTGATGCGGGCTTATCGGTTGGCCTTGCGCCCCATGCATCCCGCGCTCAATGAGCCCCTGACAGGACTTGCGCGCTGGTTGATCTATGCACGTGCGCATTGGCTGCGCATGCCGCCGATGCTCTTGGTGCGCCACCTCGGGCGGAAAGCAATCAGGGGTTGGCTGGGGATTCAGGGACGGCCGGTCGATCGGCCCGCGCCGAAGCAGCACTGACGGGGCGGGCACGTGCCGTGCTCCCGGCCCGGACGCGGTGTTTGGGCGGTGCCGGCTATAACCCCTTCACCGCATAAATCCCCGGCGCATTACGCCAGTAACCTTTGTAATCCATGCCACAGCCGAACAAGAAGCGGTCGGCGACGTCGAGGCCGGTGAAATCCGCGCGCATGCCGGGGTAGGCCTTGCGGTCGTGGACCTTGTGGGTGAGGACTGCGCTGTAGACGTCGCGTGCCCCCTCGTTCTTGAGGTATTCGATGATCGCAGCCAGGGTGTGGCCTTCGTCGAGGATGTCGTCCAGCACCAGTACGGTGCGACCGCGCAGATCCTGGGTCGGGCGTACGCGCCAGTCGAGCAGGGTGCCCTGCAGGGCGTGCCCGTAACGGGTGGCATGCAGGTAGGCGACTTCGAGTGGAAAAGGCAGGCGGGTCAGGATCCGGCCGCCGAGAATCAGCCCCCCGTTCATGACCGCATAGACGATCGGATTGGTATGACCGAGGGCCGTGGTGATCTCCGCGGCCATACGGTCGAGTGCGGCTTCGACGACGTCCGCGTCGGCGAGGCAGTCGGCTTCTTCGCGCGCGCGGATGAGTTCCTGCAAGTCTGTCTTCATGCGCTGAGATTTCCGGTTGGGCTCGAGGCGGGTGGGTATTGTAGCGGACGCACGTAGCGTCGAGCTTGCGGTTAAACTCACGCATGTCCCGACTTTGCTGGAATACTGCGCCATGCCGATTCAACAGATCAACCATCCGCTCGTCCGACACAAGATCGGTTTGATGCGCGAAGCCGGAATCAGCACCAAGAAGTTTCGGGAACTCACTTCAGAGCTTGCGCGCCTGCTCGCCTACGAGGCCTGCAAGGATTTTCCGCTCGAGAAGGTCGTGATCGAGGGCTGGGCGGGGCCGGTGGAGGTGGATCAGCTCAAGGGCAAGAAGGTCACCGTAGTGCCTATTCTGCGGGCCGGCCTGGGGATGCTGGAAGGCGTGCTCGACATGATTCCGAGCGCCAAGGTGAGCGTGGTCGGTATCGCGCGCAATGAAGAAACGCTGCAACCCGCACCCTATTTCGAAAAGTTCGTGGGTCATCTGGGCGAACGCATGGCGCTGGTGATCGACCCGATGCTTGCAACCGGCGGTTCGCTTGCGGCCACCGTCGACATGCTCAAGCGTAATGGCTGCGGCCATATCAAGGCGTTGGTGCTGGTGGCGGCACCCGAGGGTATCCGGCTGATGGGCGAGCGCCACCCGGATGTCGAGATCTACACTGCCAGCATCGACAGCCACCTGAACGAGATCGGCTACATCATTCCTGGCCTGGGCGACGCGGGGGACAAGATCTTCGGCACCAAGCACAACTGATCGGCGGGCATCGGACAGCCGAAGTAGTAGCCCTGGTAGGTGTTGCAGCCTTGTTGCGCCAGGCAGTCGCGCTGCTCGGCGGTTTCGACGCCTTCGGCGATCACCGTCAGGCCGAGGCTGCCCGCGAGGGTCACGATCGCACGCGCGATGGCGGCATCGTTGGGGTCGGTCAGTAGATCGCGCACGAACGAGCGGTCGATCTTGAGCTGATCGATCGGCAGGCTCTTGAGATAGGCGAGCGACGAGTAGCCGGTCCCGAAATCGTCGAGCGAGAAGCTCACGCCCTGTGCCTTCAGGATGCTCATCTTGGCGATCGAGTCGTCGACGTCGGCCAGCAGCAGGCTTTCGGTCAGTTCGAGCTTGAGCCGCCCGGGGGCAGCCCCGGTGCGTGCCAGTGTCGCGAGAACCCCTTCGGCAAAGTCGTGCTGCCTGAACTGGCGGGCGCTGACGTTGACTGCGAGCGTCAGATGACGGGTGTCGGGCTGGCGGTTCCAGATGCTCAGTTGCGTGCAGGCGTTCTCCAGCACCCAGGCGCCGAGCGGCAGGATCAGGCCGGAGTCTTCGGCGAGCGGAATGAACGTGCCCGGGCTCAGCAGGCCGCGCTCGGGGTGCTGCCAGCGCACGAGCGCCTCGGTGCCGATGAGCGTGCCGTGCTGATCGACCTGTGGCTGGTAAAACAGTACAAACTGGTTTTGCTCCACCCCCAGCCGCATGTCGGCTTCGAGGGTGGCGCGGGCGCTGAGGGCCGCCTGCATCTCGGGGTCGAAGAAGCGCAGGGTGTTGCGGCCGGCCGATTTCGCCTGGTACATGGCGAGGTCGGCCTGCTTGAGCAGGTCTTCGACGCTGTGCTCGCGGCCGGTGAAGACGGTGGCCCCGACGCTCGCCGTGCTGAAGTGCGTGAGGCTGTCGATCAGGAAGGGTTGTCCGAGGCGTTCGAGAACCTTTTCACCGACCTGCTTGGTGTGCGCCGCCGCGTCCGCGGCCACGCTCCCGAGGCTCCTGAGCATGATCACGAACTCGTCGCCGCCAAGCCGGGCGACCGTGTCGCCTTCGCGCACGCACGTCACCAGGCGCGCGGCAACCTGTTGCAGCAGGATGTCGCCCTTGTCATGGCCAAGGGTGTCGTTGAGCGTCTTGAAATTATCCAGATCGATGAACAGCAAGGCGCCATGTTGCGAGGCACGCGCATTGGTCGCGAGCAGTTGCTGCAGCCGGTCGATCAACAGGCGGCGGTTGGGCAGGTGGGTGAGGGGGTCGTAGAACGCGAGCTGGCGGATCTCGTCCTCCATTGCTTTGCGCTGGGTGATGTCGGTCGAAATGCCGCACAGGGCGTAGATCTCGCCGCTTTCGCGGCGTAGCGGAATCTTGATCGACAGGTAGGCACGGGTGGCCGCGCCGTACACGTCGGTGTTGAGTTCCTCGGCCGCGACCCGCTCTCCCGCTTCGATCACCAGACGGTCGTTGGCATGCAATGCCTGGACGCTTCGGGCATCGAAGAAGGCTGCGTCGCCGCGACCGAGCACGTCTTCGGGGTGACAGCCGAAAAGCTCGCAGGTCCGGCGGTTGGCATACTGGTAGCGATAGTCGGTGCCCTTGATGTAGATATAGGCCTCGACGCTGTCGAGAATGACGTTGAGCTTGCTCTCGCTCTCGCGCAATTCGGCTGCCTGCTGGCGCAGGGCCTCGCGCTGCGCCTGATTCTCGAGATGATAGGCGTTGAACAGACGCCCCGACCAGCGCGAAAACAGTACGGCCGCCGCCAGCGCGGCGAGCACCGCTGCCGCTACGGTGAGGCCGAGATTGACCAGGCTCCGATGGCTCGCCGCTTCGTAGCGGCTCAGTTCGTGGTCGAGGGCGCCTTTCACATCGTCCTCGAACACCGTCACGATCAGGATCCAGCCCCATGGTTCGGTCACTTCGACGCGGGCCAGCTTGTTTGCCAGACCGCCGTCGCTGTCCGCACGTGGCCATTGGTAATGGATGAATCCGCCGCCGGATCGTGCTTTCTCGTAAATTTCCCGTACCGCGTCGAGCTGCGGGGGCGCGAGTTCGCTGAAGAGGCGGCCCTCGATGCTCGGGTCGGCCGGAAACAGCAGCGTCCGCCCATCGTGGTCGAGCACCGCGACGTAGCCACTGCGGCCAAAGCGCATCGAGCGGAGGCCGGCGAGCGCGTCCCGCTGTTGCACGCGTTCCCACTCGTAGGTGTAGTCGCCCGTGCCGATCAGCCAGTCGTAGGGGGCGAAATGACGTACGTAGGCGAGCTTGTCCGCCATCCGGAGCGGATCGTCGGGACGATACCAGCGGTACTTCGAATAGCCTTCGCCCGGTGGTTTGCGCGCCGCGTCGATCAGGCCCTGCATGATCGGATGGCCAGTGTCGTCGCGGTTGTCGGGGGCCAGTTGGCCTTCGAACTGCGGCGCGGTCGGCAGCAGGATGAAGCGCCCGGCCATGTCGTCGATGAAGAAATACCCGCGATCATCGAAGAAGCGGATGGGCCGAAGGGTTTCCACGATCTGGCGCCCGATCTCGTCGGGGGGCGACTGGGCTGCGGCGCGGGCGTGAATGCTCTCGGCGATCTGCAGGGCCAAGTCTACCTTGTCGGATATATGCTGCTTCAGCACCGACTCGGTGCGCGAGCGCACGAACTGCAGATGCTGTTTGGCCGATTGCATTTCGGACGTCAGCCGCTCTTCGAGCTGTCCGACCAGAACCTGCTCCAGACGCTCGAGCGTGGTCCGATGCTCGGCGATCTGTTGCCACGAAAAGAAGCTCGCGAGGGCAATGGTGAGCGCCGCGACGATGAACAGGGTGCCGAAGAGGTGCACCCGTGGGACTGTTCTTGCCTTGTCGGTGAGGGCCACGAGGGTGTCCGGGGAGGTTCCAGTTCTGTTACTTTAGTATCGTATACGATTACTGTCCGTGCGAATTCTGGCGTGCTGAAAACAATTCGGGGCACTGCGCGTGGCCGGCCATCGGTTCGGCGCCGGGCGAGCCGAAGGCCGCTGCTGCAGTTGATTTGCGGATTCGTGCAAGACTACCATCGCGCGACCGGGCAATCACCCTCCGATCCAGGATACCGAACATGCTTGATGACGGCGGCTTCAAGATCCAGTTTTCCAGCGACAACACGGCGGGACTATGTCCGGAGGCGCTCGCGGCGTTCAACGCCGGGAACCATGGCTTCGTGCCGTCATACGGCAACGATGATCTCACACGAACGGTCTGCGATCGCCTGCGGGACGTGTTCGACACCGATTGTGAAGTGTTCTTCGTGTTCAATGGCACTGCGGCCAATTCGCTTGCGTTGGCGTCGTTGTGCCAATCCTACCAGGCGGTCATATGCGCCGATACGGCCCATGTGGAAACCGACGAATGCGGCGCCCCCGAGTTTTTTTCGAATGGTTCCAAGCTGTTGCCGTCCCCTCAGCGGCAGGGCAAATTGACCGCCCGGGGGGTGGAGGATGTGATCACCCGTCGCACCGATGTTCACTATCCGCGTCCGCGTGTCGTCACGCTCACCCAGAGCACTGAGCTTGGCACGATCTATCAGACCGGAGAAGTCGCGGGGCTTGCCCGGCTTGCGCACGAACATGGTCTGAAGGTGCATATGGACGGCGCCCGTTTCGCCAATGCGGTGGCCGCGCTCGGCTGCGCGCCGGCGGACATCAGCTGGCGGGCGGGTGTCGATGTGCTCTGCTTCGGCGGCACCAAGATGGGTTTGCCGGTCGGCGAGGCCATCGTGTTCTTCGATCGCGCACTGGGCGAGGAATTCGCTTACCGCTGCAAGCAGGCCGGGCAGTTGGCATCGAAGATGCGCTTCTTGTCGGCGCCGTGGCTGGCGATGCTGGAAGGGGACGTGTGGCTGAAGCATGCATCCCACGCCAACGCGATGGCGCGCCGGCTGTCAGAGCGGATCAGTCGCATGCCTGGAGCCGAGATGCTGTTGCCGACCGAAGCGAACGGCGTGTTTGTGAACCTGCCCGAATCCGCGCTGGCGTCCTTGCGCACCGCTGGCTGGGTGTTCTATACGTTCATCGGAGGGGGCGCCCGTTTCATGTGCTCGTGGGCCAGCACCGAGGCCGCCGTCGATGCGCTGGCAGATGATATCGGGCGCGCGCTGGCGGCCTAGCGGTCTTTGTTCGTGGATCACGACAAAGGGATATCGAAATGATACTGAAAACGAAGTTGTTGTATTCTTGAATACCCGCAGCCAAGACACGAATGACTTGCTTGTGCAGTTCGGGGCAGCGCCACAACAGAGGAGACCCATCATGCCTTCCCGTAAAATCAGCCAGGTCATCGGCAATCAGAAGATCGTGACCGCAGCACCCGGCCTCAGCGTGCTCGAAGCGGCGCGCAAGATGGCACAGGCACATGTGGGGTCGATCATGATCACCGAGAGTGATCGCCTGGTGGGTATTTTCACCGAGCGTGATGCGCTCAACCGTGTGCTCGCCGCAGGCCTCGATCCCGATCGAACGCCTTTGTCTGCGGTGATGACTGCCAATCCGCAATCGATTTCTGCCGACGCCCAACTCGGCCACGCGCTCCACCAGATGTTCGAGGGTGGGTTCCGGCACATGCCGGTGGTCGAAAACGACCGGCCCGTCGGGATGGTGTCTTCGCGTGATGCCCTGGGACCGGAGATGGTCGCATTCGAGGCCGAACTCGAGCGCCGCAACGATATCTCCGAATTGCTCTGAAACCATCGCGCCGCGCGTGGTCCAGGCGCGGACGGTCGCCGTGACCCGACGGACCGCAGTGGCCCGCTGCCGTGATGGTGTCCGCATCGGCTGCCGGCGAAGCTTGCTCCAGTGTGGTTTTTGTGGCGGAGCACCCACTGTGCTCTCGGGCGCGGATACACTTCAGCCATCTCAAGCGTGTCCGTGGAGCTCCCGATGGCGATGCATGTATGGCTGATCTATCTCGTCGCGGTGGTCGGCTTGTCGCTGACCCCCGGTCCGAACAGCCTGCTCGCGCTTACCCATGGTGCGTTGCATGGTCATCGCAAGGCGCTATTCACGGTTGCGGGAGGCGCAGTCGGTTTCGTTGCGCTGATCGCGTTATCGATGTTGGGCATCGGTGCCTTGCTGCAGGCCTCGGCGGGCGCGCTCACCGTGCTGAAATGGATTGGCGGGGCTTATCTCATCTGGCTGGGCATTCAGCTCTGGCGCGCAGCCCCGCTGCAACTGCATGGATCGGCAAGCGGGGCCGTTGCCGGCGGGGCGGCGCTGTTTCGGCAGGGCTTGCTGGCTGCAGTCTCGAATCCGAAGGTGTTGCTGTTCTATGGCGCCTTCCTGCCGCAGTTCATCGATCCGCACCGTGAGCTGTTCGGGCAGTTCGTGGTCATGGCAGCCACCTTTGCGATCGTCGAGTGCCTGGTCGAGTATCTGCTGGCACGCATGGCACACCGTATCCGGCCGTTGCTCGCACGCGCCGGCAGGCGATTCAATCGGGTGTGCGGTGGCATGTTCGCGCTGATGGGGGCCGCGCTGCCGATGACGCGCTGAACAGGGTTTGTCGCGCCGAGAGGGTAAGGTCGCCTGCCCCCGATCAAAGCTCGAAGTCGTAATCTATGGTCAACGGCGCGTGATCGCTGAAGCGGTCGGTTTTGTGGATCGCGCATCGCAGCGCCGCAACACCCAGGCCTGGTGTCGCGAGTTGATAATCCAGGCGCCAGCCCACGTTCTTGGCCCAGGCCTGACCGCGATTCGACCACCATGTATAGGCGTCGTCGGTGGCGTCCGGATGGAGCCGACGGTAGACATCGATCCAACCCAGCTCGTCGAATACGCGCGAAATCCAGGCGCGCTCCTCAGGCAGAAAGCCCGAGTTCTTCTGGTTCGATTTCCAGTTCTTCAGATCGATCTCCCGGTGGGCGATGTTCCAGTCACCGCACAGCACCACCTCATGCTCGCGCTTGATGAGATCGCGCAGATGGCCGAAGAACGCGTCCATGAACCTGAACTTGACCTGCTGGCGCTCGTCGCCGCTCGAGCCGGAGGGCAGATACAACGAGATGACCGAGAGCTTGCCGTATACCAGTTCGATGTAGCGCCCTTCCGAATCGAACTCGGCGATGCCCAGACCCTCGATGATCTGGTCGGGCTGCCGTTTCGCGTAGATGCCCACACCGCTGTAGCCCTTCTTTTCGGCATAATGAAAGTAGCCGAACCAGCCATCCGGATTGAGCATCCGGGCGCTCATGTCGGCCGTCTGGGCCTTGAGTTCCTGTACGCAAACGAAATCGGCTTGTTGCAAGTGCATCCAGTCGAAGAAACCCTTCCGCTCGGCGGAGCGGACGCCGTTGAGGTTGGCGGTGATGACGCGTAACATTCGTGCACGTTTCCCGATGATGAACACGGCACGATGTTAGCCCCATTCCCGATTCGGCGGGTACCGGACATACGCTGATCCAGCGCGCTGGATCGGGGGCCGGGCGGGTTTGCAGTGCCATAGCACCCTATCCACATGAACACTAGCCGCGAGTTCATATCACTTGCATGCGAAAAAGGGGTTTTGCGCTTCGGTGCCTTCGTGACGAAGGCTGGGCGCAATTCACCCTATTTTTTCAACGCCGGCCTGTTCGGCGATGGCGCTTCGTTCCGGGCCCTGTGTGGTTTCTATGCAGACGCGATTCTGGCCGCAGGCATTCCTTTCGACATGTTGTTCGGGCCGGCCTACAAGGGTATTCCGCTAGTGGCCGGGGTGGCGATCAGGCTGGCCGAGCAGGGTGTGAACAAGCCCTTCTGTTTCAACCGCAAGGAGGCCAAGGACCACGGCGAAGGGGGGACCCTGATTGGTGCACCGCTGTCGGGGCGAGTGCTGATTCTCGACGATGTGATCTCCGCGGGAACCTCGGTGCGTGAATCGGTCGAAATCATCGGTGGGGGCGGCGCCGTCCCGGCGGGCGTCGTCATCGCGCTGGACCGGATGGAGCGGGGCGCGGGGGCGCAGTCGGCGGTTCAGGAAGTCCGGTCGGTGCACGGCATTCCGGTCGTGGCCGTGGCGACCCTCGCCGACCTCATCGATTATCTGGGCGACAATGCGGACCTTGCCGCCAATCTCGAGGCCGTGCAGAACTATCGGAAGACATATGGTATCGCCGACGAAGGCTAGCCTCTTGTGGGTGTTGCTGCTGTTGCTTGCCGCCCCGCCTCTGCATGCGCAGGCAGGGGATGGGAAGAGCGGGGGCAAGAGCATTTTTTGTTGTGAGGACGATAGCGGTCGGCCGGTCTGTGGCGACGTGCTGCCGTCGCAATGCTATGGGCGTGCCTATCGCGAGATGAATTCGCAGGGGGTCACCCGCCGGCATGTCAGTGCCCCATTGACCAAGGCTGAGCTGGCGCGGCGCGAGGCCGAGGCCAAGGCGCGAGCCGAAGCCGAAGAACGCGATCGCATACAGCGCCGCCAGGATGAAGCCTTGTTCGAGACCTATCCGACCCTCGGCGCGATCGACGAGCGTGAAGCGCGCGCCATCGCCGAAGTCGAGCGCAGCGTGGAAGGGGTTCTGGCACGCGAGCAGGAATTGCTCGTGCAGCGCAAGCGCTATGATGAGGAAACTGAGTTCTATCGTGGCCGCGATCTTCCCAGGGATCTGAAGAGTGCCCTGCAGGTCATCGATTCCGAACTGGCATCGCACAAGGAGTTCCTCAAGCAGAAAGAGGGCGAGCGTGCGCTGATCCGTGAGCGCTTCGACGCCGACAGGCAGCGCTACATCGAACTCCTCGCATCCGGGCACAAGCGGCGCTGAGCCGGAGGTGCCTGGCGTCTGCGTGAGCCGGGGCCCGGGCGGGTCCCGGCAGGTCAATTTTCCCTCAAGTTGTGGATCGCATGATGAGCGTTGCCGGAAGTTCGATCGTCAAGGCGGCCTGTCCGCACGACTGTCCCGATACCTGCGCCATGGAAGTCACGGTTGAGGATGGCAAGGCGGTCAAGATTCGTGGGGCCGCCGATCACCCGTTTACCAATGGCGCGTTATGCACCAAGGTCGCGCACTATCTCGAGCGCACCTATTCGGATCAGCGGCTGCTTTACCCGATGAGGCGGATCGGCCGCAAAGGCGAGGGGCGATTCGAGCGCATCGGTTGGGATGATGCGCTGGCGATCATCAGTGAGCGTTTCGGTGCCATTGCCGGCGAGGACCCGCGCGCGATACTGCCGTACAACTACGGTGGCACCCTGGGGTTCGTGCAGGGGGCCAGCATGGACATGCGTTTTTTCAATCGCCTTGGTGCCTCGCGTCTGGATCAGACGATTTGCGCGGCGGCTGGCGCCGCCGGCTGGAAGGCCACCGTTGGCGCTTCGATCGGCATGGATCCCGAAGCGCTCGTCGATGCGCGCCTCATCATCATCTGGGGCGGCAACCCGGTTGTTTCGAACCTGCACGGCTGGCGCTTCATCCAGGAGGCGAAACGCCGCGGCGCGCGGCTGGTGTGCATCGATCCGTGGCGGACCCGGACGGCCGAGAAGTGCGACCTCCACCTCGCCCCGATGCCGGGTACCGACACCGCCCTTGCGCTGGCGATGATGCATGTGCTGATCGAGGCCGATCTGATCGACCACGATTACATCGCCCGCCATACGCTGGGCTTCGAGCGGCTGGCCGAACGGGTCGAGGCATGCTCGCCAGAATGGGCCGCGCCGCTGACCGGTCTGCCGGCGGACGCGATCCGGCGCCTAGCGCTCGACTACGGCAGCACCCAGCCGGCCGCGATCCGCCTGAACTACGGTCTAAACCGTTGTCACGGTGGCGGCATGGCCGTGCGCAATATCGCCTGCCTGCCCGCGCTGATCGGTGCGTGGCGCCATCCGGCCGGGGGCGCCGTGTTATCGACCTCGGGCAATTTCCCGGTCGACCAGCATGCGCTCGAGCGGCCCGATCTCTATCCCGATCCGCAGCGATTTCCGCCGCGGCGCATCAACATGTCGCAGATCGGCGAAGCCTTGCTGGAGGTGCGCGATCCGCAGATCCGGGCGATCTATGTATACAACTCGAATCCGGTGGCGGTCGCACCCGACAGCAACCGGGTCCGTGCGGGATTCATGCGCGAGGATTTGTTCTGCGTCGTGCACGAGCTGTTCCAGACGGATACGGCGGACTATGCCGACATACTCCTGCCGGCCACGAGCCAGCTCGAGCACCGCGACGTGCACAAGGCGTACGGCCACCTCTACGCGGTTGACAACCAGCCTGCGATCGCGCCGCTGGGCGAGGCGAAGTCGAATTCGGAGGTGTTCCGCCTGCTGGCCCGGGCCATGGGTTACACCGATCCTGCCCTTGCGGATTCCGACGATGCGATTGCGGCGGTGGCGTTCGCGCGCTGCGATCAGCGCGCGTTCGGCCTCGACTCCGCGGCGCTGGCCGAGAAAGGTTGGGCGCGCCTGAACCTGCCGCGGCCGTTCGTTCCCTTCGCCGCCGGCGGCTTTCCGACGCCCTCGGGAAAATGTGAATTCTTCAGCGAATCACTGGCCGCAGCCGGGCTGGATCCACTTCCCGCATGGGTGCCGCCGCTCGAGTCGCCGCTCAGCAGCCCGGTGCTCGCCGAGCGTTATCCACTGGCATTCCTGTCGCCGCCGGCGCGCAATTTCCTCAACACCAGCTTCGCCAACCTGCCGCGCTTTCTCGCCGGGGAAGGCGGACCGGCACTCGAGATCCACCCGCGCGATGCACTGGCGCGTGGTTTGGTGGAAGGGCAGCGCCTGCGCATCTTCAACGACCGTGGTGCGTTTCATGCGCGGGCGGTGATCACCGAGCGGGTGCGCCCCGGGGTGGTGGTGAGTCCGTCGATATGGTGGCAAAAGCTTTCCGGGGACGGCCAGAATGCCAATGCGGTCACCTCGTCGGCACTGACCGATATGGGAGGCGGGCCGGTGATCTACGACTGCCTGGTCGAAGTGCAGGGCGCGATTTCGGCGTGATGAGCGAAACCCGCGTGCTCGAAGCGGCAGCCCGCTGCATCGACGATGCCGAATCGATACTGTTCATTACCGGGGCGGGTATTTCGGCAGATTCAGGTTTGCCGACTTATCGCGGTATCGGTGGGCTCTACCATGAGCGCCTGACCGACGACGGGCTGGCGATCGAGGACGCGCTGTCGGGTGCGATGATGGCGATGCGTCCCGACATCGTGTGGAAGTACATCGCCGAGATCGAGGCCAACTGCCGTGGCGCGCAACCCAATGCGGCGCATCGCTTCATCGCCGAGCTCGAGCGGACCAAGCCCGCTGTCACGGTGCTCACGCAGAACGTGGACGGGTTGCACCGGGCCGCAGGTTCGAGCAATCTGATCGAGATTCATGGCTCGCTCCACCGCCTGTGTTGTGTCGAATGCCACCATGCACGTTCGGTGCCGGATTTCGCCGGCCTCGATATCCCGCCGGCCTGCCCTGTCTGCGGCGGCCTGCTGCGCCCGGACGTCGTGCTGTTTGGCGAGGCGCTGCCGCAGCGTGCAATCATGTGCCTCGAGTCGGCCCTGGCGCGTGGCGTCGATCTGGTGGTTTCGGTCGGCACCACCAGCGTGTTTCCCTACATATCGGGACCGGTCTGGTGGGCCATCGAAAACGGCATTCCCACGCTCGAGATCAACCCCGGCGAAACCGAGCTCAGCCGCGCGGTGCGATACAGGTTGGCGATGGGCGCGGTCGCGGCGTTTGCCGGAATGCGCGCCTGCTCGCAACCGCGGCAACGTTAGATCCCGGCCACCGACAGGCGGGATCCACCGTCCGGGGAACTACAGCAGCACCCGCTCGATCCCGCCGCTGTTGGCGTGCCGCACGTATTCGGGCATCCAGTTTTCGCCCAGCAGCGTCTTCGCGATCTCGATCACGATGTAATCGGCTTCGATGTCGCCATCGTCGGAATAGCGGCTGAGTCCCTGCAGGCAGCTCGGGCACGAAGTCAGGATCTTGACCGGGGTGCCCGGCACGCTGCCTTCACGCAGTGCCGCTGCCCCTTTCTCGATTTCCGCCTGCTTGCGAAAACGCACCTGGGTCGAGATGTCGGCGCGGCTGGCGGCCAGTGTCCCGGATTCGCCGCAGCAGCGCTCGTTGAGGTCTACCCGGGTGCCCATCAGCTCGTTGGCGACCTTGATGCCCGAATACTGTTTCATCGGGGTATGGCAGGGCTCGTGGTACATGTAGCGGGTGCCGCTGATGCCGTCGAGCCGGACGCCCTTTTCCATCAGGTATTCATGGATGTCGAGCAGCCGGCAGCCGGGGAATATCTTCTCGAACTGATACTTCAGCAATTGATCCATGCAGGTGCCGCACGAGACGATCACGGTCTTGATGTCCAGATAGTTGAGCGTGTTGGCGACCCGGTGGAACAGTACCCGATTGTCGGTGGTGAGCTGCTGGCCCTTGTCCTCGAAGCCGGAAGAGGTCTGCGGATAGCCGCAGCACAGATAGCCCGGCGGCAGCACCGTGGTGGCACCGACGTGGTAGAGCATGGCCTGCGTCGCCAGGCCGACCTGGCTGAACAGGCGCTCCGAGCCACAGCCCGGGAAGTAGAACACCGCCTCGCTTTCGTCGCGGGCGAGCCGCGGGTTGCGGATCACCGGGATGACCTTGTCGTCCTCGATGTCGAGCAGCGCACGACTGGTGCGCTTGGGCAGGTTGCCAGGCATCGGCTTGTTGATGAAGTGAATGACCTGCGCCTTGATCGATGCGCGGCCGAGCGTCGCTGGTGGCGCCTCGACCTGCGCCTGGATCAGGCCCATCGACTTGCCGATGCGGTGTCCGAGGCGCTGGGCCTTGTAGCCCCAATCGATCATGCCCTTGCGGATGATCTTGATCGTCGCCGGATCCTTGGCGGTCAGGAAGGCCATGGCCGCGGCGGTGCCGGGATTGAAGGTTTTCTTGCCCTGCTTGCGCAGGAGGTTGCGCATCTTGATCGACACGTCGCCGAAGTCGATATCGACCGGGCAGGGCTTCTCGCACTTGTGGCACACGGTGCAGTGATCGGCGACATCCTCGAACTCCGACCAATGGGCGAGCGACACGCCGCGCCGGGTCTGTTCCTCGTAAAGGAAAGCCTCTATCAGCAGCGAGGTGCTGAGGATCTTGTTGCGCGGGCTGTACAGCAGGTTGGCGCGCGGCACGTGGGTCGAGCACACCGGCTTGCACTTGCCGCAGCGTAGGCAGTCCTTGATGTCGTGCGCGATTTCGCTGATCTCGGTCTGTTCCATGATCAGCGACTCGTGCCCCATCAGGTTGAAGCTGGGGGTGTAGGCGTTGTCGAGATTGCCCGCCGAAACACCAGGGCGATCGCTCTTGCGCAGCAGCTTGCCGCGGTTGAAGCGGCCTTCCGGGTCGACCTTCTGCTTGTAGTCCCAGAAATTCGCCATCTCGTCGTCGCTGAGATAGTCGAGCTTGGTGATGCCGATGCCGTGTTCGCCCGAGATCACGCCGTCGAGGCTGCGCGCCAGCGCCATGATGCGGTCGACCGCCCGGTTGGCGGTCTGGAGCATCTCGTAGTTGTCGGAATTGACCGGCAGGTTGGTGTGCACGTTGCCGTCGCCGGCGTGCATGTGCAGTGCCACGAACACCCGCCCGCGCAAGACCTCCTTGTGGATCTTGGCGATACGCTCAGGGATCGGGCTGAACAGCGTGCCGTCGAAAATCTTGTCGAGGCGTGGTTTCAGTTCGGTTTTCCATGAGATCCGCACCGAATAATCCTGCAGACGATGGAACAGCACCGGATCGGCGGCGCGGTTGGTCAGCTCTCCGGCGGCGATGCCGTAGGTCTCGAAGTGGCGCTCGGCCTCGGCCAGCGGCATGTCGAGATTGTCGAGCAGCCACTGCCAGCGACGCTGCACCGTGGATACATAGTCGAGCGCGGCCTGGCGCCGGTCGCCGATGAGCTCCTCGCGATCCAGATTGGCGTCCCCCTGGTTGAGCGGAAGCTCGCCGGAGAGAAACTGGATCAGTGCGTCGCAAAGCGCCAGCTTGTTGCGCGTCGACAGTTCGATGTTGATCCGCTCGATGCCGTCGCAGTAGTCGCCCATCCGCGGCAGCGGAATCACGACGTCTTCGTTGATCTTGAAGGCGTTGGTGTGCTTCGAGATCGCGGCGGTGCGGGAGCGGTCCAGCCAGAAGCGCTTGCGCTGCTCGGGGCTGGCCGCGATGAAACCCTCGGCACCACGTACGTTGCACATCCTGACCACTTCCGACGCGGCGCGCATCACCGCATCTTCGTCATGGCCGACGATGTCGCCGATCAATACCATCTTGGGGCGCCCATGGCGCTTGGCCTTGGTGGTATAGCCCACCGCGCTGACATAGCGTTCGTCCAGATGTTCGAGGCCGGCGAGTTGAACACCTTCTGCATGCCCCGCACCGCCGGGCTTGAACCAGTCGGTGATCTCGACGATCGCCGGCACGGCTTCGCGCACCTGGCCGAAGAATTCGAGACATACCGTGCGGGTGACCGGCGGCATCTGGTGCAGCACCCAGCGTGCCGCGACGATCAGGCCGTCGGTGCCTTCCTTCTGCACCCCGGGTACGCCGCCCAGGAATTTGTCGGTCACGTCCTTGCCCAGCCCGATCTTGCGGCATCGGGCGCCGGGCATGATCAGGGTCTCTTCGGCGAGCAGCTTCCTGCCGTCGGCGTCGAAGCGCTTCAGGCGAAACTCGACGCTTTCCTGTTCATGGATCTTGCCGAGGTTGTGGTTGACACGTTCGACCTCCAACCAGTTACCGTCGGGCGTGACCATCTTCCACCAGGCGAGGTTGTCGAGCGCGGTGCCCCACAGTACCGCCTTCTTGCCCCCGGCGTTCATCGCGATGTTGCCCCCGACGCACGACGCTTCGGCCGAGGTCGGATCGACCGCGAAAACACGTCCGGCCGCGCTCGCCGCGTCGGATACGCGCGCGGTGACCACGCCGGCTCCGGTGCGGATGGTCGCTGTCGGCGTGCCCAGGCCGGGCAGGACGATCTCCTCGACTGGACCCATGTCGATCAGCTTCTCGGTGTTGATCACGACCGAGCGCGCGTCCAGCGGAATCGCCCCACCGGTGTAGCCGGTGCCGCCGCCGCGCGGAATGATCGTCAACCCGAGCGTGATACAGGCGCGCACCAGCGGCGCCATTTCTGCTTCGGTGTCGGGGTAGAGGACCACCAGCGGGTACTCCACCCGCCAGTCGGTAGCGTCGGTGACATGCGATACGCGCGCATGCCCGTCGAAGCAGATGTTGTCCTTGCGGGTATGGCGCGACAACTCCTTCATGACCTGCTTGCGCAGCGCGGCGGTGTCGTCGAAAAAGCGCGCAAAGGCGGCTACCGATCTTTCCGCCGCCTGCACCAGCGCCGAAACCTTTGCGCTGCGGCCCGGGTCTTCGGTGGCGCTTTCCTGACGCCGCTTCTCGACTTCGGCAAGGCGGTGGCGCAATGCGCCGATCAGGGCCTCGCGGCGCGCGGCGTTTTCGAGCAAGTCGTCCTGCAGATAGGGATTGCGCTGGACGACCCAGATGTCTCCCAGCACTTCATACAGCATGCGCGCCGAGCGCCCGGTCACCCGTTCGTTGCGCAGGGACTCGAGCGTCCCCCAGGCGTCGCTGCCAAGCAGGCGAATGACGATCTCGCGATCGGCAAAGGAAGTGTAGTTGTAGGGGATCTCGCGCAAACGCTGGGTCATGGCACGTTCCGGGGATGGACGACAGAAAAGCCTCGTATTGTAGCGTATCGCGCCCCGATGCCGCTATGCAACAATGCCCACGACGCTTCTAGGGTATTGATTTTCAATGCTTCTGAGGCGCGCCCAGTGTGACTGCGCAAATCAGCCGAAATTCCCTGAAGCGGCTCACACGGCGGCGATCAGCGCGATCTCGACCCGCCAGCCCGGATGCGCGAGACCCGCGACCTTGACGCAGGCGCGCGAGGGGGCGGTGCCGGCGGCCAGCCACGCGTCCCAGACGGTGTTCATTGCGTCGTAATCGGCCATGTCGATCAGGTAGATGGTGGCCGACAGGATGCGGCCGTGGTGACTCCCGATGCGTGCCAACTGTCTGTCGAAACTGGCCAGGATTTCCCGGGTCTGCTCGGCTATCGGGGTGTTCTCGCTCACCGGCACCTCGACCAGATAGGCGGTCTGGTTGTGAATGACGATATCGGAATAGCGCGCGGTGGTGCCGATGCGTTCGATGCTCATGGAGGACTCCCATTCTTCAGATGACGGCCAGCGTGACCAAAAGATAGCGCAGCGCCTTGCCGGCCGCCATCCATATCATGCAGGCCAGCCATGGCAGGCGCAGCCAGCCGGCCGCGGCGCACAGGCCGTCGCCGACGATCGGCAGCCACGCAAGTGCCAGCGCTGCCGATCCGTGCCGCTGCAGCCAGGCGAGGCGCGTGAGCTGGGCACGCCTGGGCAGGAGCCGGGCGAGCAGGTAGGTGCTCATTCCGCCCAGCGTGTTGCCGAGTGTGACCGCGACGAGCGCGCTCGCCACGAGCTCGGGAAACGACCGGAGCGTTGCGAACAGCGCGATCTCGGAGTTTCCCGGCAGCAGCGTTGCCGAAAGAAAGCCCGACGTGAACAAGGCGGCGAGCGCGGCAAGCGCCGTGCCTTGATCCATCGCGAGCATGGTGCTCATGGGAGGTTGTGATCGATGCGGTCCTGATGCCCGGGTGTCAGCGCCGTTCGAGGATTCAGGGGCGCAGGCCGGGGGCTCAGACGACCTCGAAGAAAACCAGGTCGCGTTCGACCTCGCTCGCCGAAAAGCCGCAACCGATCCGGCCGGGGCCCACGATCGCGGTTTCGCTCTTGCGAACGCGGCGTTCCGCGCTGCTTTCCTCGACCACATAGCAGCCGTTGCTGCTGTAGTCGATCAGCGAGAAGCCCTCGCGGCGGCGTTCGATGCGGCAGTGCTGGCGCGAGGCGCGCGGATCCATGATCACCACATCGTTGCCCAGCTCGCGTCCGAGCAGCAGTATCGGGCGCTGATCATCGAGAAACACGACTTCGTTCTGATGCCTGACCTTGAGACGCTGGGTCAAACGGCTTGCCGGCGGCAGCGAGACGACGACTTCGGCCTGGCGCGTGATGGTATGGAGCGGCCATTCGAGATCCTGCAGCGCCGGGCGGCCACCGGCCTCCAGCCGCGAGAAATGCCGTGTCGTGGCCGGGAGCAAAATCACGGCAGCGCCCGTGGCCAGCGCCTCGCCGCCCTCTGCGGCCTTCATGAGCCGCAGCGCCACGTCCAGGCCTTCCCCGACCGGTGTCTCGCCGCCGAACTCCATCTGGCCGTAGTGCACCCCGGCCCGGATGCCGAGACGCTTGCCCGCCAGCGGTGGCAGGCTGCTCACCCGCTCCAGCATTTCGCAGACGGCCAACACGGCGAGTTCCGAGCGCTCGAACGTGGCCGTGACGCGTGTGCCGTCACGGCCGAAGGATGTGCCCTTGTTCGCCTCCACGGCAAGATCGACACGCCGCAGCGCCCGGTCGACCGCATGACGAGCCTCGAGCGCCCCGAGTGCCGCGTCCAGGCTCGGGCTGCCCACGATTTCGGCGGCGATGACGCATAGGTTCTTTCGATCGGCCATGTGCGTGGGGGCGGTCAGTTGGTGGGCGGAGGTCCGAAGGCCTGCGCGGTCATCACAGCATGCCTGCAAGTTTGTCCGCTCCGTCCGCGGTGTGCAAGAGGGGGCCGACGTCGGTGCGGGTGTGCGTATCGAACGCGTGCATGATGCTGACTGGAAAAGCCGGTGCCGGCGCGAGTTGCGGCGGGTCGAACACCGTGTCGCCTTCGTCGGCCGGCACGCCTGGTTTGAGGCTCTTGAAGTCGAAAAGCCCTGCGTCGGCGAGGTGCGAGGGGACGACGTTGCCCAGTGCGGTGAAGATCGACGCGATCCTGCCGGGGTGTTCCCGTTCCCAGCCCTGCAGCATGGCCTTGATCTGCCTGCGCTGGGCGTTCTCCTGCGAACCGCACAGATTGCACGGAATGATCGGGAAATTCATGGTGCGGGCGAACCGGATGATGTCGCTCTCGACACAGTGCGCGAGCGGGCGAATCACGATGTGCTCGCCGTCGTCGCTGACGAGCTTGGGCGGCATCGCCTTGATGTGGCCGCCGAAGAACAGGTTGAGAAAGAAGGTTTCGAGAATGTCGTCGCGATGATGGCCGAGGGCGATCTTGGTCGCGCCGAGTTCGCGCGCGGTGCGGTAGATGATGCCGCGTCGCAACCGCGAGCAGAGCGAGCAGGTGGTCTTGCCCTCGGGGATCTTGTCCTTGACGATCGAATAAGTGTCTTCGGTGACGATGCGGTACTCGATCCCGATGGATTCGAAATAGGCGGGCAGGACATCGGCGGGAAAGCCAGGCTGGCGCTGGTCGAGATTCATCGCGACCAGACGGAAACCGACCGGCGCGCGCTCGCGCAAGGCCATCAAACACGACAACAGGGTGTAGGAGTCCTTGCCGCCCGACATGCACACCATGACGACGTCGCCGTCCTCGATCATGTTGAACGCGGCGATCGCCTCGCCCACGCTGCGCTCGAGCTTCTTCTTGAGCCGCAGGAAAGTGTTCGAGAAGCGGCTGTCGGCCGTTTCGGCGGGGGGCGTAAGTGCGGTCACGACGAAAATCCAGGCGAGATGCTCGGATTATACGCCGATGTATTGATCGGTCGATGTGGATTGCTGCATTGCAACTTGGTCATAGATGAGCGTTCCGCCCGCCGTCGACGGCGAGGGTCTGGCCGGTCACGTAGGGCGCGTCGAACACCAGGAAACGCACCGCGCGGGCGATGTCGGCGGGTTGGCCTGCGCGCTTGAGCAAGGTGTGGGCGATGATCTCGGCACGTTCGGCAGGCGAGAACTGGTGATCGTCCGGCCATTCGATCGGGCCCGGCGAGACGCCGTTCACTCTGATTTCCGGCGCCAATTCGATGGCCAGCGACCGTGTGAGGCCCAGCAGCCCGGCCTTGGCTGCGCAGTAGACCGGATAGTTGCGCAGCGGGCGTTCGGCGTGAATGTCGATGATGTTGACGATGACGCCGCGCGTGAGCGCCAGATGCGGCGCCGCGGCCTGCGCGAGAAACAGTGGCGCCTTGAGGTTGGAGCCGATCAGATCGGTCCAGGCGCGCGAGTCGATCGTGCCGATCGGCGTCGGGTAGAAGCTCGAGGCATTGTTGATCAGCGCGTCGAGACGCTGGTGGCGGGCGATCACCGCGGCGATGGCCGACTCCGGCACGCCGTCTTCCTTGAGGTCTCCCGCCACGGTCGTCGCCGAATCGCGACGGGTGGCGTTCAACTCGGCCGCAAGCGCTTGCGCGTCGCCGGCCGACCGGTGGTAATGGAGCACGACATCGGCTCCCGCGGCATGGAGTTCGCGCGCGATCCGGGCGCCTATGCGTCTGGCCGCGCCGGTGATCAGCATGACGGGACGGGATTGCAGTGGGGTCATCGATGGGTTTTCCGCATGCGTGTCGGTTGGTGTCGTGTCGTCGAGCCGTGTGCCGCGGGGGCGGCGCGGCCAGTGCTTCAGGCGCTAGAATGCCGCTTTTCGCTCGCTGGCCCGCAATGAACCTGCCCCCCCCGACTTCCGATGCGCTCGCCCAGAGTGCCTGCCTTACCGAGCGTGTGCGTTCCGAGATCGCCGCGCTCGGCTGGATCAGTTTCGCACGCTACATGGAGCTTGCACTGTATGCGCCGGGTATCGGCTACTACAGCGGCGGTGCGCGAAAGTTCGGCGCCGGTGGTGATTTCATCACATCGCCTGAACTGACCCCTCTGTTTGGCCAGGCCTTGGCTGCCCAGGTGGCGCAGGTCCAGGCTGCGAGCGCGCCGCACGTGATCGAGGTCGGCGCCGGCACGGGTCTGCTCGCCGCCGACCTGCTGCTCGAGCTCGAGCGTCGCGGCGAGCTGCCGCTGCGCTATGACATCCTCGAATTGTCGGGCGAGCTGCGCGAACGCCAGTTCGACACCCTGGCAAGCAAAGTGCCGCACCTGGCCAGCCGGGTGCGCTGGCTCGACAGCCTGCCGGAGCGCTTTTCGGGGGTATTGGTCGCCAACGAAGTCCTCGATGTGATGCCGGCCCATCTTGTGGTTGCACGTGGCGGCGGCTTGTTCGAGCGCGGCGTCGCCGTGGACGGGGCGGGCGCATTGCGCTGGGCGGACGTCGAGGCCACGGGTCGGGTGCTCGAGGCGGCGCGCGCGCTCGAGCTGCCGATGCCGGACCAGGGCGAGTATGTGACCGAAATCAATCTGGCCGGTCAGGCGTGGGTGGCCGAGCTGGCGCATCGTCTGGCGGTCGGCGCGTTGCTTCTCGTCGATTACGGTTACCCGCGCGCCGAGTACTACCTGCCCTCGCGCGCGAGCGGCACGCTGCTGTGCTACTACCGCCACCATGCCCACGGCGATCCCTTCCTGTGGCCGGGTTTGAATGACATCACCGCCTTCGTCGATTTCACCGCGGTGGCCGAAGCCGGCTTCGAAGCGGGCCTGGAGGTGCTGGGCTATACGACTCAGGCGGCGTTTCTGTTCAATTGCGGCATTCTGGAATGCCTGGCCAGGCGGGGACCCGAGACCGGAGCGGACTACATCAGGGCCGCCCGCGCAGTCCAACGCCTGACCACCCCGCAGGAGATGGGCGAGCTCTTCAAGGTGCTGGCGCTGGGCAAGGGCATCGACATGCCCTTGCTCGGTTTCATGCGCGGCGATCGCCTGCATACGCTGTAGCGCGGCGCCGCGAGCGCGGCTTACCGCTGAGGGCCGAGCGTGGTTTCCAGCCAGCCGGCGATGTGTGCCGCAACCGTTTCCCAGCCCTGCTCGAGCATCACACCGTGGCCGATGCCCGCAAAGATGTGGGCGTCGGTGCCGTATGTCGATGCCGTCACCTCGACTTGGGCCGGCGAGATCAGGTGGTCGTGTTCGGCACCCAGGATCAAGAGCGGGGGGCGCTTCACGCGCGATACATGCGGGAGGTTGAACAAGGTCATGTCCCAGATCGCGCGATGCGATTCGGGTTGCGAGAGCGTGGCATAGCGGAGCAGGCGTTCGGTCTCGACCGGTTGGTGAAAGAGCGCCTCGCGAATGCTGTCGAGGTTCGGCTGACCGCCGCCCATCATGCGGTTGAGGTCGGCCAGCATGCCGGGTTTGTTGAACATCAGGCCGAAGGCCGAGCTCATCAGACCCTGCGGCGGAACCGAGCACAGGAGTACCGCGGCCGGCGTGTCATTCTGTTCGAGGTACTTCTGTACCACCATGCCGCCCATCGAGTGACCGATCAGCACCGGTGGCGCGGGCAGCGCGGCGACCACTTCCTTGACGTCGGCCACATAGTCCGCGATCGAAAAGCTGTCGAGCAGACCGCGCCTGCGGCTGTGGCCATGGCCCGACAGCGACAGTGCATAGCTGCCATAACCCCGCGCGGCGAAGTAGGGCAGGAAAAACTCGTCCCAGCACCAGGCGGCCGTATAGGCGCCATGTATGAACAGCAGCGGCGTGGCGCGGGCCGGCATGCCCTCCGGGCTGCGGACAAGAACTTCGAGTTCGCCGAAGCGCGATCTGTTCACTTGGGGATCTCCATGCCGCGTTGTACGGCGGGGCGCGCGGCGACGCACTCGAACCAGCGCTTGAGCGCCGGAAAGCGCTTCAGGTCGATGCCCTGCCAGTCATGGCGGGCAATCCAGGGGAAGGTTGCAATGTCGGCAATCGAATAGCTTGTGCCGCCCAGCCATTCGTGAGTGCTCAGGCGGGCGTTGAGGACGGCGTAGAGGCGCGCGGCCTCCTTCGAATAGCGATCGATCGCATACGGGATCACCTCCGGGGCGAAGCGCAGAAAATGGTGTGCCTGCCCCAGCATCGGCCCCACGCCGCCGATCTGGAACATCAGCCACTGGATCGCTTCGAGCCGGCTGCGCAGGTCGGCCGGCAGCAGCTTGCCGGCCTTGCCCGCGAGATACAGCAGGATGGCGCCCGATTCGATCACCGTGATCGGTTTGCCCTCGGGCCCCTCAGTGTCGACGATGACCGGAATCTTGTTGTTCGGATTGAGCGCCAGAAACTCGGGGGCGAATTGCTCGTTGCGGCTGATGTCGACAGGCCGTACCTCGTAGGGCAGCGCGAGCTCTTCGAGCGCGATCGAGACTTTCCTGCCGTTCGGGGTGCTCCAGGTGTACAACGTGATCATGTGCGAGGCTCTGGCACGCCGGGGCTCGGCCGCATTTGCGGTCTCGATCCCGGCCGGGGTTTAATGGGTCTTTCGCGGTGGGGGGCACGCATGCTCAAATGGGTTCTGGTCGTGGTGACGCTCGTGCTCGTCACCGGACTCTATCGCGATGCCTTGTCGCGGCATCTGGGTTTCGGGCGGTTGCCAGGCGATCTCAATGTTCGCTTCAGGGGCCGGGCGTACAGATTTCCGTTCGCCACCACGGTCTTGCTGTCCTTGCTGGCCTGGCTCATTTTGCGCGCAATCTGAGCGTCGCCGCGAGCACATTCGCCGGCGTTCGGTCAGGATCGTTGGAATTCCGCAATTGTAGCCTTGACCGCCGCCACGCGCGCGGCGTGTACTTTCTCGGGAATGAGTCGTTTGTCGACGCAGGCGCGTGCCAGCGCACCCGCATCGACCGCCGCCGCGGCCGCACGCGCGCTGCGCCAGAGGGCGGCGGCGACATAGGGCTCGGGAGGCTTTCCGGGGCGTCCCCGGGCGTCGCATTCGCACGCATCCAGCATCTGCTCGAAGCGTTGCGGGCGCCTGAAGGCGTCGCTGCGTTCGAGCAGCTTGACCATGGTCGCAGGCCGCAATTGCGGCGCCTGGTGGATGAGTCCGTGCTCGCGTGCAAGCATCTCGGCCAGATCGCGACACTCGCCGGGTGCCTTCAGGCGTCCGGAAACGCGGCGCGCATGTTCGGCGCTGCGCGATTCGTGCCCGTAGTGGTGGGGCAAGGTTTCGGGGGCGGTGTCGCCTTTGCCGAGATCGTGAAGCAGGCAGGCCCAGCGTACTTCCAGCGGTTGTCCGGTCGCGGCGGCATGGTCGATGACGGCGAGTACATGTACCCCGGTGTCGATCTCGGGGTGATGCCGGGCCGGTTGAGGCACGCCGAATAGGCGGTCGAGCTCGGGCAGGATGCGCGCCAGCGCACCGCACTCGCGCAGTACCGTGATCATGCGCGAAGGGGTCGATTCCATCAGGCCGCGCGCCAACTCCTGCCAGACCCGTTCGGCGACCAGGTGATCGACCTCGCCGTGCTCGACCATGCGCTGCATCAGCGCGGCGGTTTCGGGGGCCACGGTGAAGTCGGCGAAACGTGCGGCGAAGCGCGCAACCCGCAGGATGCGCACCGGGTCCTCGCCGAAGGCGGCGCTGACATGCCTGAATATGCGTCGTTCGAGGTCGGCCGCCCCGCCGTGCGGATCGATCAGGGTGCCGTCGTCGTCGCAGGCGATCGCGTTGATGGTGAGATCGCGGCGCAGCAGGTCTTCTTCGAGGGTGACGTCCGGGGCGGCATCGAACGTGAAACCCTTGTAGCCCTGGCCGGTCTTGCGCTCGGTGCGCGCCAGCGCGTATTCCTCATGCGTGTCGGGATGGAGGAATACCGGAAAGTCCTTGCCCACCGGCCGGAAGCCGCGCGCGAGCATCTCATCGGGCGTGGAGCCCACGACCACCCAGTCGCGGTCGGTGACCTTCAGCCCGAGGAGGCGGTCGCGGACCGCGCCGCCGACCATGAAGGTTTTCATCAGCCCTGGTTTCGGTGCGCCTGGCAGCGCAGCGGATAGTAGCGTCCGCGCAGGGTTTGATTGGCGATGTAGGCCGGTGCCACCGATTCGAGCGCAGTCGGTACGAGTCCGAAAGGCAGCGGTGCATTGCTGGTCACGTTGTCGGCGCGCATCGAGCGGACATTGTCGCGGCTCATCAGCGGTGTCGGGGCGAGCTCCATGAGCCGCGCCTGGAACATCGCCAGGCTTTCGGACAGCGTGAAGATCGGCCGCCGCTTGCCCGTCAGCGAGGCGACGTATTCGACCAGTTGCCGCAAGGTATACACGGTGGGGCCGGCGACATCGAAGGTCTGGCCGGCCGCGTCCCCGTCGGTCAGGCAGCGCCATGCGACTTCGGCGACATCTTCCACATAGACCGGCTGAAAGCGCGCATCTGCGCCGGCCAGCGGCAGCACCGGGAACAGGCGGGCGAGCTTGGCGAACAGGTTGAGGAAGCGGTCATCGCGGCCAAAGAGCACCGACGGACGCAGAATCGTCCAGGCGAGATCATTGCCGGCCGCGCGAACGGCCGCCTCGCCCGCAGCTTTCGAACGCTGATACTCGGACGGTCCGTTGGCATCGGCGCCGAGCGCGCTGACATGTACCAGGGTCTTCACCCCGGTCTTGCGGGATGCCGCCACGACCTTTTCCGCCAGCTCCACGTGCGTCCGGGCGAAATCGGCGCCGTACGGGGTGCCGCTCCTGGAGTGGAGCACGCCGACGAGATTGACCACCGCAGCCGCGCCGGCGAACAGGCGCTCGAGGGCGGCCGGGTCGTGGATGTCGGCCTCGACCACCTCGACCGTGGGCAGCAGCAGCACGTGGCCCGCGCGGCTGCGTCGCCGCGTGGGTATCAGCACGGACACGCCGGCTTCGGACAATCGGTTTGCAATGGCGCTTCCAACGAAGCCGGTACCACCCAGTAGGACGACGCGAGCAGGTTTCATCATGCAGTTTCCGTAGAGAGATCAAGCAAAGGGCAGGAGGTGTTCAGATGGCCAGGCATGGGCGGGCTCAGGGAACGGTCTGCGACGGCGCGATGATGCCCATGCGCGCTTTGAGCGACTGCGGCCGTTGCTCGAGCAGCGCCGCGTAGATCACCGCGTTCGCGAGCACTTTCTTGACATAGTCGCGGGTTTCGTCGAAGGGGATGGTCTCGGTGTAGATCGCGCCTTCGAGCGGCTTGCGGTCCCGCCAGCGGGTCGCCCGCCCCGGGCCGGCATTGTATCCGGCCGATGCCAGCACCGGATGGCTGTCGAGGTCGGTCATGATCAGGCGCATGTAGCTCGTGCCGAGCAGCACGTTGGTATGCGGGTCGGCCAGCATCGCCTGGTTGTAGCCCGCGAGTCCGATCTTGCCCGCAACCCATTTCCCGGTTGCCGGCATCACCTGCATGAGCCCTTGTGCGCCGGCCGACGAGCGCGCCGGTGCGATGAATCGGCTTTCCTGGCGCATCAAGCCATATACCCAGGCCATGTCGAGGTTCTGTTCCTTTACTTGCGGCTCGATCAGTTCGCGATAAGGCGTGATGAAACGCAAGTCGAAATTCGCCTGGGCGCTGCCGAGCTCGGCGGTATTGATCGCGCGATCGTACAAGCGTTGTTCGAGTGCCAGGCTCGCCGCCGCGCTCAGGAAGCCGTCGTCCTTGCCGCGCACCGCCCATGCCCATTCCCGGATGGCTTCGGTCTGCATTTCGAGGCGGTACAGCGCGAGTGCCCTGTTCAGTCCGGCATCGCTGGCGACGCGGGCCTTGTCCGCTGCGCTTGGCAGCCGTTGCGGCGCGGGCGGGTCGAACAGATTGCCTAGTTCTTCGTTCGCCAGCAAGGCGTAGAAGTGGGTTTCGCCGGCGATGCTGCGATAGAGTTTCTGCGCTTCCGCCTCCCGACCCTGGGCGGCGTGGGCGCGCCCCAGCCAGTAGATCCATTCCGGCTGGTTGCGCTCTGCCTCGGGCAGCCGCCCGATGTATTCCTCGACCGCCGGCCAGCGCTCCAGCCTCAGCGCGGCGCGCACGCGCCAGGCACGTTTTTCCGGGCTCAGCGGCAGGTCGCCGGCGGCGGCAAACCAATCCTCGGCGAGCGGCAGGCGGGACAGGGCGCCGTGATAGCCGAGTACGGAATAAGCGTAGGTCCTCTCTTCGTTCGTCAGCCGCTCGCCGATGCGCAGCAACTGTACATAGGCCGCGGTGGGGTCCTCGCGCGCGATCCGTGTCAGCGCGACAAGGGCCAGCTCCCGCCCGGCGCGGGTCGCGGCAAAGTTGGCAGGCAGGCGGTCGAGGTAGGGGCCGGGCGTCTTCAGTACCTGGTCCAGCGTCGCGCCGGCAGGCGCAGCGCCGGCCGGCAGCCATGATGCGGTCGTGCGTGCGCGCTCGGGGGTGCGGCTATCGATCTGGCGCCGGAATCGCCACCACACCTGGTCCTGAGTGATGCCGCCGCGCAGTGCCAGACCGCCCAGCACGTCGTTGCAGGCGGCGTGATTATTCACCAGTGACAGCCACGCCGCGCTGACTTCAGCGGCCAGTCCGGGGTCGTTGGTTGCGAGCCGTGCCTGCCATGCCAGGCAGCGCAGTTCTTCGTCCGGGCGGAGCAGCGCAGGAAATTCGCCGAGGAAGGCGCTCCACTGGCCCTCCTTGGCCATGCGCTTCAGCCATGTCATCCGCAAGCGCTCGGCCAGCACGGTATCGGCGTGCCGGGTCAGGAACGAATCGAGCTCGCCCGGCGGCGGTGGTACCGTACCCGCCAGCTTGTTGAGCAGCAACCAGTATTCGACGTAAGCGTCGAGCGGGTGCATGCTGGGTTGCGCCGCAAGCAGCGCCAGCGTGGTGCTGTCTCCGGTACGAAAAGCCTCGCGCGCGGCCACGATCCGGCCATCGCCCGGTTCGCTCTGGGCGATGGCGCTTGTACAGGTCAGGACAACCCACATTACCATTGCGGGCACGGCCCATGTGTTCATCTTGCGCTCCATTCATCAACCGTCATTATCGCAGACCCGATGCCCTTGCCACAGCCCGAACCCGAATCAGCACGAAAACGGAGATCCCTGCGCGAACAGGCGCTCGCGGCGCGTGCGGCGATGTCCGACGAACAACGTGCGGCTGCGACCGCCGCGATCGAAATCGGACTGGCGCCGCTGCTTCAGCGTCTGGCCGCGCGCACGCTCGGATTCTGCTGGCCGTTTCGCGGCGAGCCGGACCTGCGCGCTTTCGTCACCGGCTGGCTGGCCGCCGACGCGCAGCGGCGCGCGGCACTCCCGGCGGTGCTGGACAAGGCGGCGCCGATGGTGTTCCGCGCCTGGCGGCCTGGCGTGCCCATGAGTGCCGATCGCCATGGAATCCCGATCCCGGCGGCAGGACCGTCGCTGGTGCCCGATGTGGTGCTGGTGCCGCTCAACGCGTTCGATGCGGCGGGCTTCCGGCTCGGCTATGGCGGCGGGTACTTCGACCGGACACTCGCGATGATCGATAGCACGGCGGTGGGAGTCGGTTTCGAGTCCGGCCGTGTCGGCACTACCCTGCCCCAGACGCACGACCGGCCAATGGCCTGGATCGTGACCGAGGAAGGGGTGTTCGAGCCGATGTGTTAGCCGATCCGCCCAGGCGCTGGCCGGCCGGAAAGGCTCAATTGCCCAGAAACATCCGGTATACGGGGTTGCCGGTTTCTTCCTGGAAGTCGTAACCGAGCCGGGCCAGGAAGTCATGAAAATCGGACTTGTCGGCTTCGGAAACCTGCAGTCCGACCAGCACCCGCCCGAAATCCGCGCCGTGGTTGCGGTAGTGGAACAGGCTGATGTTCCAGTCGGAGCGCAGTTGCGACAGGAAATTCATCAGCGCGCCCGGCCTTTCGGGGAAGACGAAGCGGTAGATCAACTCGTTGTCGACCTGTGGCGCATGTCCGCCGACCATATAGCGGATGTGGCTCTTGGCCATCTCGTCATCGGTCAGGTCGAGCGCCGGCAAGTCGTGGCGTTCGAGCATCTCGACCAGCCGGGAGGCCTCGCCGCGATTGTGCACCGTGACGCCGACGAAGATGTGCGCGCGCTTCGGATCGGCGTAGCGGTAGTTGAACTCGGTGATGTTGCGGTTGCCGAGCAGGCCGCAGAACTTCTTGAATGAGCCGGGTTTTTCGGGGATCGTGACCGCCAACACCGCTTCACGCTGCTCGCCCAGTTCCGCCCGTTCGGCGACGAAGCGCAAGCGGTCGAAATTCATGTTCGCCCCGGAGGCGATTGCGACGATGTTCTTGTCGCGCAACTTGTTCTGCTTGATGTATTCCTTGGCGCCGGCAATCGCGAGAGCGCCGGCCGGCTCGAGAATCGAGCGGGTGTCTTCGAACACATCCTTGATGGCGGCGCAGATCGCATCGTTGTCGACCACGATCATCTCGTCGACATACTGCTGGCACAGCCGGAAGTTTTCTGCGCCGACCTGTTTCACGGCTGCGCCGTCCGCAAACAGGCCGACCTGATCGAGTACCACCCGCTCGCCGGTCCTGAGCGACTGCGTCATCGCCTCGGAATCCACCGCCTCGACACCGATGATCTTGGTCTCCGGGCGCAGGCGCTTGACGTAGGCGGCGACGCCCGAGATCAGGCCGCCACCGCCCACGCAACAGAAGATGGCATGGATCGGCTTGCTGTGCGAGCGCAGGATTTCCATGCCGATGGTGCCTTGACCGGCGATCACATCCGGGTCGTCGAACGGATGGACGAACGTGAGCTTCTCGGTCTTCTCGAGTTCGAGCGCATGCGCGTAGGCGTCGGAGAAGGACTCGCCCCTCAGGACCACTTCGGCGCCACGGGCACGCACGGCGTCCACCTTGATCAGCGGGGTCGACTCTGGCATGACGATCACGGCCCGGACGCCTAGTTTTTCCGCCGACATCGCGACACCCTGCGCATGGTTGCCGGCCGATGCGCAGATCACGCCGCGCTTGAGCGCCGCCGCGGAGAGGTTCGCCATCTTGTTGTAGGCGCCGCGAATCTTGAAGCTGAACACCGGTTGCATGTCTTCGCGCTTGAGGTGGATGCGGTTGTGCACCCGCGCGGACAGGTTGGCGGCGAAATCGAGGGGGGTTTCCTCGGCGATCTCATAAACCCGGGCGTTGAGAATGCGTTCGAGGTAGTCGGGGTGTGCAGCAGTCATGGCGGGCGATGAAATTCGGCTTGAAGCAACGGGCTCCGAGCGTAGCAGTCCGCGGGATGCCTCCGCAAGGGCTGCGCGTCGCCGGCCTGCGGGCATGGACGCAGCAGGCGTTGCTGCGCGGTGGCTCAGAAGCCGCCCGACCCATCGTTCAGCATGCTCTGTTGTCGTTCGACGAACTCCTGGGTGGAGTCCATGCCGCGCCATTGCAGAATCGCCGAGCGCACGGCAGCTTCGAGAAGCACCGCGAGGTTGCGTCCGGCCGCGACCGGCAATACCGTTCGCCGGATCGGGACGCCGAGGATGTCCTGCGTTTCCTGGTGCATGGGCAGGCGTGAAGGATCGTCCTGACCGGGGGTGCGCCGCTGCAGGTATACGATCAGGCGCAGGCGCATCTTGCGTCGGCAGGCGGTTTCGCCAAAGATCGTGCGGATGTTGAGAATCCCCAGCCCGCGGACTTCGATGAAGTCCTTGAGCATTTCGGGGCAGCGTCCCTCGAGAACCGACGGGGCGATGCGTGAAAACTCGACGATATCGTCGGCGACCAGGCCATGCCCGCGCGAGATCAGCTCGAGCGCGAGTTCGGACTTGCCCGCACCCGAGTCGCCGGTGATGAATACGCCGACCCCCAGCACATCCATGAACACGCCGTGTAGCGACACCTTCTCCGCGAGCTGGCGCGAGAGATAGAGCCGCAACTGGTCGATCACGCTGGCCGAGGCGAGGGGGGTCGTGAACAGCGCGATGCCGTTGGCTTCGCACAGGGTGCTGACCATCGCCGGAACTTCGCAGTCGTCCGCCATGACGATGGCCGGCGGCTGTGCCGAGAGGATTTCGGTGAGGTGGTGGGCGATCTTGTCGCGCGATTGCCTGCGTGCCCACGACAGCTCGGCGGCACCGATGATCTGCAGGCGGTCGGGATGGATCAGGTTGAGGTGCCCGACCAGATCGGCCGGCCAGATGCGTTCTTCGGTGACGGAGATGTCGCGATCAAGCCTGCCGCAAACATGCGTCAGCTTGAGCCAGTCACGGTGGCTGTCAAAAAGCCGCGCGACGCTCGTCCGCCGCATCCGGGCCCCACGAGGTGAATAGCGAATGGATGACAGCAGGATCGGGGGCGTTCAACAGGCTTTCACGGAATTTGCTGTCGCTGAACATCTGCGCCAGCTCCGACAGCAGTTGCAGGTGCTGTTCGTTGGCCTGTTCGGGCACGAGGAGCACGAACAGCATTCCGACCGGCCGGCCGTCGGGGGCGTCGAATTGAACCGGTGTTGCGAGCCGGAGAAACGCGCCCGCGGCATCCTTGAGCCCCTTTATGCGACCGTGCGGAATCGCGATTCCCTGACCGAGTCCGGTCGAGCCGAGGCGTTCGCGCGCAAAAAGGCTGTCGAAGACATCGCTGCGGCTGATGCCCTGCTGGTTTTCGAAAAGCAGTCCCGCCTGCTCGAAAACGCGCTTCTTGCTGCTCGCCTCGAGGTCGATGACCACGTTTGAAAGAGGTAGGAGATTGGCTATCAGGCTCATGCTGCACCTGGCCGACACCACGCTCATGCGTCAAGCTTCGTGTCGGCCCGTTAGGCGTCAATCGGTGCGCGTATACGCATTGAAGGCGCGATTATAAACACTCGGCTCCGAACGCGGTAACTAAAAAAGTCGCGCGCGCAACACCTCAGAGTTCGGCGTCGTGATGCTTCAGCGCATCATGGCCGTGATCCTGATTCTTCTGTTTGTACTTGATCACCTGCCGATCGAGCTTGTCGGTCATCGAGTCGATCGCAGCATACAGGTCGGCATCGGTGCTCTCGACGAAGATGTCCTTGCCGCGGACGTGCACCGTGACTTCGGCTTTCTGGTCGAGCTTCTCGACCGAGAGGATCACCACGACGCTGGTGACATTGTCGAAGTGGCGGATGACCCGGTCGAGCTTGCTGTTGACGTAGTCACGAATGGCATCGGTAACTTCGACATGGTGGCCGGTGATTTTCAGATTCATGATGACTCCCTTGTTGAATTTAAATCGTCTTGCGCTGACTGACCGGCGGGATATTGAGCGATTCGCGATATTTGGCGATCGTTCTTCGTGCAACCACGATACCCTGCTGGCCCAATAAATCTGCGATCTTTGCGTCGGAAAGTGGTTTCTTGCGGTCTTCGGCGTCGATCAACTGACGAATCAGGGCGCGAATCGCGGTGGAGGACGCCGCGCCGCCGGTGTCGGTGGAAACATGACTACCAAAGAAATACTTGAGTTCGAATACGCCCCTCGGCGTCGACATGAACTTTTGTGTCGTGACCCTGGAAATTGTGGATTCGTGGAGTTCGAGCTGCTCGGCTATTTCCCGAAGTGTGAGTGGCCGCATCGCCACGTCTCCATAATCGAAGAACTGGCGCTGCTGGTCAACAATGGCTTGCGACACCCGCAGGATCGTGTCGAAGCGCTGTTGCACGTTCTTGATCAACCAGCGCGCTTCCTGCAGCTGGCTGGTCAGTGCGCCGCCGGAGCCGCGGTTCTGCTGGAGAATGCTGGCGTACAAGGCGTTGACCCGCAGGCGCGGCATCGCGTCGGCATTCAGTACCGCCGACCAGCGGCCGCGGTGTTTGCGCACCACGACGTCGGGCACCACGTATCGCGTTTCCTGGGTGGAGTACTGCGAACCGGGATGCGGGTTGAGCGTGCAGATCAGCGCATGGGCTTCGCGCAGTTCGTCGTCGTTGCAGCCGGTGCTGCGCTTGATGCGCGCGAAGTTGCGCTCCGCCAGCAATTCGAGGTGCTCGCACACGACCACCCGGGCAAGATCGCGGACCGGCCCGGGGGGCAGGGCCTTGAGCTGCAGGTCGAGGCATTCCTGCGGACTGCGCGCGCCGATGCCGGATGGTTCGAGGCTTTGCACCTGGTGTAGCGCGATCGAGAGGTCTTCGAGGTCGAACTCGAGTTCGGGCGGCAGGAGCGCCAATAGCTCTTCGAGCGACTGGTTGAGGTAGCCGTCGTCGTCCAGCGCCTCGATGATGAAGCGTACCAGCGCCCGGTCACGATCGCTGAGCGGCGCGAGACTCACCTGCTGGTCGAGATGGTCGCGCAGGCTGGCCGCCGTCGCCTGAAAATCCTGAAAATCGCTGTCGTCCTCGTCGTCGCGGTTCTGGCTGCCGCCCGTGCCGCTCGTCCAGTCGCTACCGTCCTCGAAGCTGGTGGCCTCGCCACTGTCCTCGCGGGACTCCGGCGTGGTGCTGTCGGCCGGGGCGGACGAAGTGTCGCCTTCATGCTCGCCCGCGTCGGTGCGCGGTGGCTCGCTGCCCGCCGCGCGATAGTCGCCACCGTCGATGTCTTCGCGCTCGAGCATCGGGTTCTCGAGCAGGAAGCGTTCGATCTCCTGGTTGAGCTCGAGGGTCGACAGTTGCAGCAGCTTGATCGATTGCTGCAGTTGTGGCGTGAGCGTCAGGTGCTGCGAGAGCTTGAGCTGGAGGGATGGCTTCATGGCGGTTGGGGATCGAGGCGCTTCAGAGCCGGAAATGTTCACCGAGATACACTTGGCGCACCTGTTCGTTGCGCACGATCTCGTCGGGATGGCCGCTGGCGAGAACGCTGCCCGCGCTGATGATGTAGGCGCGGTCGCAGATGCCCAGGGTCTCGCGCACGTTGTGGTCCGTGATCAGCACGCCTATGCCGCGTTCCTTGAGGAAGCGGATGATCTTCTGGATGTCGAGGACCGCGATCGGGTCCACACCCGCGAAAGGTTCGTCGAGCAGGATCAGGCGGGGGCTGTTCGCCAGCGCGCGCGCGATCTCGCAGCGCCGGCGCTCGCCGCCCGACAGCGAGATCGAGGGGTTGTCGCGCAGATGGGCAATGCCGAGTTCTTCGAGCAGTTGTTCCAGCCGGGTTGCGATGTCGTCCTTGCCGAGTCCCTGCAGCTCCAGAACCGCCTTGATGTTGTCGGCCACGCTGAGCTTGCGGAAAACGCTCATCTCCTGCGGCAGATACGACAATCCGAGGCGCGCCCGGGCATGGATGGGCAAATGGGTGAGGCGCGCGTCGTCGAGGGTGATCTCGCCGTCGTCCGCACGCACGAGCCCCACGATCATGTAGAAACAGGTTGTCTTGCCGGCCCCGTTGGGGCCGAGCAGTCCGACCACTTCGCCGCTGCCGACCTCGAAACCCACGTCGTGGACGACGGTGCGCAGTTTGTAGCTCTTGCGCAGGCCCTTGACCTTAAGCAGACTCATCCGGATTCTCTTTTAGCAGCCTTGTTATCGTATCCGCCGAAAAACCACGACCCTGTAGGAATCGCGCCTGTTTCGCCCATTCTGACCTGTCCTGCGGGGTCTTGCCAAATTTGCCGGCCCACACCGCGCGGGCGCGATCGATTTCGCTCGCGTCGGCTTCGAGTGCCAGCGCGTCTTCGATCACGTCGCGCGCCAGCCCGCGGCGGGCGAGCTCGTGTCGAAGGCGCGCCAGCCCGAAGCGCGCGGCTTTCGAACGGATCCATGCACGTGCGAATCGCTCGTCCGACTGCAGGCCGAGCTCGCCAAGCCGTGCGAGCGTCGCGTCGATTTCGTCGGCGCTGCCGTGCGCGGCCAGTTTGCGGACCAGCTCGCTGCGCGAGTGCTCGCGCAGGGCGAGCAGGCGGATCGCTCGTTCGCGCAGGCTGGGGCCGGCTCCGGACATGTTTGCTGCCGTATCAGCTTTCGCCGGGGGCTGCAGCATCGGCCTTGATCGTGGCCATTGCGTTCAGGCCGACCGTTTCGCGGACCTTGTTCTCGATCTCGCGCGCCAGTGCGGGGTTGTTGCGCAGGAACTCGCGAACGTTGTCCTTACCCTGGCCGATTTTCTCGCCGTTGTACGCATACCATGAGCCGGACTTGTCGACGATCTTGTGGGTGACCCCGAGATCGATGATCTCGCCTTCGCGCGAGATGCCTTCACCGTAAAGAATGTCGAACAGTGCTTCGCGGAAGGGCGGGGCCACCTTGTTCTTGACCACCTTGCAGCGGGTTTCGGAGCCGATGACCTCGTCGCCTTTCTTGATCGTGCCGATGCGGCGGATGTCGACCCGCACCGAAGCGTAGAACTTGAGCGCGTTGCCGCCGGTGGTGGTTTCGGGGCTGCCGAACATCACCCCGATCTTCATGCGGATCTGGTTGATGAAGATCACCAGGGTGTTGGTGCGCTTGATGTTCGCGGTGAGCTTGCGCAGCGCCTGACTCATCAGGCGGGCTTGCAGGCCCGGCAACTGGTCGCCCATTTCGCCTTCGATCTCGGCCTTGGGCGTGAGCGCCGCCACCGAGTCGATGACCACGATCTCGACCCCGCCCGAGCGCACCAGCATGTCGGCGATCTCGAGCGCCTGCTCGCCGGTGTCGGGCTGCGAAATGAGGAGATCCTGGATATTCACGCCGAGCTTTTCGGCATAGCCCACGTCGAGCGCATGTTCGGCATCGATGAAGGCCGCGGTGCCGCCGAGCTTCTGCATCTCGGCGATCACCTGCAGCGTGAGCGTGGTCTTGCCGGAGGATTCCGGTCCGTAGATTTCGACTACGCGCCCCCGCGGCAAGCCCCCCAGCCCGAGCGCGATGTCCAGCCCCAGTGACCCGGTGGACACGGTCTGGATATCCATCTCGATGTTGCCGTCGCCCATGCGCATGATCGAGCCCTTGCCGAACTGCTTCTCGATCTGCGAGAGCGCTGCCGCCAAGGCTTTGGCCTTGTTGTCGTCCATTTTGAATTCCTTCGTGACTTTTGCGAATTATGGCACAGAGATTGCTGTGGTGCGTTGATTGGCGACGCCGCGTCAGCCGTGCCGGCGGAGCAGGCGCGGTAGCGATTGCAGCGCGTGTACCACGGTTTGATGGCGAACGGCTTCCCGGTCGCCTGCGAACCTGTGCGTCTCGGCGATCAGCGTCCCATCCGGCAGTGCCCACGCGAAACAGACCGTACCGACCGGTTTGCCCGGAACGGCTCCGCCCGGCCCGGCGATGCCCGAAACGGCGAGCGCCACTTGCGCACGGCTGCGCACAATGGCGCCGGATGCCATCTCGCGCACGGTTTGCTCGCTGACCGCGCCGTGTTCGAGCAAGGTGGCGGGTGCGACGCCGAGCAGCGACTGCTTGGCTGCGTTCGAATAGCTCACGAAGCCGCAATCGAACCAGCTCGAACTGCCCGCGGTGGCGGTGACCACCTGGGCGATCCAGCCGCCGGTACATGATTCCGCGGTGGCCAGCAGCCAGCCGCGCTCCCGCAACAGGGCGCCGGTTGCGGCGGAAAGTGTGCTCAGTTCATCATCCATGGTGTCATCCCGAAGATCCGGACCAGTATCGCCAGCGCCAGAATCGTGTAGCCGGCGGCCAGCATGTCATCGATCATCACGCCGAACCCCCCGTGCAGGTGGCGGCCCGCCCAGCGGATTGGCGGGGGCTTGACGATGTCGAAGAAGCGGAACAGCGCCACCGCCACGGCCTGCCAGAAGAAGGCTGGCGGGGTCAGCAGCAGCACCAGCCAGATTGCAACCATTTCGTCCCAGACGATCGCGCCATGATCCGCGACGCCGAGTGCCCGCCCGGTGCGGTCGCAGGCGATCACCCCGGCGAAGAACAGGCTCACCAGGAGCGCGAAGAACACGAAGTCCGAGACCGGCGTCTTCAGGAGTGGAAAAAGCAGCCATGCCAGCAGGGTGCCGGCCGTACCCGGTGCGCGTGGCGAGAGGCCGGAGCCGAAACCGAGCGCGATGAAATGCGCCGGGTGGCTGAGGAGGAAATTGACGTTAGGGCGCATGTTGTCGGAAGTGATCATACCCCCGCGGGTCTTGCGCGCTCAGGCGGCCGGCGTGATCACGGATGAACATGCGCCCAGCCTGATCGGTCAGCACGCCGATGCGCGTCAGTGCCAGCCCGAGCGACCCGGCGGTGGCGGCCAGATGCGCGCGCGCCGTGGCTGGTGCGGCGAAAATGAGCTCGTAGTCGTCGCCCCCGCACAACAGGGCGGCGCGTGCTGCGTCGATGTCGGCACCGCAGGCCACCAGCGGTCCGATCGGCAAGGCCGCGGCGTCGATGATCGCCCCGACGCCAGAGCGTTCGAGCAGGTGTGCGAGGTCGCCCAGCAAACCGTCCGAGACATCGAGCATCGCGCTCGCCACTCCGCGTAATCCGAGCCCCAGCTCGACCCGCGGCTGTGGTCGATGCAGGGCCGACAGGCACGCGCTCCGGCCTTCGGGCGACAATGTGACCTGGTTGCGCAGCACGGCCAGCCCCAGCGCGGCCCGCCCCGGCTGCCCGCTCACCCACAGATCGTCTTCAGGGTGGGCGCCGGCACGCGTGATCGCCTGGCCTTCGGGCACTTCGCCGAAGATCGTCACGGCCAGGTTGAGCGGTCCGCGCGTCGTGTCGCCGCCGATCAGGTCGATGCCGAAGCGGCAGGCGCACTCGAGGAAGCCGCGCGCGAAGTCGGCGACCCAGGCCTCGTCTGCCCGCGGTAGCGACAAGGCCAGCACGGCCCAGCGCGGCTCGGCGCCCATGGCGGCAAGATCCGAGACATTGACGGCGAGGGTCTTCCAGCCCAGATCGCAGGGATCGGTGTCGGCAAAGAAGTGGGTGCCGGCGACGAGCATGTCGGTCGAGACGGCCAGCCGCATGCCGGGCCGAGGCGCGAGGAGGGCGGCATCGTCGCCCACGCCAAGCTCGGTGTGCGCCACTTCGTGGGTGAAGTAACGGCGAATCAGGTCGAACTCGGAGGGCATTTGAACGGGGTGAACGCGGGGTCTGGATCGCAGGGAGATCCGAGATTAACCCAGCCGGGGCGATCTGAAAACAAAATCGGGTCGAAATTGTTGAGCATAATCAAAGCACCCGAACCGCCGGCCCAGCCCAGGCCGGGGCCGGCGGCGGTGTGATGGGCGGATTCGCAGGTTGCCGGATCCGGTGGCCGGCGACAGAATGATGCCATGGGCGCGCGTGCGCTGGCGGTGTGCTTCCGGCCGGCGTGCGTCCGGTTTGCCCAATGACCCGGAATGGATGAGACGATGAGCGAACAAATCAAGTATCTGCTGGATGAAGCGGATATGCCCAAGGATTGGTACAACCTCGCAGCCGACTTGCCGGTGCCGTTGCCGGCGGTGCTGCACCCGGGGACGCTGCAGCCGGTCGGGCCGGCGGATCTCGCGCCGTTGTTCCCGGATAGCCTGATCATGCAGGAAGTCAGTACCGAGCGGCATATCGAGATTCCCGATGCGGTTCGGCGGATTTTCCGGCAATGGCGCCCGGCGCCGCTGTATCGTGCCCGGCGCCTGGAAGAGGCGCTCGGCACGCCCGCGCGTATCTACTACAAGTACGAGGGGGTGAGTCCCGCAGGCAGCCACAAGCCCAATACGGCGATTCCGCAAGCGTTCTACAACATGGAGGCGGGCGTCAGGCGGCTCACGACCGAAACCGGCGCCGGCCAGTGGGGGACGTCGCTGGCGTTCGCCGGGGCGCTGTTCGGTCTGGAGATCCAGGTGTTCCAGGTGAGGGTTTCGTACCAGCAGAAACCTTACCGGCGCGCGGTGATGGAAACCTACGGAGCGCGCTGCGTGGCGTCGCCGTCGAACCTGACCGAGTCGGGGCGGACGATACTGGCGGCGAACCCGGAGCATCCGGGCAGCCTGGGGATTGCGATTTCCGAGGCGGTCGAACTCGCGGTGCAGCGCGATGACACCAAGTACGCGCTCGGTTCGGTGCTCAATCATGTGCTGCTGCACCAGACCATCACCGGACTCGAGGCGATGAAGCAGCTCGAGATCGCCGGCGACGATCCGGACGTGATCGTCGGGTGCACCGGCGGTGGATCGAATTTCGCCGGGATTGCATTCCCCTTTCTTGGCCAGCAGCTTCGTGGCGGTCGCACGCGCAGGATCGTCGCAGTCGAGCCCGCCGCATGTCCGTCGCTCACGCGCGGCCGCTACGCCTACGATTTCGGCGATACCGCCCATCTGACCCCGCTCACCAAGATGCACACGCTCGGCTCGACCTTCACCCCGCCCGGCTTTCATGCGGGCGGGCTGCGCTACCACGGCATGGCGCCGATGGTTTCGCATGTCAAGGAGCTCGGGCTCATCGAGGCTGTCGCCTATCACCAGACTCAGTGTTTCGAGGCCGGGGTCGCATTCGCGCGGGCCGAAGGCATCGTCCCCGCGCCGGAGGCCAACCATGCGGTCAAGGGGGCGATCGAGGAGGCGCTGCGGTGCAAACGCGAGGGCAGGTCCGAAGTGATCCTGTTCAACCTGTGCGGTCATGGGCATTTCGACATGGCGGCCTACACCGACTACTTCTCGAACCGGCTCGCGGACCTGGAGTATGACGAAGCGGAGCTGGCGATGGCGCTCGCGGGGCTGCCCAGCGTGCCCGGCTGAGGTATCGGTTGTTTTTTTGCGAGGCACGCGTTCGTGAGGTGGGTGGTTTTGAGTGGGCGGGTACGGAGATGATGCCGCAGATTGTTTTCGAGTCGTCGTGAAGCGCTTCCTCGCAGACGGCAAGGGCGACTGGCCGGGCGGACGGGGGCGTGCAAGAATGTCCGGCGAGAACTTGCATTTCGAATGCAGGCAGCACGCTTCAGGCGTGTATCTTCCTATCCCCGGCCGGCCCAATGCTGAAACGCATCCATGTAAGCGACCTCAGGGTTGACATGTACATCCAGGAGCTTTGCGGTTCCTGGATGGAGCATCCGTTCTGGCGCAGTTCCTTCAAGCTGCGGGATCCGGAGGATATTCAACGCATCGTCGAGTGCGGCATTCATGAGGTGTGGATCGATACCGACAAGGGGCTCGACATCGTCGCCGGCCCGGCTCGCGCAATCGACAGGCAGAGCGCGGCCGAAGCGGTCGAGCGCGAACTGGTCCAGGCCGCGGCAACCGCGCCGGCACGGCGGGTGGCGATGGGCGAAGAGTTGGCGCGCGCGGCACAGCTTTGCGCGGCTTCGAAGCAGGCGGTCGTGTCGATGTTTGCCGAAGCGCGCATGGGAAAAGCCATTCGGAGTGAGCAGGCCGTGCCCCTGGTCGCATCGATCACGGAATCGGTGATGCGCAATCCGGGCGCCCTCATCAGCCTCGCCCGGCTGAAAACCAAGGACGATTACACCTACATGCATTCGGTGGCCGTCTGTGCGCTGATGATCGCGTTGGCCCGGCAAATGGGGCTGGGTGATGACGACGTGCGGGCGGCCGGTCTGGCCGGCCTGCTGCATGATCTGGGCAAGGCGATGATACCGCCGCAGATACTCAACAAGCCGGGCAAGCTTACCGACCATGAGTTCGCGATCGTCAAATCCCACCCCGTCGAGGGCTACAAGCTGTTGCTCGAGGCGCAAGGGGTCGGTTCGATCGAGCGCGACGTCTGTGTCCATCATCATGAAAAGGTCGATGGCTCCGGTTATCCGCACCGGCTCAAGGGCGACGAGATCAGCACGTTCGCCAAGATGGGGGCGGTTTGCGATGTCTACGATGCCATCACCTCCAACCGTCCCTACAAGCGTGGATGGGATCCCGGCGAATCGATACGCAGAATGGTCGAGTGGAGCAAAGGGCATTTCGACGAGCTCGTTTTCCAGGCGTTCGTGCGTAGCGTCGGCATCTACCCGATCGGGTCGCTGGTGCGGCTGGAGTCCGGCAGGCTGGGCGTCGTCGTCGATCAGGGGGGCAAGTCCTTGCTGGCGCCCTTGGTCAAGGTTTTCTTTTCGACCCGCTCCGATGCACATATCATGCCGCAGCTGGTCGATCTGTCGCATGGCGGGGCGAACGACCGGATCGTGGGCACCGAGGATCCGGCACGTTGGCATTTCAAGCATCTTGACCAGTTGTGGCAGGGCGCAGCCTGATACCATCATCGGGCTGAGGCCCCCACCCCAACACCGGAATCGATGAATATGCTCGGGAAGTTGTTTGCATGGTTGTTCGGCGGGCGTGGCAAAGCGCGCGCCAGCGCCAGTCAGAAAGAGGCGTCGCGTCATGCCGCAACCGCGCCGGCGGGGCTCGTACCCGCCGACGAACCGGCCGTTGCGGACGACCAGGGGGTCGCGCTGTTGTGCCGCGAGCCGATACTCGGGCGCGATCGAAAAGTTGTCGGATACCACTTCAAGCTGCGGGAAGGCTCGCGGCGCAAGGCGCGCAGTGCCAGCCGCGTAACGGGTCATCTGCTGGCGGAACTGCTCGTGATGAACCTGGTGCGCTCCGACATCGGGCATCTGCTCGGGCACCGGCTGGCGTTCATCGATCTGCCCGACTCCTTTCTCGAGCACCCCGCCTTGTCCGCACTGCCACCGAAGAACATGGTGGTGATGCCGACCAGGACGGTCAGGGAGGGGGCCCCCACGCTGGAGCAGCTCCAGGCCGCGCTTGCCGGCTTGCGCAGAAAAGGGTTCAGGGTCGCCATCCCCGATCCCGCGACGGACGCGTATTTCAGGCCGCTGCTGCCGATCGCCGATGTCGTGGTGCTGCATGCGCCGGCGCTGGATGTGGCGAGTGGTTTGAAGACCAGCGGCCTGGTCGTGGCGTCGGCGCCGCAGGCGCGGCTGTTAGTGCGCGGGGTGCCGTCGCTCGAGGATTTTCGCTTCTGCTTCAAGCTGGGAGCCCATTTTTTTCAGGGCCCCTTCATTACCCGCCGCGAAGACTGGAGCGAGCGCAACCTCGGGCCCAATACACTGCGGATCGCCCAGCTGATCGGGCGTCTGCGCGCCGGGGCCGAGATCCAGGAGCTGGCGCAATTGCTCAAACAGGACGCCGCCCTGTCGGTGCGCATGCTGCGTTATATCAACGCGGCGGCAAACGGGTTGCAGGAGCAGGTGTCGTCGATAGAGCGGGCGCTGATGCTGCTGGGGCGCGATCCCTTGTATCGATGGCTCGCACTGCTGGTCTGCAGCAGCGACGACGAGTCGGGACAGAACTCGGCAGCGCTGGAGAACGCCCTGGTACGCGCCAGGAGCATGGAGATCCTCGCCAGTGGCCGTCCCCAGCCCGAACAGGACGCCCTGTTCCTGACCGGCTTGCTGTCGCTCATCGATGTCGTGCTGCAGGTCCCGCTAGAGCGGGCACTCGGCCCGCTCGTCCTGGCGCCCGAGATCGAAGAAGCCATCCGCGACAACGACGGACCCTTCGCTTCGCGTCTGGCGCTCGCGATTGCGTGCGAGGCCGCCGATCCGGACGCCATCGAGAGCGCGGCCGGGCAGTGCGGCGTTGCGCCCCGGGAGGCCACCGCTGCGCACTTCGAGGCGCTGAGTTGGGTGCTCGAGATCCAAGGGCGCAACGGGTGAACGCCGCCGCGCGCGCAGGCCACAGGCCAATAGGCTGGCCCTGCGGCGCGTCGCGAATGTGCCCGTCTTGCGCAATCGAACGAGACAATTGTTTTGAAAGGCTTGCATCGGCGGTTCTCCCGATGCGATAACCTGTCTTATGATTTACCGATGAATCATCAGGGAGAGCGATATGGGATTGTTCAGCTTCATCAAGGACGCAGGGGAAAAGCTTTTTGGGCGTGGTGAGGCCCAGGCGGGCGAAGCCGCCGCTGTCGATGCGGGGGCGGTCAACGCCAAGGCGGCGGAGGCGATCACCGTCTATATCAAGACCCTCGAGCTCGCGCCGGCCGACCTTGCGGTGAGCTTCGACGGTGCGACCCAGGTCGTGACGGTGTCCGGCACTGCGCCGGATCAGGCGAGCAAGGAGCGCATCCTGCTGGCCGCGGGTAACGTACAAGGGGTGGCGCAAGTCGATGACCGGATGACGGTGCTCGTCGCCGAGCCGGAGGCGAAGTTCCATACCGTGGTCCGGGGCGACACGCTGTCGGCGATCGCCAAGACTTATTACGGCAATGCGAACAAGTACATGGCGATCTTCGAGGCCAACAAGCCGATGTTGAATCATCCGGACAAGATCTATCCCGGGCAGGTATTGCGGATTCCCGCCCAGGCATGAGGTTCGCGCCAGGCGGAGGCGCCGCGCGTAGCGACCATCCATCACAGGTTCGCCTGATCAGGAGATAACATGAGTTTTGCAAACATTGTCGGGGCGCTGCTTCAGCAAGGAATGGCCGGCCAGAGCCGTTCGCGCCTGGAGCGCACGGTGGGCCCACAGGGGCTGGGGGGGGCAGGTGGCGGCGGAATCGAGCAAATGCTTGGCAGCCTGTTGGGCGGGCTCGGCGGCGGCGCGCCCAGTGGCGGTGCAGGCGGCGGAGCCGGCGCGGGTCTGGGCAGCCTGATCGGCCTGGCCGAGACCTTTCTGGGCAGCAAGCAGGCGGGCAATCTGACCGGCGGGCAGCTTGGCGGTCTCGGTGCGATCGCGGGGGCATTGCTCGGCGGTGGCGGAAAGTCGGTCAAGGGTGCCTTGGGCGGTAGCGCGATGGCAATCCTGGGGGCGCTGGCCGTAAACGCACTCCAGGGCCGACTCGCCGGGGCGGCGGCGACACCGGCCCAGGCGCAGGAGATCGCGGCCGAACAGTTGCAGGCACTTGCCGATCCGGCGACCGAGCGGCTGATCGTGCGTGCCATGATCTCGGCCGCCAAGGCCGACGGTCAGGTCGACGAACAGGAAATGGAACGCATCGCCGGTAAGATCGGCACCGACGGCATCACGCCCGAGGAGCGCCAGCTGGTTCTCGAAGAACTCCGGCGTCCGCTCGACCTCGGCGCGCTGGTGGCCGACGTGCAGAACCCGGTGGTTGCCGCGGAGGTCTATGGCGCATCGCTCCTGGCAATCAACGTCGATACCGAAGCCGAAGTGGCCTATCTCAATCAACTTGCGCGCGCGCTAGGCCTCGATGCGGCGACCGTTGCGCGCTTGCATGAACTGACCGGCGCCCCCGCGACCATACGCTGAGCAGCATCCACAGGCAGGCGACAGCGCCCGTTTCCGGGCCTGTCGCCTTTTTGTTGCCTGGGTATCCGCACCGCGTGGGCGGGGTCTTCAAGTTTTCCGCGGGATTGCCGATAACACACCCAGGGGTGCTGAGTCTCGTTTGCGCTGTCGTATCCGCCCGGCCTGTATTTCTCGCTGAAAGGGCGCGCCGATGATCCCCGGGTTGGGGGCGCGTGTGCCGGGCGGCTGCGAAGCCGAGGTGTATCCCCCCATCCACCAGAAGGAGAAATCATGACCATCAACGTCGTTAACGGCCTGGCCGCGACGGCTGGCGCCGCCAATGCCCGGCAGGTCGATGGGGCCGAAAAGAGCGCCGACGGATCGGGTGTGTCGCAGATCGCTTCGGCCAAGCACGAACTGAACGTGCAGATTCTGCAGGCCTCCGCTGCGGTATCGCTGTCGGCGGGCAACGATTCGCAAGCCTTGCTGTTTCGCACTGCGATCGACCGCCTCAACGAACTCCTGGGGCCAACCCAGGGCGGCAACGCGCTCGAGAGCGCCGCGTTGGGGCAGGATAATTCACCCGAGGCGACGGCCGAGCGCATCCTCGGTTTTTCGACCGCGTTCTTCGATGCTTACGCGAGGCAGCACCCCGGTAAGGATCCGGACCAACTGGCCAAGGATTTCGTCGATCTGATCCGGGGAGGGTTCGAGAAGGGGTTCGGTGAGGCGCGAGGGATTCTCGAGGGGCTGGGCGTGTTTGGCGGCGATACCGAATCCGGCATCATGAAAACCTACGCACTGGTGCAGAAAGGCTACGACGACTTTCTGGCCAGCAAGTTGACCCCGAGCACCACCGAAGATGCGGCGACCGCCAAGGGGAACACCGGGGTGTCGCCGTAAGCCAAGGCATCATCGGCGGCGCGCATGCTCGGCCCCGTCGGAGGGGGCGGGCATGGTACCGCCGGTGCCGTGCTCGGTCTGGCTCACCAACAGGGCTACCGGTAACAGCCCGACCAGCACGATGGCCAGCGCCGGCAGCGCGGCATGCTCCCACATGGATTCGGATGTCAGCTGGAAGACGCGCACCGCCAGCGTGTCCCAGCCGAAACTGCGCGTCATCAGGGTGATCGGCATCTCCTTCATGACGTCGACCATCACCATCAGGAAGGCGGTCAGCAGCCCGCCGCGCAGCAACGGCAGGTGTAGGCGGCCCAGCGTCTCCCAGGTGTTCAGCCCCAGCGAGGCACAGGCGTCTTCCTGGTTGCGGGTAATGCGCTGCATGGCGCTGTCGGTGGCGTGGAAGGCGACCGCCATGAAACGCGCCGCCAGTGCCAGCAGCATGGTCGCCAGGCTGCCTTTGAGGATCTGCACGCCTTCGAAGCCGAACGGGCGCAGTACGGCGATGAGCAGGTTGTCCAGCCAGGCGATGGGCACGAACACACCTACCGCCAGCACCACGCCCGGGAACGCGTAGCCGACCACTGCGAGGCGCACGGTCCAGGACGTGGCGACATCGGCATGGTGCCGCCGCACCCAGGCCAGCCACAGCGACAGCGCAGTGGCTACCGCGGCCGTGGTCGCGCCCAGCTTGACGGTGTTCCAGGCGAAACCCCACCAGCGTGCGTCCAGTGTTTCGCGCCAGACTTCGAGCGACCACACCGTGAGCTGGACGATGGGAATGACGAAGGCCAGGGCCAGCACCAAGCCGCAAAAAGCTGTCGCGGCCCAGCGCGCGCGGCCTTGCAGTACGCGGCGCCCGCTCTGTCCCGAAGCGGCATGGTAGCGCTGTGCGCTGCGCGAGCGCTGTTCGGCGGCGATCAGCACCAGCACGACCATGATCAGCAGCGCCGCGAGCTGCGTCGCCGCGCCGAGGTTGTGCAGGTCGAACCACGCCTTGTACAGCGCGGTGGTAAAGGTGTCGTAGTTGAACACCACCACGGCGCCGAAATCGGCCAGCACCTCCATCAGCGCCAGCGCCACCCCGGCAGCGATCCACGGCCGCGCCATCGGCAGCGCGACCCGCCAGAAAGCATGCAGTGGCCCGTGACCGAGCGCGAGCGCGGCTTCCAGCGCACGTCGCCCCTGGGTCATGAAGGCATTGCGCGCGAGCAGATAGACATAGGGATAAAACGACAGCACCAGTGCGAGCGTGAGCCCCCACAGGCTGCCGCGGATCTCGGGCACCCAGCGGCTGGTGCCGAACACGGCGCGCAGGCTGCTTTGCACCGGACCGGCAAACTCGAACAGGCCCATCAGCACGAAGGCCAGCACATAGGCGGGAAACGCCAGCGGCAGTACCAGCGCCCAAGAAAACAGACGCCGGCCGGGAAAGTCGTAGAGTGCGGTGAGCCAGGCCAGCGGCACGCCGACCACTAGCACCCCCACGCCGACCAGGCCCATGAGCACCGCGGTGTTGCCCAGTACGCGCGGCAGCACGTACTGCCACAGGTGTTGCCAGACCTCTACCTGCGGTGTCAGTGCCAGAGCCAGCACCACGCCCAACGGAATCAGGGTCAGCAGTGCGACCGGCAGCGTCAGCCAGACACCCCCCACGACAAAACCCCGGCCGGCGCGGGAGGCGTGCGGCCGGGGCAGGACGGCTTCGGGTACTGCAGCCAAAACCGGATCAGCGATAGCCGACGCGGTCGAGCAGGCGGATCGCCTCCGCTTGGCGGGAACCGATGTCGGCTGCGTTCAGCGGACTGGGTGCATACGTGCCCCATGCCTGCACGATGGGATCGGCCTCGGTCTTCGGATTCACCGGGCTTTCGAAGGTGCCGTGAGTGTAGCCGCGCTGCGGCTCCTCGGCAGAGAGCCACTCCAGCAGCTTCAGCGCGCCTTCCGGGTTGCGTGCATGCGTGGTGATGCCGGCACCCGACAGGTTTACGTGTGCGCCGCCTTCGCCGGGGCCCTGGTTGGCCCAGAACAGCTTGACTTTCTGGCCGAAGTCCGGCTCGCGCGACAGGATGCGGCCATAGTAATAGGTGTTGGAGATCCCGACGTCGCACTGGCCGGCGGCGATGGCCTGCAGCAGCGCGTTGTCGTTGGTGAACACGTCGGTGGCGAGGTTGGCGACCCAGCCGCGCGCGATTTCCTCGGCCTTTTCGACGCCGTGCTTGGCGATCATCATCGCCACCAGCGACTGGGTGTAGGTCTGCTTGGACGTGCGCAGACACAGCTTGCCTTTCCATTTCGGATCGGCCAGATCCTCATAGGTAGACAGCTTGGCCGGATCAACGGCACCTTCACGATAGAAGATGGTGCGTTCGCGTTTGGACAGCCCCCACCAGCGCTGTCCGGGGTCGCGGAAATTCTCGGCCACGTTGGCGTCCAGTGCGTCGGACTCGACCTTGCGCAGCAGGCCGCGTTCGGCCGCATTCCAGAGATTACCCATGTCCACGGTGATCAGCACGTCGGCCGGGGAGCCCGCGCCCTCGGCTGCCAGGCGCTCGGTCAGCGAGCCGCCGCGATCGGTCAATAGGTTGATCTGTACCCCGGTCTGCTGGGTATACAGGTCGAGTGTGGGTTTGAGCAACTGCTCGATGCGTGACGAATACACCGTCACGGGTTGTGGATCCTGGGCCAGGACGGTGCCCGACGAGGCCAGGCAAGCCGCCAGTACAAGGGTCTTCCATGCTCTCATGCAAACTCTCCGATGTGGCCGGATGGGAACGGCCAACATGATTAACACGAATGAAAACGCTTCGCATTATGCATCGAATCGCCCCCCGGGCATAGGCTTGCGCGGACGGGAGAAAGCGCGTAGGGCCCTTCGGTTCCTTCGGAGTCTCTTCGTGGGGGCTTTGCCTTGAAGACGGTCGCTTCGTGCTGGCATGGGCACAGAAAGCAAAAAGGCCCGTTCCGGAGAAGGGGCCTTTTTGCTTGAATTTTTTGGTGGGGGCACAAGGATTCGAACCTTGGACCTACTGATTAAGAGTCAGCTGCTCTACCAACTGAGCTATACCCCCTTGCCGCTTTACAAATATCTTGTCACTGCTCGTCTATTGGTAGGCCGTGCGGGATTCGAACCTGCGACCAACGGATTAAAAGTCCGCTGCTCTACCAGCTGAGCTAACGACCCAAAGCCTGCAAAGAACGCAATTCTATTTGCGCCCGGGTTTCGTGTCAAGAAAGGTGTTCATCTGTGGTACGGGCGGTACGCACCGGGCACATCGGAAGACCCGCATCAGGTGCCGCGCATCATCAGCCAGTATTGAGTGCGCAAAGTGAGAGCACTGCCCGCGATGATGGCGGCCGTGGTGATGAAGGCACCGACCGCCAACGTGGATACGCCGGTGATCCCTTGGCCGATGGTGCAGCCCATGGCGGTGACGCCCCCAAAGCCCATCAGGATCGCGCCGACGATATGGCGCCCGAGGTCGGCGCTGTTAGTGAAGGATTCGATCCTGAAGCGTCCGCTGGCGATCGTATGGAGGGCTGCGCCGACGATGACGCCGATGCTCGCCGCGATGCCGAATGTGACGATTCGCGAGGTATCGCTCCAGAACATCAGGAGTTCCAGGCTATACGCGAGTGGCGCGACGAAGCTGAATGACTCCGCGCGACCACTGTTCGTTGCGATGAAGGCTTGTTCCAGCGTATCGGGATGTTCTTCGACGTAACCGATATGCGCGGTGAGCATCCAGCCCGCGGCTACGAGCAGTCCGATGGCGACGCCACCGAGCAGGACGTCGGTTTGCCTTGCCTCGCGGCGGGCCAGGGCAAAGGCCAGCAAGGCGCCGCCTATGACAGTCGTCGCGGCGAGCAGGGCCTGTTCGGGCGAGAGGCCCATGCCGACGAGCAGTGCGGGGACGTCCTGAGCGGTATCGAGTTGCAGCGCAACGGGGTCCAGGTATCCAACGCGCCAGACGGCAAACAGCCCGCGCAGGCTCATGTATGCTGAAAGTCCGATGAATACGAAAACTATCAACGCTTTGAGATTCCCTCCGCCCAGCCTGACGAGGGTCTTGCTGCCGCACCCGGACGCCAGCGACATGCCTGTGCCGAAGAGCAGTCCACCGACCAGGTGCGAAAGCCAGTTCAAGCGGGGGGGGGTGTAGATCGAGTGGGCTGGGTCGAACACCGCGCCGAACTGGAGCGCGCTGGTGGCGATCATCGCGACCGCCATGGCCAGTGCCCACATCCGCATCCGGTTCCAATCGCCGATATTCACGATGTCCGAGACCGCGCCCAAGGTGCAGAAGCTGGTCTTGCTCGCGACCGCGCCGAACAGGATGCCGAGCGCGAACGCGAGCCAGGCGATGGTCGATGCGGCAATGATGGGCTCGTCGGTCATGGCGCGCTGCAATGGTTCAGGTTCGCCTTGATTCTACAATGGCGAGCATGCGCGAGGTGGTCGCGGCTCACGCGCTGCGATAGCGGGTCGGGTCGGGCACGCCCGCTGCCTCGAAACCCGCCTTGCGCAGTCGGCACGCGTCGCAGAGGCCGCAGGCCTGGCCCGAGTCGTCGGACTGATAGCATGAGACCGTTTGCGCGTAATCGACCCCGAGATCAAGTCCAAGCCGGACGATGTCGGCTTTCGAGCACTGCATCAGGGGGGTGTGGACCGTCATGCGTCCGCCCTCGACACCTGCCCGGGTCGCGAGGTTTGCAAGGTGTTCGAATGCGCGCACGAACTCCGGGCGGCAGTCGGGATAGCCCGAGTAGTCGACCGCATTGACGCCGATGAAAATGTCGTTGGCGCCGATCACCTCGGCCCAGGCGAGCGCCATCGACAACATCACGGTATTGCGCGCGGGTACATAGGTGACGGGAATGCCCTCGCCCGGCCCCGCGGTGGGCACCGCAATCGATGCGTCGGTCAGTGCCGAACCTCCGAAATCCCCCAGGCTCACGCTCGCGACCCGGTGTTCGCGCGCGCCGAGCGCTTGCGCAATACGCGTGGACGCCGCCAGCTCGGCGCTGTGGCGCTGTCCATATGCGACCGAGAGCGTGTAGCAGTCGAAGCCCATGTCCCGCGCGATCGCGAGGCAGGTGGTGGAGTCGAGACCGCCGGAAAGTAGGATGACTGCACGTTTCGGGTTTTGCATGGTGTTCTCGCTGGTGCTGAATTGAACGGTGTTGCGGCCCGCGTGCTCGGCGGGGATCAGCGACCGCGGGCGTCGTTCCAGAGTATCTTGTGCAACTGGAGTTGAAAGCGTACCGGGAGGCGGTCACGAATGATCCAGCCGGCCAGATCGGCGGGGTCGAGTTGCCCCTGTACCGGCGAGAGCAGGACGCTGCAGCGGCTGCACAGGTCCTGGTCCGTGATGACTTGGCGCGCCCAGGCGTAGTCATGCTCGTCCGCAAGCACGATCTTGATCTCGTCGTGCGATTCGAGCCGGGCAATGTTGTCCCAGTGATTGCGTGCGACTTCGCCCGATCCGGGTGCCTTGAGGTCCATGATCCGTGAAACGCGCGGGTCGACCCGCGAAATATCGAGCGCACCGCTGGTCTCGAGCGACACCGAGAAGCCCGCATCGCAAAGCGCAACCAGCAAGTCCGGACAGGACTTCTGCGCCAGGGGTTCTCCCCCGGTCACGCACACATGATGAAATCCATGCGTGCCCACTTCATGCAAGATCGATTCCACACTGCGGGTTTCGCCACCCTGAAACGCGTACGCGGTGTCGCACCATACGCAGCGTAGCGGACAGCCGGTGAGCCGTACGAACACGGTCGGCAGGCCGACGCGCGATGACTCGCCCTGAAGCGACGCGAAGATCTCGGTGATCCGCAGCTTTGGCTCACCCGCCCGGGTTTCGGGGCCCGCCAACGTTCAGCGCCCGAGCCTCTGGCTGGCCTGCTGGGCTGCCGTGCTGTTCGGGTACTGCGATATGACCTTGCGCAGGGTTTCCTGCGAGCCGCGTGCATCGCCGAGCGCCTGCTGGGTGTTGGCCAGCCCGAGCATCGCATCCGGGGCGACCTTGTCCTGTGGCCAGCGTTGCAGGACGGTATTGAAGTGGCCTCGCGAGGCGGAAATGTCTCTCGCCTGCAGGGCGGCGTTGCCAGCCCAGAAATGGGCGTTCGGCAGCGATGCGCTTTGCGGATGGCGGGCGACGAAGCGGTTGAATGCCGCGAGGGCTTCGGCGTGCTTGCCGCCCTTGAGCAAGGTCAGCGCGGCTTCGTATTCGGTGGACTCGGTGGCCGGATCGCCCGCCGCGCTTGCGCCTGCAGCGGGGGCGGTGCTCAGCAAGGCGCCGGCGTCTGCGCTGGGCGGCGGCGGTGTGCTCCCTTCGATGCGCTGGACGCGTTTGTCCAGATCGACATAGAAGTCCCGCTGACGCTGCTTGAGCGACTCTAGCTCATGGGTGAGCACCTCGACTTGGCCGCGCAGGTTTGCGACTTCGGTGCGGAGTGCCTCGTTCTGATTGGCGAGTTCGAGCTGCCCCCGATTGGTCGCTTCCATCCGTGCCGTCAGTTGCTCACGCAGTTCGGCGATCTGGCGCCGGGCCTGCTCGTCACCGCCGAAAAGCTGGGCGTGCGCCGAATTGAAACCGAGAGTGGCAAGAAGAAACGCAATCGGGAGCAGCTTATTCATCAGAATTCACCAGAGTAGAGCATGTCGGCACGCCGGTTTTCGGCGAAGCATGTCTCGGTGGCTTCCTCGCAACGCGGCTTTTCTTCACCGAGACTGACGGATTCTATCTGTGATTCGCTTGCGCCGAGAAGCAGAAGCGCCTGCTTGACGGCTTCCGCGCGCTTCTGGCCGAGTGCGAGGTTGTACTCGCGGCTGCCGCGCTCGTCGGTGTTGCCCTGGATCAGCATGCGCATGTCGGGGTTCTGTGCCAGGAAACGCGCATGTGCGTCGACCAGCGAGGTGAACTCCGAACGGACCGTGAAACTGTCGAAATCGAAATAGACGCTTCGGCGCGACAGGATGTTGTTCGGGTCGGTCAGGGCGGCAATACCCGAGCCGGACATCCCCGGCGCGGTCACGGTCGCGACGCCAACACCGGCGTCAGACACGCCAGCGGCCGAATCGGTGCTGGTGCCGGTACTGCCGCAGGCAACGAGCATTGCGGACAGGAGTGCGGGGAGGAGGTACTTCTTCATTTTCAACGGTCCTTGCTGACAGGGGTGGGGGGAACTGATCAGAATCTGGGTTGCGGTCCCCAGGCGGGTTCGCGCACATCGGAAGCCTGGATCGACAGCTTTTGCTTGATACGGCCATCGGACGATACCGCCGACAGCACCCCGCGTCCGCCGCTTTCCGTGGCGTAGAGAATCATGCGGCCGCTTGGCGCGAAGCTCGGTGATTCATCGCGGTTCGAATTGGTCAGCACCGTGGTCTGGCGGGTAGCCAGATCCATGATCGCCACCTGGAAGCGGCCTTCGTTGCGGGTGATGTAAGCCATGCTCTTGCCATCGGACGAAAGCCGCGGCGAGACGTTGTAGTTACCCTGGAAGGTGACGCGCTGGGCGGTGCCGCCATTGACCGAAACGCGGTAGATCTGGGCGCCGCCGCTGCGGTCGGAGGAGAAATAAATCCACTCGCCGTCGGGCGACCAGAAGGGTTCGGTATCGATCCCGGCGGAGGAGGTGACGCGGCGCGCGCCGGATCCATCCGAGTTCAGGACGTAGAGTTGCGAGTTGCCGTCCTTGGTGAGCACCACCGCGAGGCGCTGCCCGTCAGGCGACCAGGTTGGGGCGGAGTTGGAGCCGCGGAAGTTCGCCAGCACGTTGCGCTGGCCGGTCGGCAGGTTATGCACGTACACGACCGGCTTCTTGGCCTCGAAGGAAACATAGGCGAGGCGTTGTCCGTCCGGCGCCCACGACGGCGAAATGATCGGCTCGCGCGACACCAGCGCGGTCTGCGGGTTCATGCCGTCGGCGTCCGCGACCTGGAGTTCGTAGCGACCGCCGCTCTTGACCACGTAAGCGATGCGGGTCGAAAAGTATCCGGCTTGCCCGGTCAGTTTCTCATAGACGAAATCGGCGATGCGATGTCCGGTGTTGCGATACTGGGCAGGCGCCATGCGAATCGCGAGTGCCCCGAGCTCGGTCTGGCGCTGGGTGTCGAACAGGCGAAAGCGCACGTCGAAGCGCCCGTCGCTTTGCGCGACGACACTGCCGGTCAGTACCGCATCCGCGCCGCGCGAGCGAATATTGGCTAGGTCGGGCAGCACCGATTCGGGCAGTGCGACCAGGCCCAGGTCGACCAGATTGAACAGCCCGCTGCGCTCGAGGTCGGCGCGTACCACGTCGGTAACCGCGCGCGGCAGCGCACCTTCGTTTTCGAAGATCGGGATCGCGACCGGAAAGCGCGATGCCCCGGCTCCGGTGATCTCGATGGCGAGCTGCGCATGCGCGGCCATACTCAGCAGCGCGATGCCCGCAAAAAGAAGGGTTTTGAGTTTGTTTAGCATGGTCATGGTTGTTTGCACCGCAGCAATTATAGCGATTTCAGAAAAAAGGGAAGTACTTAAATGCGCTTAATCCCTGTTTTTACGATACTTTTCTGCAAATTCATATTTCGTTACTCGTCTTGGTAGGGGCGTACTTTCAATTGCAGGTCCCTGTTGAACAGGGACGGATTCGATGGCAGGGGCAGCGGATCCGCGGCATAGATTGCACGTTCGATGGCTTGGTCGACCGAGGCGATCCCCGATGACTTGCGCAATCGAACATTGAGTACCGCACCCGACGGGCCCTGTGTGACATCGAATTCTGCTTCGGGGTTTCCCGTTACGCCCGGCGGGCGGATGATCTTGCTCCTGATGACCTGCCGTATCGCGGCAAGATAGGCATCCCGTTCGCTTGCGCTCGCACCGGATGACGCGGTGCGAGCGGCATCCTTGAACACACTCTCGGCCTTGAGGCGATCGGACTCCTGCTGGAGCATTTTCGCCATGTAGTCATCCTTTGGCGGTGTGACCGGCTTCGGCTCGGGCTTCGGTTGCGGCTTGGGCTGTGGTTTCGGCTCGGGCTTGGGTTCGGGCTTCGGCTCCGGTTTTGGTTCAGGTTTGGGTTCCGGTTTTGGTGCGGGTTTGGGCTCGGGTTTAGGCTCCGGCTTCGGTTGCGGTTTGGGCTCGGGCTTCTTGGGTTCGGGCGCCTTCGTTGCGATGTCCGGCTTGGGCTCAGGCTTTGGCTCGGGCTTGGGTTCCGGTTTTGGTTCAGGCTTTGGCTCGGGTTTCGGTGCGGGCTTGGGCTCCGGTTTGGGTTCCGGCTTCGGCTGCGGTTTTGGTTCGGGCTTGGGGGCCGGGGCTGCTGTCGTGCGCGCCGGTGCCGGTGCTGCGACCAGATCGACCTCCATCGCCGCGGGCGGTGCGCTTTGCCAGCGCAGCCCAAGCACCAGAAATGCAATCAGGCCCAGGTGAACGCCCAGCGTCAGGCCGATCGACATCCACCGACCGGGGAGGGCGCGCTTCTCGAGGTAAGGCCTGTCGTTCATCGCCCTGTGCCGGTCTGCGTCTGAAGGCCTACTTTCTGGAATCCTGCTTGGCGCAGCCCGTTGAGGGTATCCATGACCTTTTCGTAGCTGACGTTCTTGTCGGCGGCCACCACCACCGGCTGGGTCGGGTTGCGTTCGATCGCGGTCCGCAGGGCACGCTGCAGCTCGGTATTGCTCATCGATTTTTCGGGTGCGGCGCCGGTTTCCTTGAGCGCAAGCCGGCCGTCCGACTTGACGACCACATACATCGCCTCCGAGGGCGGTTGCGGGACATCGGCCACCGTCGGCAGATCGACGCTGCCGGTCTGGATCATCGGTGCGGTGGCCATGAAGATCACGAGCAGGACCAGCATCACGTCGATGTACGGTACGACGTTGATCTGGTTCATGAGGCGGCGCTGGCGCATGATTTGTCGTTCCGTTTCGATCAGCGCAGATGACGCTGCAGGATGTTGGAGAACTCTTCCATGAAGCTTTCGAAGCGGATGCCGACCCGGTCGATGTCATGGGTGTAGCGGTTGTAGGCGACGACCGCGGGTATGGCCGCGAACAGGCCGATCGCGGTCGCGACCAGGGCCTCGGCGATGCCCGGGGCGACCTGTGCGAGGGTGGCCGAACTCATGCTCGACAGGCCGCGAAATGCATTCATGATGCCCCATACCGTGCCGAGCAGACCGATGTAAGGGGAGACCGATCCGACCGTCGCGAGAAACGAGAGATGGGCTTCGAGGTCATCCATTTCCCGCTGGTGCGTGGCGCGCATTGCCCGCCGCGAACCGTCTATGATCGCGCCGTTGTCGTGGCTCTTGGTCCGCAGTTTGGTGAACTCGCGGTAGCCGGCTTCGAAGATCCGCTCCATGCTGCCGGTTTCGTGGCGGGCAGAGGCCGCCGATTGATAGAGGGTGTTCAGGTCGCCGCCGCTCCAGAAATCCCGTTCGAACGAACTGGTGTGCTCGCGTGCAGCGCGAATCTGGAACCACTTGCGAAAGATCCAATACCACGAGATGAGCGACAACATGGCCAGCAGGCCCATGATGAGCTGGACGACGACGCTGGCTTGGCTGATTAGGCTGACGACGGAAAGATCTGGGGTGACGGTCATGATTGAGCAGAAGGGAGCAATCGGATGCGTAATGCAGGAGGAAGAGGTGCGGGACGTTGCCCCGCAATGTCAATGCAGGCGATGGTGATTCTGGCGTCGAAGATAAGTTCCTCTTTGCGATAGATCTTTTGGTCGAATTCGAGGCTGGCGCCCCCCAGCCTCGAAATGCGCGAAACCACGGCGAGCAAGTCGTCGAGTCTTGCAGGCGCGCGATATCGCGCCTCGACCGAGCGGACGACGAAGGCGATGCCCTCGTCGGTCATCAGGCGTTGTTGGGAAAAGGCCAGCGATCGCAGCCATTCGGTGCGCGCACGCTCGCAAAATCGTAGGTAGTTCGCGTAGTAGACGAGCCCTGCGGCGTCGGTGTCCTCGTAGTACACTCGCACGGGCAGTGAAAACGCCTCCGCGGCGAGGGGCGGCTGGGTGGATGGTCGCTTGCTCATTACCGCATTCTATCCGACCGACCCGGTGGATTCGCGAGGGATGCATGTTCTAGCATTGCAAAACGTAAGCAAACGGGACATTGCGGCAACGAACGGTGCGGCGGGCGCACGATTGCGCGACCCGTGCGCAAGTCAGGCCGCCAAGATGCTATTCTCTGGACCAGGTCCGGATTGAATTTTTGAGTATTGCGTCTGTAGCAAGCGTCGATATGCCCTCCTTCGGCAAGAAGAGTCCAAGTGCGAGATCCGATACCCCGAAAGGGGGGCACGGCGACGGCATGTCCGCCGCGCGGCCGGTGAACCGGGCCGAGTTGTCGACGATCGATTTCAGTGGTGATGCGTCTTTGGCGCTTGCGGACTGTGCCGGGATGGTCCGGGTCCAGGAGGTGGGGCCCGGTATCGGCGCCACCTACGAAGAGGCCGCGGTGCTCTACGCCAACGGCGATTTGCGCGAGGCCGAGGCCTTGCTCGATGCCGCGCTCGGCGAGGATGGCAGCGTAGTCGGCGAGGGCTTGTGGATGATGCTGCTCGACCTCTACCGGCTGACCGGGCAGCGCGAACGCTTCGAGTCGCGGGTGCTCGATTACGCGACCCGCTTCGAGCGCTCGCCGCCGCCTTGGGACGACCTGTCCAGAAAGCAGACCCGCCCGCGCTCGGAGGCGGTTCCGCTGATCAACATTGCCGGAAATCTGTCGCGCTCGGCGGCCGAGCAGTTCCGCCAGATCCTGGTGATCGGGCAGAAGAGCGGCGCGATCCGCATCGACCTGAAGCGGGTGCGTGCGTTCGACAATGAAGGTTGCGGGCTGCTGCTGGAAGTGGTCAGGAAGCTTGAGCGCGAGCGCGCGAAAGTGTCGCTGATGAACGCCGCGGGGCTGGTCGAGATGCTGGCGGGCAAGGTCAGTCCCGGTGTCGTCGATGGCCGCGAAACCTGGCTGCTCCTGCTCGAGCTGCTTCAGCACACTGGAGAATACGAGCGCTTCGAGGATTTGGCGCTCGACTATGCGATCACGTTCGAGGAGTCGCCCCCGTCGTGGGAGAGCGTCGAGCCTGCCGCGGTGGCCGAGGCGGCGTCCGAGGCCGAAGATGCGCTGCGCTCGGAAGCCACGTTCGTGCTCGAGGGCGACGTCACCCATGCCGGGGCGGAAATCCTGCGCAAACTTGCGGCCTTTGCGTCCGAGCGGTCGAATGTGGAGGTCGAGTGTGGGCTGCTGCGGCGCATGGATTTCGTCAGCGCGGGGACGCTGTTCAACATCCTGTCGACGCTGCGCGCTCAAGGCAAGCTGGTGTGTCTGCAAAACGTAAACGCCATGGTCGCGGCGCTGCTGCGGGTCATGGGAGTCGATCAGGTGGCGCAGGTCATGCTGCGGGGCTGAAGCCTCGGGACCGGCGCACCGTCAAGTCGGGAACAATCGAATGGAACAATATCACGGCACCACGATACTCTCGGTGCGCCGCGGCAGGCGCGTCGCACTGGGCGGCGACGGCCAGGTCACGCTTGGCAACATCGTTATCAAGGCCACGGCGCGCAAGGTGAGGACAATTCACCAGGGCAAGATCCTGGCCGGATTTGCGGGCGGCACTGCCGACGCCTTCACGCTGTTCGAGCGCTTCGAGGCAAAGCTCGACAAGCACCAGGGCAATCTGTTGCGCAGCGCGGTCGAGTTGGCCAAGGACTGGCGGACCGACCGGATGCTGCGGCGGCTGGAAGCGATGCTCGCGGTTGCCGATGCCGAACACTCGCTGGTGATCACCGGCAACGGCGACGTGCTCGAACCCGAACAGGGCATCGTCGCGATCGGTAGCGGCGGCGCGTACGCCCAGTCGGCCGCGCGGGCGCTGCTCGAAAACACCGAACTGGCGCCCGAGGAGATCGTGGCGAAATCGCTCGCGATCGCGGGCGATCTGTGTATCTATACCAACCAGTCACACGTAATCGAGGTGCTTGCGGGATGACCCAGATGACCCCTCCGGAGATCGTCTCCGAGCTCGACAAGCACATTGTCGGGCAGAACAAGGCCAAGAAAGCGGTCGCGATCGCACTGCGCAACCGCTGGCGGCGAGCCCAGGTCGAGGAGCCGCTCAGAAGCGAGATCACGCCCAAGAACATCCTGATGATCGGCCCCACCGGCGTCGGCAAGACCGAGATCGCGCGCCGGCTGGCGCGCCTGGCCAATGCGCCGTTCATCAAGATCGAGGCGACCAAGTTTACCGAGGTTGGCTATGTCGGCCGTGATGTCGACACCATCATCCGCGATCTCGCCGAAATCGCGGTCAAGGACGCGCGCGAACGTGCCATGCGTTCGGTGCGCGACCGCGCAATGGATGCTGCCGAGGACAGGGTGCTCGATGTGCTGCTGCCGCCGGCGCGCCCGACCGGTTTCGATACCGAGCCGGTGGCGCAGGACTCGGCCACGCGTCAGAAATTCCGCAAGAGGCTGCGCGAGGGCGAGCTCGACGACAAGGAAATCGAGATCGAGGTGGCGTCGCCCGCGATGACGGCCGAGATCTTCGCTCCGCCGGGCATGGAGGAACTGACCCAGCAGATTCAAGGCATGTTCCAGAATCTCGGCGGAGGCAAGAAAAAGGCGCGCAAGTTGCGTATTGCCGATGCACTCAAGGTGCTGGCCGATGACGAGGCCGCCCGCCTGATCAATGACGACGAGGTCAAGGCCGAGGCGGTCAGGGCGGTCGAGCAGAACGGTATCGTGTTCCTGGACGAGATCGACAAGATCGCTGCCCGCTCGGACATGCAGGGTGCCGACGTTTCGCGCCAGGGGGTGCAGCGCGATCTGCTGCCCCTGGTCGAAGGCACGACGATATCGACCAAGTACGGCATGATCAAGACCGATCACGTGCTTTTCATTGCCAGTGGCGCGTTCCACCTGTCGAAGCCGAGCGATCTGATTCCCGAGCTGCAGGGGCGTTTTCCGATTCGAGTCGAGCTCGAGAATCTGTCGGTCGAGGATTTCGAGCGCATCCTGACCCAGACCGATGCGTGCCTGACGCGCCAGTACCAGGCCTTGCTTGCAACCGACGGCGTCGTGCTCGAGTTCATCGCGGATGGAATCCGGCGCCTGGCCGAGATCGCTTTCCATGTAAACGAGAAGACCGAGAACATCGGGGCGCGACGCTTGTATACGGTCATGGAAAAGCTGCTCGAAGAGGTGTCGTTCGATGCCGGCAAGGCGGGCGTGGACAAGGTCAGGATCGATGCCGAGTATGTCGATTCGCGCCTCCAAGTCTTGTCGCAACGCGAAGATCTGGCGCGCTACGTGTTGTAATCCGCCGCCGCGTGCCCGCTCCGCAGCCCGAGCCTGCCGGCATGATGGTGCGATCCGGCGCACCGTCGTGCCGCGGCGAACAATGACGCAGGCCTTGCGCAGCCCCGCATGCTGATACGTATCATCTCCATCCTGTTTCCCCTGTTCGCGATTACCGCGGTGGGTTTTTTCGTCGGGCGGAAGATGAAACCCGACCTGTCGCACGCGAACAAGCTGACGATGGATGTGTTCGTGCCGGCGCTGGTGTTCGCGGCCCTCGCGAACAAGGAGTTCCACATCACCGAGTACATTCCGCTGACGATCGCGACCTTGATCGTCGTGATCGGATCGGGGCTCGCGGCGTGGTTGCTGGCGCACTTGTCGGGTTTGCAAGTCAAGACCTTCGTGCCGCCGATGATGTTCAACAACTGCGGCAATCTCGGGCTGCCGCTCGCCGTGCTCGCATTCGGCGAGCTTGCGCTCGCGCCGGCGGTGGTGATGTTCATGGTTTCGAATCTGCTGCATTTCACCTATGGCGCCTGGCTGCTCGACCATCGCATCAAGGTCTGGAACGTCTGGAAAGTGCCGTCGGTGATCGCGACGGTGGCGGGTTTGGTGGTCGGGATTCTGGGTGTGCAGGTATGGCCGCCGCTGATGCTGGCGATCCGGATGCTGGGTGAGATCGCGATTCCGCTGATGCTGTTTGCGCTGGGGGTGCGCCTGACCGACTCCCGGATCACCGCGGTTGGCATCGGGGTGTTTGGGGCGGTTGCGCGTCCCTTGGTCGGGATGGTGCTTGCGCTCGGCGTGATGATGCTGATCGAGCTGCCAACCCAGGAGCGCGCCCTGCTGCTGGTGTTCGGGGCGTTGCCGCCCGCCGTGCTGAACTTCATCTTCGCCGAGCGTTACAACCAGCAGCCGGAGGTGGTGGCGTCCATGGTGTTGATCGGCAATGTTTCCGCGCTGGTGTTCCTGTCGGCCGCACTGGCGATCTCGCTGCCTTGATCGGGGCGTCTTGGCGAGCGAATGCGTGCGCTATCAGGCTTCGGTCGTGGCGTACTCGGGCACGGGCAACGCGATCGTGTCGTCGGTGCTGAACTGATAGTCCTTGAACACATGCTCGGCCGACAGGATCTGATAGCTGCCGTCGGCGGCGCGGATCGAGGTGTCCTTGAGCCGATAAGTGTAGTGGCCACAGGTCCAGCAGTCGAAGTTGCGCATCTGCGTGCACAGGCAGGTCTTGTCCATGACCTTGATGCGCTTCGCATCGGGGTGGAGCGCGAGTTCGCGGTTGTAGGCGGTGATGTACGAACAACTGCCGTTGGCGTCGAGCAGGTAGCCGTACGCCTCGCAATTGGGGCGGATGCCGTCGCCGATTGCGGGGCTGCTCTTGAGCATCCGCATCGGATAGCCGGTGGGCGAAATGGTGTTGACTTCGATATCGCTTTCGGCGGCGGCGAAGTAGTGCTGTTGAACGTCGGCTGGCAGGCCGCACTCGTGGGTGACGGTGAAACGGGTCGCAACCTGCACGCCTGCGACCCCGGTTTCGAGGAAGCGGACCGCGTCGCTGCCCGTGAACACGCCACCGGCGGCAATCACCGGGATGTCGAGCTGCTCGGCCTTGATCCAGGCGCTGATCTCGGCAACGATGGTGTGCAGATCGTATTCGGCCCAGTCCATGCCGAAGCCGAGGTGGCCGCCCGCGAGCGGACCTTCGACCACGACGTAGTCGGGCAGGCGCTGGGTGCGCGCGCTTTTCTTGATGAAGAGCTGCAGCGCACGCAACGACGAGACGATGATGCCGAGCTTCACGTCGCGGAAGCGGGGATGGTCCTCGATCAGCGCAAACGATCCCAGGTGCAGGCCGGCCGCCAGGGTGATGCCGTCGATACCGGCGTCCATGGCCGAACGCAGGCGTACCCGCAAGGTGTCCTTGGGGCCGTTCATCGTCAACTTTTCCATGCAGTTGATGAAGATCAGGCCATCGCCGCGTTTGCGCTCCATGGTGTTGCGGACATGCGCCTCGGTGGCCTCGGCGAGCAGGGCGAGGTCGAACTGGACATCCGACTTGTTGCTGTTGGTGACGTTGTGCTTGTAGAGCTTGAGCTTGTCGCGCACGTACTTGGTATCGTAGCGGCGGTCGCTGACGGTCGGCACCATGGCATCAGAAATATGGCCGATGCCGCCCAGTCCCGCTGCGATGAGCGAAAGATCGGAGGTCGAGATATCGACCCCCATTCCGCCGATCATGATCGGCACGAACTCGCGATCACCCAGTTTGAGACGATAGTCGTCGACACGCTTCATGGTTTGGTTTGCTCTTGTCTATTTTTTCATTACTGCACCCACGTGGACGTATCCCGCAGGGCATCGTTCCCTACCCGCTCCGGCTCGAAGCATACCCCCAGTCGCCGCGTTTTTGGTCTGTCCGGTGGGCTCTCGAGTCGCGGCGCCGTCATTTAACACGAAAAACGGCGAGGGGGCATTGCGCCCCCTCAGATACAGGAAAGAAAAGGCGAATTCAGGCGATCATGCCCGCGCCGACGGTGTTATTGGTGCTTTCGTCGATGACGATGAAGGCGCCGGTGGCGCGGTTGCTGCGATAGGCGTCGGCCACGATCGGTTGGGCGAGCTTCAGCGTCACGCGGGCGATATCGTTCATCGTGAGCACGCTGGCCGGTTCCTGGGCCAGGGTGTTGACGTCCAGCCGGTAGTCGATGCGGGCGACCTTGGCTTTGACCTCGCGCGTCGTGTGGCGCACGAGATAGGTGCGGGCGGTCGACAGCGGCGCTTCGGCGAGCCAGCAGACGATGGCATCGATTTCCTTGACCGGCTCGGCCGCTTCGGAGGACTTGACGATCAGGTCGCCGCGCGAGATGTCGATCTCGTCTTCGAGCAACAGGGTCACCGACTGTTCATGAATCGCCCGCGCAAGCTTCGCGCCGCCCAGTTCGATCGTCTTGATCCGGCTGCGCGCCCCCGAGGGCAGCACCGTGACCGGGTCGCCGACTGCCACTTCGCCCGACTCGACCCGCCCCATGAAGCCGCGATAGTCGTGCAGTTCGGGGTTGGACGAATCCTGCGGGCGACAGACGAACTGGACCGGAAAGCGGAAGTCTTCGGCTTGTTCGGTATGTGCCGCCGGGGCGCTTTCGAGAATCTCGAGCAGGGTGGGGCCGTCGTACCACGCCAGGCGCTCGCCGCGATCGACGATCATGTCGCCATTGAGGGCCGACAGGGGAATGAAGCGTACGTCGCCGATCCCCAGTTTCGCGGCGAAGGCGAGATAGTCTGCGCGGATGCGTTCGAAAGTCGCTTGGTCGTAATCGACCAGATCCATCTTGTTGACCGCGACCAGGAGATGCGGGATGCCGACCAGGCTTGCCAGATACGAGTGGCGGCGCGTCTGGGTGAGCATGCCTTTGCGGGCGTCGATCAGGATGATCGCGAGATTCGCGGTCGATGCGGCGGTCACCATGTTGCGCGTGTATTGTTCGTGGCCGGGGGCGTCGGCGATGATGTACTTGCGGGTGCCGGTCGAAAAATAGCGGTAGGCGACATCGATGGTGATGCCCTGCTCGCGCTCGGCCTGCAGTCCGTCGGTCAGCAGCGACAGATCGACGGCGCTCATGCCGCGCTTGGCCGAAGTCTTTTCGATCGCGCTGAGGGTGTCGACCAGTATGGTCTTGGTATCGAACAGCAGGCGTCCGATCAGGGTGCTCTTGCCGTCATCGACGCTTCCGCAGGTCAGGAAGCGCAGCAGGCCGTGGTCGTGATCCGGCAATTGTTCGGGGGCGGACATGGTCATGATTCCTATGAGGCCATCAGTTCGGTGCGGACGGGTTTGCCCTTCGAGGTCAAGGGGCGGGCTGAGTGGGGAGGGGCGCAAGGGCGCCGTGGCGACGCCGCATGCCCGACCCGGGGGGCGCCTGCCAAGTGCTGGCGCGAGCGTGCGCTCAGAAGTAACCTTCCTTCTTGCGCTGCTCCATCGACGCCTCGGAGGTTTGATCGTCCATCCGGGTGGCGCCGCGCTCGGTGATCGTCGTGGACGCGGTTTCGAGCAGGATCTTGGCGACCGTGTCGGCGTCCGATTCGACCGGCGCGGTGCAGGTGATGTCGCCCACCGTGCGAAACCGCACCCGCATGTCTTCGATCTTGTCGTCGGGGCGGGCGGGCGTCAGTTCGGTGACCGGCTGCAGCAGATCGCCCTTGCGCACGACCGGACGGACGTGGGCAAAGTAGATCGACGGCAATTCCAGCTCTTCGCGCTGGATGTATTGCCATACATCGAGTTCGGTCCAGTTGCTGATCGGAAAGGCGCGGATGTTCTCGCCCTTGTGGCTGCGGGCGTTGTACAGGTTCCACAACTCCGGTCGCTGGTTCTTGGGGTCCCACTGGCCGAACTCGTCGCGAAAACTCATGATCCGTTCCTTGGCGCGGGCCTTTTCCTCGTCACGCCGGGCGCCGCCGATGCAGGCATTGAAGCCGAATTCCTCGATCGCCTCGAGCAGCGTCACCGATTGATGCTTGTTGCGTGATTCTCCGGGATGCTTGAGCACTACCGTGCCTCGCGCCATCGAGTCTTCGACCGAGCGTACGATCAGCCGCTCGCCCAGTTCGGCCGCGCGCTTGTCGCGGAAGTCGGTGACTTCGCGATAGTTGTGACCGGTATCGATATGCATCAGCGGAAACGGAAAGCGTCCCGGGCGAAAAGCCTTCTCGGCGAGTCGCAGCATGCAGATAGAATCCTTGCCGCCGGAGAACAGGAGCACCGGATTGGAACACTGGCCCGCCACTTCACGCATGATGTGGATGGCTTCGGCCTCGAGCCAGTCGAGGTGGGAGAGGGTTTGTCGGGTGAGCGTTGACATGGCCTTTTACAGATCCTTGACAGGGTCGCGGAGGGTGGCCGCGATTGCGGGCCGCTTCTTGGACGGGCGCGATTCTAACCCGCATCGGGTATGTTCGTTCATGCCTTGCCCTCCTTTACATGAAGGCCGCACTCCTTGGTCTCGGGGTTCTCCCACCACCACCGTCCGGCGCGAACGTCTTCGCCGACGGCGATGGCGCGGGTACACGGCGCACAGCCGATGCTCGGGTAGAACTGATCGTGGAGCGCGTTGTAGGGCACCTGGTGCAGGCGGATGTAAGCCCAGACTTCGGTCTCGCTCCAGTCCGACAGCGGATTGAACTTCTCGAGGCCATTGCCGGCGTCGAATTCGCGCAGTGGCAGCCCGGCGCGCGTGACCGACTGGGCCGCGCGCAGACCGGTCACCCAGGCCTTCTTGCCGGCGAGCGCCCGACCGAGCGGTCCGATCTTGCGCACCTGACAGCACACCTTGCGCAGCGCCACCGAATCGTAAAAGGCGTTGATGCCATGGGCGCGCACGAAGGTTTCGACCGCGCCCGACTCGGGGAAGTAGATCCGGAGCGTCGCGCCGTAGCGTTTTTCAACCTCGCCGATCAGCGCGTAGGTTTCGGCCGGCAGCCGCCCGGTGTCGAGCGAGAAGATCTCGATCGGCAGCCCGCCGGTCATGATGATGTCGGTCAGCACCATGTCCTCGGCGCCGAAGCTGTTGGCAAACGCGATTTCGCCGTCGGTGCCGAGTTCGGCCGCCGCCGCCGCGAGGAGCGCACGCACTGCGTCCGACTTAGTGTTCAGGTCTGCAATCAGGCTGTCGCTCAGCGCCGGGCGTGTGGCCGGGTTGCCGGCCGACGGCCGCAGGGGGGAAACGGCGGCGCTCACTGGACTACCCTCCGGTCGCTAACGCGACCACTTCCCGACGGGAGGAGAGCCCCCCCTTCGGGCGGCCGGGCGGCGGCGCTCATGGCGTCAGCCCCGCGTGCCGAGGGTGTCGACCGGCACATAGAACTCACCCCCCGCCGACTTGAACTCCACGGACTTCTCCGCCATGCCGCGCACGCGCGCCTCTTCTTCGGACAAGCCCCGCGCGGCGGCGAAGTCGCGCACGTCCTGGGTGATCTTCATCGAACAGAACTTGGGTCCGCACATCGAGCAGAAATGCGCCTCCTTCGCGCTGTCGCGGGGCAGGGTCTCGTCGTGGTACTCGCGCGCGGTATCCGGGTCGAGGCCGAGGCTGAACTGGTCGTGCCAGCGGAACTCGAACCGCGCTTTGCTCATGGCGTCGTCGCGCGCACGCGAGCCGGGGTGGCCCTTGGCGACGTCGGCGGCATGGGCGGCGATCTTGTAGGCGATGATGCCTTGCTTGACATCGTCGCGGTCGGGCAGGCCGAGGTGCTCCTTGGGCGTCACGTAGCACAGCATCGCGGTCCCCATCCAGCCGATCATCGCCGCGCCGATCGCGCTGGCGATGTGGTCGTAGCCGGGGGCGATATCGATGGTCAGCGGTCCGAGCGTGTAGAACGGAGCCTCGTGGCAGTGCTTGATCTGCTCGTCCATGTTGGCCTGGATCATGTGCATCGGCACGTGTCCCGGCCCTTCGATCATGGTCTGAACGTCGTGCTTCCAGGCGATCCGGGTCAACTCGCCCAGCGTGCGCAACTCGGCGAACTGGGCCTCGTCGTTGGCATCGGCGGCGCTCCCGGGACGCAGGCCGTCGCCCAGCGAAAAGCTGACGTCGTAGGCCTTCATGATTTCGCAGATTTCCTCGAAATGGGTGTAGAGGAAATTCTCCTGGTGATGGGTGATGCACCACTTGGCGAGAATCGAGCCGCCGCGCGACACGATCCCGGTGCGGCGCTTGGCGGTCAGGTGGATGAAGGGCAGGCGCACGCCGGCATGGATGGTGAAGTAGTCCACGCCCTGCTCCGCCTGCTCGATCAGGGTGTCGCGATAGATCGCCCAGGTGAGGTCCTCGGCGACCCCGCCGACCTTCTCGAGCGCCTGGTAGATCGGCACGGTGCCGATCGGCACCGGCGAATTGCGCACGATCCAGTCGCGGGTGGTGTGGATGTTGCGGCCGGTCGACAAGTCCATCACGTTGTCGGCGCCCCAGCGGATCGCCCACACGAGTTTGTCGACTTCTTCCTCGATGCTCGAGGTCACGGCCGAATTGCCGATGTTGGCATTGATCTTGACCAGGAAGTTGCGTCCGATCGCCATCGGCTCGACTTCCGGGTGATTGATGTTGGCCGGAATGATCGCGCGTCCGCGCGCCACTTCGTCGCGCACGAACTCGGGCGTGATGGTCTGGGGAATTCGCGCGCCCATCGGGTTGCCGCGCAACCGCGCCTCGCGTTCGTGATCATCGAGATAAGCCTGCATCCATTCGCGCTTGCCGTTCTCGCGCACGGCCACGTATTCCATCTCGGGCGTGACGATGCCGCGGCGGGCATAGTGCATCTGGGTGACATTGGAGCCGCTGCGGGCGCGCCGCGGGGTGCGCTGGAGCGCGGCGGCTTCGGCGCGCAGCGCTTCGATGCGGCCTGGGTCGCGGGCTTCGTTCTTGACCCCGTCGTCGAGGCTCGCCGGCTCGCGGCCGGCATAGGTCTCGGTATCGCCACGCGCCTCGATCCATTGGCCGCGCAGACTGGCAAGACCGCTGCGAACGTCGATGCTCGCGGCCGGGTCGGTATACGGCCCGGAGGTGTCGTACACCACGACCCGTTCGCCATTGGTGAGCGCGATTTCACGCATCGCGACGTTCACCCCCGGAAATTCACCGGGAACATGGATCTTGCGCGAGGCGGGAAAGGGCTGGCGGGTGAGCGAGAGCAGCTGTTCGAGTTCTGTCGGTGCGTTCATGGCGGTCTCCTGGTTGGGGCGGTCACAGCTCCGGAGACCGTCCATGCGGGATGCAATCCGAAGGCCGCAGGCTTCTTCGGGTGCACGTCACGCAGGACATGCGCTCTTCTTTCGCCGGTACTAACCGGATCAAGTTCACGGGTTCGGTCGTTCGACCATCTCAGCGCGTTGTCGCACCCCGGAGCAGTTCGCGCAGTATATACGACAACGCTTGACAAACCGGCGAGAAATTTATCGCGCCTTGTTCACCCGCCCCGCAGCGCCGGGCTCGCGGGCAGGTCGCACGCCGCCCGGTACTCGCGGGCGAGCCGCTCGACCAAGTCGGCGACCGCCGGTAAATCGTGGATGGTCGAGACCCCATGGCCGGCGCTCCAGACGTCGCGCCAGGCGCGGGCCTCGTCGGCGATGCCATGGATCTTGCCTTTGCCGGTGCCGGCGCTGAGCGCGGCGCGCTCGAATCCGGCCTGCGCGAGGCTCGGCCACATGAAGTTGGCGTTGGTGCCGGAGATCACGTCGGTATAGACGATCTCGGCGGCCGTGCACTCGAGCAGCATCGCCTTGTAGGCGGCATCGGCCATCGATTCGCGCGTGGCGATGAAGCGCGTGCCCATGTACGCGAAATCGGCCCCCAGGACCTCGGCCGCGCGCACGCCCGCGCCGTCGGAGATCGCCCCCGCGAGCACCAGCACCCCGTGCCAGAACGCGCGAATCTCGCGCGCGAGGCTGATGGCGCTCTGGGTGCCGGCATGCCCCCCCGCCCCGCTCGCGACGGCGATGATTCCATCCACGCCGGCTGCGGCCGCCTTGCGCGCATGCTGGGCATGGATGACATCGGAGAATACAAGACCGCCGTACGCATGCACGCGCTCGACGACCTCGTCCGGGTGGCCGAGACTGGTGATGACGAAAGGCACCCGGTGCCGCTCGACCAGCGCAAGATCGTCGGCGAGGCGCGGGTTGGTGGCGTGCAGGATCAGATTCACGCCGTACGGCGCATGCGCTGAAGCCCGCCCGCCCGCGGCGCCCAGGGCGCCCAGGGCGCCCCCGATGCGTTCCAGCCATTCGTCCAGCTGAGCAGGAGTACGCGCATTGAGCGTGGGAAAGGTGCCGGCCACACCCGCCTTGCAGGTTTCGATGACGAGATCCGGACCGGATACGAGGAACATCGGCGCGGCAATCGCGGGCAGGCTCAGCCTGCCCTTGAACACGGTCGGAATCGGCATGCGCCCTCCGGCATGAAGTGGGTGGGAGGGCGAACTTTAGCATCGATGGGGCGCCAGCCGGACGGCAGGCGCGCCGGTGCAACGCTTGCGGCAGGGGGCGATGGTATTGTTCACACCATGATTTCAGTCGACTCGCTTCTTTACGGGATCGCGCTCGCAGGGGTGGCGGTTCAAGCCTCGTCGGGGGTACTCGAGGCCGGGCGCCGGCCTTTCGACCTGTTCGGGATGGTCGTCGTCGCGCTCGCCGCCGCGCTGGGCGGCGGCACCTTGCGCGACGTCATGCTCGACCGCAAGGTTTTCTGGATCGCCGATCAGAGTTACCTGACCGCCGCCGTGCTCGCGGGCCTGGCGACCTTCGCGCTGGTGCGGATCCGGGCGCTGCCACCCAAGCTCTTTTTGCTGCCGGACGCCGTCGGCCTGGCGCTGTTTACCGTGAGCGGCACCCAGGCCGCGCTGGCAATGGGCGCGCCTTGGCTGGTGGCAAGCCTGATGGGCGTGATCACCGGCGTGTTCGGCGGCATTCTGCGCGACGTGCTGTGCAACCAGATTCCGCTGGTATTCGTCGGTCAACTGTATGCGACCGCCTCCTGGGCCGGCGCGCTGCTGCTGGTCGGCCTGAGCCTGTGGGGCGGGGTCAGCCCGGGGTGGGCGGCGCTGGCCGGCGGGTCGCTGGTTTTGACGATCCGGCTGTGTGCGCTGGCGTTCGACTGGCGCCTGCCGGTCTTCGCCGTTCGCTCATGAACGCACGCCGCGGCTGCGACGGGCCGGCAGTCGCAGGTCGTGTCACGGGCGCATGCCGGCATTGATGTCGAGACGCGCATCCTGGCTGGTCAAGCCCCGGAACACGAGCGTGCCGACCCGCAGCTCGGCGGAGAGGGGCCAGTCCTGCCATCGCGGCAGGGATAGCCCGCCCGACGCCGCAGCGGACGCCTCCCCGGCGGGCAGGTAGGCGTCGAGCACCAGCCGGTCGAGCGCCATGCGCGCCGTGAGAAAGGGCGCCGGTGCCGACGACCATGTCCAGGCGAGATCGAAACGGCTGTGGTCGAAACCGCCGTCGAACTGCCCCGACGCCGACCCGGCGGCGGGCTCGGCCCGGACCGCGCCGGCGAACGTCAGCGCCAGTTGCGCCGCAGCATCGCGCGGATGAGGCAGCGACGCATG
>DDUE01000059.1 GCA_002344625.1 Rhodocyclaceae bacterium UBA2346 | reverse complement strand
TTGTCATTTGTGAACAGACCCTAGGGAAAGCGACTGATGGATCACAGGCCTTGCAACCCCTTCCCAATCGCTAAACTCGCTGATCAAGTCGCCCATACGGGCCGTCCCATCGACATCAGCCGCCGCAGCACGATCAAGCGCGCGATCGACGGCAACGTGCGCTGAGCACTCGAAATCGCCCGTTTCCAGGGAAAAATACGGCCCCGGCAAGCCACTGGTCGCCCCGCCAAGGCGAGACAGGGTCAACTGAACCGTGAGTTGCCCCTGCGGACCGAGGTGGTAGTACGCACCATCAACGTACTCGGGGGCGGCCCGCCAGATGTTGTCCAGCACCAACTCGTCTTGCAGTCCAAAATGCAGGAACCCTGCGGCATAGGGAAGATGCAATCTCCCTATGGGCGTTTCGGATATATCGGTGCGATAGAAGTCTCGGACCAAAGAAGAAGAAAACTGAAAGATTTGCTTGCCAGCACTCACGTACAGCGCATGCAACAGAACCTGCTGCACCACGAGCGATGCGACGACCCCATACTCAGCCGGTAGTTGCCCCCCGTGATTGTCCATGACCGCGAAGACATATTGTTCTCCAGATCTTTCGGAAGCGGCGAAAGCCTTGGCAGAAATCGTACCATCTGCGGCCATGCAGCCCTGATTTCCAGCTTCGCGCGCCAAGGTGCTGAACGGCGAGCGATGAAAACGTACACACCCAAACTTGGACTCGACTTTGCTCATGGATCCTGTCCGATCAGTATTGCCGCGCTTCATGACGCACCCGATGGTTTCCAGTTGCATACTCTACGCCATGTGCAGCACTATGGGATCTCAAGTTGCCTGGAAAGAAATGCATGCCGTCCGACAGTGGCGCCGGGCGGCTGCGGGTGATCGCCGGCTGTAGCTGTTTTCCCTCTCGAGTTCGGCAGGCTGCTGGCCGCATCAAATCTGGGTGCAGGAGACCAGCTAAGCTAGCCTGGAGCGTTGCGGGCTCAAGCAGCATCCATCCTCCATACACTGCTCTACTCCTCTTGGTTGACATCGGCCGAAGGGACGGTAGACTTCCACTCAGCATCCGGTAGGTGCTTGCCGTCCGCAATGGCAAAGCCTTTGTGCACTACCTAGCCCATATCTCCTGGGCATCTCAATCCTTTTGGTTTCACTGAGCGGACCCCTGAAATCTTCCATTGGAAAGAGATAGCTACCATGCCGACCTCCATTTCATTGAAGGACGTTGAGCGCGTGAAGAAACACGCGAAATCGCTCAAGTCCACTTACCCACATTTGTCCCATTCGGTTCGACTTAATCGAGCAGCTCAAGAGTTGTTCAGAGCCAGGAGTTATCACGAGTTGGCCAAATGGCGGGAGACTACAATCGCCTCCTACGTCACGGACGACGGTGCAGTCGCCATCTGCAAGTTCTGCGGATTGTATTTTGGCCCGGATATACGGGAAGATCAGCAGCTTCATCGTAAGCGTCATGACGTTTTTGAGGAAGCGCTCAATGCTCTGGGCCGTATTCCTGAGCAGCATCGCGAGAGAGAGGACCGAAAGCGCGCTGGATACGAACTCATCTACGAAGGCAATAATATCGAGGAGCGGGTGAATGGTGCACTGGAAATCTTGCATGCATGGTTCGACCGTTCTCTAGAAAGCTCGATTGAGAATGGCTTTTGGAAGAGGCATCCAAAATTCGAAGTTTATGTTTCCTACATGATGGGAGACTTGACCCAGTTTCCTGACGATGTCCGAAAGGTGCTGGAAGGTCGATTCGGGAGACAGGACGGGATGATCAAGCCTGGTCATTCATACTGGTATCCACCCGCGCATTAGGATTGCCTTTTGGCTGGAGACCACAAGGTCTCCAGCCGTTCTCTATCTGCCTAACATCATCGGCTCATCCCACGCTGCTGCTCCTATTCGTGCTGTTGCCGCTATTGCTGCTCGGCCTAACGATCGAGCATTTCGCCCAGTTGCTGCCGATCGGCGCGTCTCGTCTCGTGCGAGCCTCGGCTGCATGCTCCTGCTCCTGAGGCTCACGCATCAGATCCTGCACCCGCTGCTGCTGTTCGAGACCGGCACGGTCGAGCACTGCGCAGGGCCTTTCGTCCGGTTGGTTCTGCGCCACCGTGATCTCGCGCAGGCGCTCACCGGAGCCCCCTCGGTGGCGGCCTAGGCCTGGATCTGCTCGGCCTCGACCGGGCGCAGCTCGGTGGCCCACACCGGCTACCGGTACCTCACCGCTGATACGGGCCGCCCTGTTGTCGTTCGGCTTTGTCTACATCCATCGGATGGTGATGGCCGTATCTCGCGCTTTCTGGTCAACTACGTACTCAGGCTCGATGGCGCGGCTTCCTTTCGTTGCCATCAATGGCGGAAACTCCGCTGCACACTCTGAATGTGCAAGCGATCTCGAAACACGAAGCCGCTTGGCGCTCTTTCGGAGTTGGTCCAGATAGTCCGCCCACGCCTGCATCATGGCCCGACGCTCTGGAAGATACTCGGCCCGATTGTAGGCAGCCCTGACCTGGTTGCGCTCTTCGTGGTCCAGTTGGCGCTCGATTACCTCCTCTCGATACCCTTGTTCGTTGAGCAGCGTCGATGCGACGGTCCGAAAGCCGTGGCCCGTCATCCGTCCCTTGTATCCCATCCGCGCCAGTGCGTAGGTCACCGTGTTCTCGGAGATCGGTCGATTCCGGTTGGTCGTCGAGGGAAATACCAACTCGCTTTGTCCCGTCAGGGGCTTCAGTTCCTCAAGAACGGCAAGAACCTGCCTCGAAAGCGGCACAAGGTGAGCCTCCCTCATCTTCATCACCGCGGCGGGAATCCGCCACAAGCCGGCCACGAAATCGAACTGGCGCCACTCGGCAAAACGCACTTCCTTGGTCCGTTGGAAGGTCAGCGCAAGCAACTGCATGGCAGCCTTGGTAGTAACTTCCCCACGGTAGTCGTCGATGTCACATAGCAGTTCGGTAAGTTCGTCCGGATCAGTGATCGCTGCGTAGTGTCTCCTCTTGGTCGTGGCCAGCGCTCCCTTGAGGTTCTGGACTGGATTATCGGTTGCCTTCCCCGTGGCGATGGCGAATCTGAAGATGGCCCCGCAGTGCTGCTGCACTCTGTGGGCCATGTCTATCGTTCCGCGCTTCTCAATGGCACGAAACAATGTAAGAAAACCCGGTGCAGAGAGATCCTTGATCGGATCTTTGCCGATCGACGGAAAGACATGGTGCTCAAGGCACGACCTCGTCTTGGACGCATAAGTCTCAGTCCATTCGCGCCCCTTGGTCTTCATCCACTCACGCGCAACGGCTTCGAAGCTGTCCTGTCCGGCTATCGCCCTAGCCTGCTTCCGGGCACTTTGCACCGCGCCGGGGTCAACCTCCTGGGCCAGGAGTCTCCGGGCTTCATCTCGGCGGTCCCGGGCCTGTTTCAGGCTCACGTCGGGGTATGTGCCGAACGACAGCAGTTTCTCCTTGCCGCCGAAGCGGTACTTCATCCGGAAAAGCTTCGAACCGTTAGGATTGATGAGCAGGAACAACCCCTTCTCATCCGCGAGCTTGAAAGGTTTGCCCGCAGGCTTGGCCGCCCGGATGCCGAGGTCGTTCAGAGCCATGTCGCCCTCCGATGTCTCAACCGGAATCCAGTATACCCCCAGGCCAGCCGGATACCCCCATTAATACCCCCAAAAATGGGGGTACTTCATGGTCTGCCATGAGACGCATCGGGACGAGACATCAATAAAAAACCCCGCAATTGCGGGGTTTCCGGGGCATCCCGGGAGGAGGGTTTGGTGGGTGCTGACGGGGTCGAACCGCCGACATTCGCCTTGTAAGGGCGACGCTCTACCAACTGAGCTAAGCACCCACACCATTACATCACTACACTACGGCAGCAGAAGATTATACTGCACCTTCAAGCTCCTTGCCAGCACAGTGCTTCAGAATGATGGAGCGCTTCGATCTTGGTACTTTATCGGTTCGGTTGTTCGACATTGCCGATCTGGGAACGAACCAAAACCAAGAGCGTGACCGAATTCCTTGCTGGACAGCGTGCCGACGATTAAGCCAATCACGCGCCATGAATCAATGTGCGCGAACCACCCCCGTGCCCAGTTCTGTGTCAGGCGTGACAGCCACCTGCGACGTCACTGAAGTCTCATCGGGCAACGGCGTCGGTTCACTCTCGAGGGCAAGAGACAGTACCTGATCGAACCAGCGCACCGGAATGATCTCCAGGCTGTTCTTGACGTTCTCCGGGATTTCAGCGAGGTCCTTGACATTTTCCTCTGGAATCAGCGCGCGCGTGATACCTCCTCGAATCGCGGCAAGCAGTTTTTCCTTCAATCCGCCGATCGGCAACACCTCGCCCCGCAGAGTGATTTCGCCAGTCATCGCAACGTCGCAACGCACCGGGATGCCGGTCAGCACCGACACCAGCGCTGTCGCGATAGCGATCCCTGCAGACGGTCCATCCTTCGGGATCGCGCCCTCGGGCAAGTGAATGTGGAGATCGCTCTTCTGGTAGAAATCATCCTGGATGCCCAGCGAGCGGGCACGTTTGCGTACCACTGACAGGGCCGCCTGCATTGATTCCTGCATGACTTCGCCCAACTTCCCGGTCGTCACGACCTTGCCCTTGCCGGGCAGGACGACCGATTCGATGGTCAGCAGTTCGCCACCCACCTCGGTCCATGCGAGTCCGGTGACCTGGCCGACCTGATTCTGCTTTTCAGCCATGCCGAAGGAATAGCGACGAACACCGAGATACTTCTCGAGATTCCCCGGATTGACCACGATCTTGGTCGAGCGCGCCCTCAGCACCAGCGCCTTGACGACCTTGCGGCAGATCTTCGAAATCTCGCGCTCGAGGCTGCGCACGCCCGCCTCACGCGAATAATAGCGGCAGACGTCGCGCAAGGCCTCTTCGGTAACCGACAACTCGTCACGCTTGAGGCCGTTGTTCTTCATCTGCTTCGGTACGAGATAGCGCTGGGCAATATTCACCTTCTCGTCCTCGGTGTAACCCGAAAGCCGGATGACCTCCATCCGGTCGAGCAGGGCCGCGGGAATGTTGAGCGTGTTCGCAGTGGCCACGAACATCACATCCGAAAGATCGAAATCGACCTCGATGTAGTGATCCTGGAAGGTGTGATTCTGCTCCGGGTCGAGCACTTCGAGCAGTGCCGAGCTCGGGTCGCCACGGAAATCCATTCCGAGCTTATCGACTTCATCGAGCAGGAAAAGTGGATTGCGCACGCCGACCTTGGCCATGTTCTGCAGAATCTTGCCCGGCATCGAGCCGATGTAAGTCCGCCGATGCCCACGGATCTCAGCTTCATCACGCACTCCGCCCAACGCCATGCGCACGAACTTGCGATTGGTCGCCTTGGCGATCGACTGGCCGAGCGAAGTCTTGCCGACGCCCGGCGGTCCGACCAAGCACAGAATCGGGGCTTTGACCTTGTCGACGCGTTGCTGCACCGCAAGATACTCGACGATGCGCTCCTTCACACGCTCGAGACCATAGTGGTCCTGATCCAGCACTTTCTCAGCGGCCGACAAATCCTTGCTCACGCGCGATTTCTTGCGCCACGGCAAACCCACCAGTGTTTCGATGAAATTGCGCACGACCGTGGCCTCGGCCGACATCGGAGACATCAAGCGCAATTTCTTGAGTTCGGCTTGGGCCTTGGCCAGCGCCTCCTTGGTCATGCCCGCGGACTTGATCTTCTTGTCCATCTCGTCGAGGTCTGCACCCTCTTCGCCCTCGCCGAGCTCCTTCTGGATTGCCTTGACCTGCTCGTTCAGGTAGTACTCGCGCTGGCTCTTCTCCATCTGGCGCTTGACGCGTCCGCGAATTCGCTTTTCCACCTGCAGGATGTCGAGCTCTGCTTCGAGTTGCGACAAGAGCTTTTCAAGTCGCTCGCCAGTACCGAACATCTCCAGCACTTCCTGCTTCTGCTCGAGCTTGAGCGGGAGATGGGCCGCGATCGTATCGGCAAGACGCCCTGCGTCTTCGATCCCCGACAGGGATGCAAGGATTTCGGGCGGAATCTTCTTGTTCAACTTAACGTATTGATCGAACTGGGCAATGATCGCCCTGCGCATCGCCTCGACCTCGGTGTCGTCGGTGTCGGGCAGCGGTATCGGTCGCGCAGTGGCCATGAAGACCGATGCGAGATCGCGCACACTGTCGACATGTGCACGCTGCACGCCCTCGACCAGAACCTTGATCGTGCCATCCGGCAACTTGAGCATCTGCAGGATGTTGGCAATGCAGCCTATGCCGTAGAGATCGTCCGTCGAAGGTTCGTCCTTCGCGGCCGATTTCTGGGCGACGAGCAGAATGCTCTTACCCGCCTCCATCGCGCTTTCGAGAGCCTTGATCGACTTGGGCCGACCTACAAACAGCGGGATGACCATGTGCGGAAACACCACTACATCGCGTAGCGGCAGAAGGGGAAGTTCGGTCTGCTCTTGTGGAGCTTCAAGCGTGCTTGACATGTTTTTTTATACCTCGGAGGGGCGCGTCGAGCCCATATGGGGCCCGACGTGAATAAATCAAGCGGCAAGCAAGCCAGCGAAAGCGACGCTCAATTCGAACCCGAAACCTTTTGCTGGTCGGCGTAGATCAGAAGCGGCTGAGTACCTTCATCGATCATGCCTTCATCCACGACCACTTTCTCGACGCCATCAAGATTGGGCAGGTCATACATGACGTCGAGTAACGCGGCCTCGAGAATCGACCGCAAGCCACGTGCGCCGGTCTTGCGCTTGATCGCCTTCTTCGCCACGGCATGAAGGGCCGACGGTCGAATCTCGAGTTCGACGCCTTCCATCGAGAAGAGTTTCTGATACTGCTTGATCAGCGCATTCTTGGGTTCGACCAGGATCTGTATGAGCGCGTCCTCATCCAACTCCTGCAGCGCCGCGATCACGGGCAGCCGCCCGACAAACTCGGGAATCAACCCGTACTTGACCAGGTCTTCGGGTTCGATGCGCTTCAATGCGTCACCACCACCTCTGTTCGATTTGCTCTGGACTTTGGCGCCGAAACCGATACCAGCCTTTTCGGTGCGGTTCTGGATGACCTTTTCCAGTCCATCGAACGCTCCGCCGCATATGAACAGGATGTTCGTCGTATCGACCTGAATGAAATCCTGATTCGGATGCTTGCGCCCCCCTTGCGGCGGAATCGAGGCGGTTGTGCCTTCGATCAGTTTCAGCAGCGCCTGTTGCACACCCTCACCCGAAACATCGCGGGTAATGGACGGGTTTTCAGCCTTGCGCGAAATCTTGTCGATCTCGTCGATATAGACGATCCCCTGTTGGGCTTTGTCGACATCGTACTCGCAGCGCTGCAGCAGCTTCTGGATGATGTTCTCGACATCCTCTCCAACGTAGCCGGCCTCGGTCAGCGTCGTGGCGTCGGCCATCACGAATGGCACATTGAGCATGCGCGCGAGAGTCTGAGCCAGCAAGGTCTTGCCTGAACCGGTCGGGCCGATCAACAGGATATTGCTCTTCGACAGCTCGACCCCGTCCTTGTCGCCGGTCAGATGGCGCAGGCGCTTGTAGTGGTTATAGACCGCTACTGAGAGATTGCGCTTGGCCTGCGCCTGTCCGATCACATACTGGTCGAGCAGCGCGCAGATCTCGCGCGGCGTGGGGAGTTGGTCGCCCGTGCTTTCAGCACTCGCACGTTCGCCGATCTCGTCGCGGATGATGTCGTTGCACAGCTCAATGCACTCGTCACAGATGAACACCGACGGACCGGCAATCAGCTTCCTGACTTCATGCTGGCTTTTTCCGCAAAATGAGCAGTAAAGAAGCTTCTCGTTACCCGACTTTTTTTCCGCCATGTCTATCTCTCTCGTGTCAGGATTCGGCGCGACTCGTCAGCACCTTGTCGACCAGACCATACTCCACGGCTTCGGCCGCACCCATGAAATTATCCCTGTCGGTGTCTTTTTCGATCCGCTCGATGTGTTGCCCGGTATGCTTCGACAACATCTCGTTCAGGCGTGCGCGGATACTGAGGATCTCGCGAGCATGGATCTCGATGTCCGAGGCCTGGCCCTGGAAACCGCCCAGGGGCTGATGGATCATCACGCGGGAATTGGGCAGGCAGAAACGCTTGCCCTTCTCGCCGGCGGCAAGCAGGAACGCGCCCATGCTCGCCGCCTGTCCGATGCACAAAGTACTCACGTTAGGTTTGATGAACTGCATCGTGTCGTAGATCGCCATGCCTGCAGTCACCGAACCACCCGGCGAGTTGATGTAGAAATGCACATCCTTGTCGGGATTTTCCGATTCGAGGAACAACAATTGCGCGACGATCAGATTGGCGGTGACATCGTTGACGGGACCGACTAGGAACACTACCCGCTCCTTCAGAAGCCGCGAGTAGATGTCATAGGCTCGCTCGCCGCGGCCACTCTGCTCGACCACCATCGGAACCAGGCCGAGGCCGACTGGGTTCCAGTTGCTGCTGCTATCCGCGCCTGCGGTGACTGCGTTGTTCATCGCGTTGCCTTTTTCAAGCCCCGGCAGAATTGCCCATGAGTTCATCAAACGAGACATCCTTGTCGCTCGCGTCGACCTGGGACACCACCCACTCCACCACGTTGTCTTCGATCACGACCGCCTCGGCCTGTGCAAGACGATCCGGCTGGGAATAGTACCAGCGCACGAGTTCCGACGGATCTTCATAGCTCTGAGCCATTTCTTCGACGAGCGTTCGAATCTGTTCGGGTTTGGCGAACAATTCCTTGCTCTTGACCACCTCGGCCATGATCAGGCCCAACTTCACCCGGCGCTGCGCCTGGTCGACGAACCACGCCGCTTCGACCGGAATATCCTTGGCGTTCATGCCGCGCATTTCGAGATCACGCTTGGCATTGTCAGCCAGTTGCAGCGACTCCTTCTCGACCAGCGCCTTCGGCACTTCGATCGGATTGACGGCGAGCAACGCATCCATTACCTGCTCCTTCACCTTTGCCTGGATGCGGCGCTTGACTTCGCGCTCGAGATTGGCCTTGACCTCGTCACGGAGTCTGGCGACATCGCCATCTTCCACACCGAGCGCCTTCGCGAAATCCGCGTCGATCGCGGGCAACACAGGCTCTTCTACACGCTTCACCGAAACATCGAACTGAACGGCCTGGCCGGCCAGATGCGCAGCGTGGTAATCCGCCGGAAACGTCATGTCGAACGTACGCGACTCACCTGCCCTGAGGCCAAGCACGGCGGCTTCGAAATCCTTGAGCATCGCGCCGGCACCGATCACGAACGGAAAATCATCCGCCTTCCCGCCTTCGAATTCGACGCCGTCCTTGCGCCCAGCGAAATCGATCACGGCGCGGTCGCCCTCGCGCGACTCACGGTCGATCACGGTGAAGGTCGTGCGTTGTTTGCGCAGCACATCGATGGTCTTGTCGACTTCGGCATCGCCGACCGTCAGGATCGGACGCTCGACCTTTTGACCGGTCAATTCACCCAGCACGATCGAAGGATAGATCTCGAACACCGCGCTGAACTCGAGCACCGATTCATTGGCCGCTTCCTTGGGCTCGATCCGGGGGGTTCCCGCAATGCGCAGGTTCTGTTCGCGGATCTGATCACCAAGGACACGCTCGACCGCCGCGCCGATGGCTTCGTTGCGCGCTTGAGGACCATAGGTCTGGGACACGATCTTCATCGGCACCTTGCCGGGCCGGAAGCCAGGCATCTTCACGGTGCGGGCCATGCGCTTGAGGCGAGCTTCGACTTCCTTTTCGATATCGGCCATCGGCACGGACATGTCGATACGGCGTTCGAGAGCGCTCTGGTTTTCCTGATTGTTCTGCATCTATGGTTTCCTGACGTGTCAAAGTATCGGCATCCAGCCCGCGCCATCTTTCGCCAAGCGCCGCGAAACGGCGAAAGATTCAGGCGAGCACTGCCCGGTTACAGAAAACTTTTATTCTAACACAGCGCTCCAATCTTACTTCGAGCCGCGAAATGACCACAAAATCCATCCACACCAAGCGCCCCGCGGAATGCTACGCTTTAGTCAAATACCCCCGGAACTCGGCGCACCCAGGCATCTCTCAAGAGCGCCTGCCTAGTCCGCGGGCCAAGCCGCACAATGGGTGCAGACGGTTCAATCGAATGGCTGACTGAAATGAACACATAGCAACACCGGCTTCCCCAGCATCCAACGCCGACTTGATCAAGGAGATTTCGAATGAGCATCTTCAATGCCTACCAAGCCCGCTTCGAAGCCGCACGCGAAGAGGAAATGTCGGTCCAGGACTATCTGGATTTGTGCAAGGCAGATCGGTCGGCCTATGCGACCGCCGCCGAGCGCATGTTGATGGCGATCGGCGAACCCGAACTCGTTGACACGCGCCTCGAGCCGCGGTTATCGAGAATTTTTTCGAACAAGGTGCTCAAGATTTATCCGGCTTTCCGTGATTTTTACGGCATGGAAGAGGTCATCGAGCACATCGTGTCGTATTTCCGGCACGCTGCTCAGGGTCTGGAAGAGAAAAAGCAAATCCTGTATCTGCTCGGGCCGGTGGGCGGCGGCAAATCGTCGCTGGCCGAAAAGCTCAAGACCCTCATCGAAAAGGTGCCCTTCTATGCCATCAAGGGCTCGCCGGTACACGAATCGCCGCTCGGGCTGTTCGATGCGCGCGAGGACGGCAAGCTGCTGGAAGAGGACTACGGCATTCCCAGCCGCTATCTCAACACGATCATGAGCCCGTGGGCGGTAAAGCGCCTCAACGAATTCGGCGGAGACATCACCCGCTTTCGGGTCGTCAAGCTGCGTCCGTCGGTGCTCAAGCAGACGGCCGTCGCCAAAACCGAGCCTGGCGACGAAAACAATCAGGACATCTCGTCACTGGTGGGTAAGGTCGACATCCGCAAGCTCGAGCAGTTTTCGCAGGACGACCCCGATGCTTACAGCTACTCGGGCGGGCTGTGCCTGGCCAACCGGGGTCTGCTGGAGTTCGTCGAGATGTTCAAGGCGCCGATCAAGGTGTTGCACCCCTTGCTCACCGCCACGCAGGAAGGCAACTACAAGGGCACGGAAGGCTTCGGGGCGATCCCGTTCGATGGCATCGTGATGGCGCACTCGAATGAGTCCGAGTGGGTCGCGTTCAAGAACAACAAGAACAACGAAGCTTTCCTGGATCGCATCTACACCGTCAAGGTACCGTACTGCCTGCGGGTGTCCGACGAGATCCGCATCTACGAGAAGCTTCTCGACAGCAGTTCATTGACCGCCGCGCCGTGCGCGCCGGACACGCTGCAGATGATGGCGCAGTTCGCGGTGCTGTCGCGCCTCAAGGAGCCGGAAAACTCGAGCGTCTTTTCGAAGATGCGCGTCTATGACGGCGAAAACCTCAAGGACACCGACCCCAAGGCCAAGAGCATCCAGGAGTACCGCGACTACGCCGGTGTGGACGAAGGCATGACCGGGCTATCCACCCGCTTCGCCTTCAAGTCGCTGTCCAAGGTGTTCAATTTCGATCACCGCGAGATCGCGGCCAACCCGGTCCATCTCATGTACGTCCTCGAGCAGCAGATCGAGCGCGAGCAGTTTCCGCCCGAGACCGAAGGGCGCTACCTCGGATTCATCAAAGAGTATCTCGCGCCCCGCTACGCCGAGTTCATCGGCAAGGAAATCCAGACCGCCTACCTCGAGAGCTATTCCGAATACGGTCAGAATATCTTCGACCGCTATGTGACCTACGCCGACTTCTGGATCCAGGATCAGGAATTCCGTGATCCGAATACTGGGGAAATCCTGGACCGGGCAGCGCTCAACGACGAACTGGAGAAGATCGAGAAGCCGGCCGGCATCAGCAATCCGAAGGATTTCCGCAACGAAGTGGTGAACTTCGTGCTGCGCGCGCGGGCCAAGCACGACGGCAAGAACCCGAGCTGGACGAGCTACGAGAAACTGCGCGGAGTGATCGAGAAGAAGATGTTCTCGAACACCGAAGACTTGCTGCCAGTCATCAGCTTCAACGCCAAGGCCAGTGCCGACGAGCAAAAAAAGCATCAGAACTTCGTCGATCGCATGATCGAAAAGGGCTACACCGAGAAACAGGTTCGACTGCTGTGCGAATGGTACCTGCGCGTGCGCAAGGCATCCTGACCACGAGAGCCGGCTTTCCGGCGTGCGGCGCGGGTGCAGCACGCCGGATCTTAGGAGACCCTGCATGGTCCGTATCATCGATCGGCGTTTCGACAGCAAGAACAAAAGCGCGGTTAATCGCCAGCGCTTCATCCGCCGCTTCAAGAAACAGATTCGCCGGGCGGTCAGTGACGCGATACGCGACCGTTCGATTCGCGATCTCGACAACGGCGAACATATTTCCATCCCGGCGCGCGACCTCAGCGAACCCCACTTTCAGCATGGGCAGGGTGGTGTGCGCGAACAGGTGTTCTCGGGCAACGACCAGTTCTCGAGCGGCGACCTGATCGGGCGGCCACCGGGCGGCGGAGGCGGCGGCAGAGGTTCGGGCAAAGCCAGCAAGGACGGCGAAAGCGAAGACGATTTCGTTTTTCACCTGTCGCGCGAAGAGTTTCTCGATATTTTCTTCGACGACCTGGCGCTACCGAACCTGGTGCGCACCCAGCTTGCCCGGATCACCGACTACAAGACCCAGCGTGCCGGTCACAGCGCCGACGGCTCGCCCGCGAACATCAACATCGTACGCTCGATGCGCGGCGCCCTCGGGCGGCGACTGGCGCTGGGTTCCCCGTTTGCCGCCCGGCTGCGCGAACTGCAGCAGACGCTCGACGAGTTGATCGCCCGTCATGGCGAGGACAGCCCGGAAGCCGCCGAGGTGCGTGACGAGATCGGTCGCCTGCGTGCCAAGATCGAGGCCATTCCGTTCATCGACAGCTTCGATCTGCGCTACAACAATCGCATAAAGGTGCCCAAACCGACCACGCAGGCAGTCATGTTTTGCGTGATGGATGTTTCGGGCTCGATGGACGAAGGCAAGAAAGCCACCGGCAAGCGCTTCTTCATGCTGCTGTACCTCTTCCTGATCCGCACTTACGAGCACATCGACGTGGTGTTCATTCGCCACCACACGGTAGCCAAGGAAGTCGACGAAGAGGAGTTCTTTCACTCGCGCGAGTCGGGCGGTACGGTCGTATCGAGCGCCCTGGAACTCATGGAGTCGGTCATTCGCGAACGCTATTCGAGCGGGGAATGGAACATCTACGGCGCCCAGGCTTCGGACGGCGACAACTGGGACAACGACTCGCCGATCTGCCGCGACCTGCTCGACAAGGGCGTGCTGCCCTGGTGCCAGTACTTCGCCTATATAGAGATCACCCCGGGCGAACCGCAGAACCTGTGGCGCGAATATGAGAAGCTCGTCGCGGCGCACTCCAACTTTGCGATGCAGCGTATCGATGATCCAGCCCAGATCTATCCGGTCTTTCGCGAACTTTTCAAGAAGAGCCTCGCATGAAACGACGCGCAGCCAAACCCCACGCCCTTCCCGACACCTCCGAATGGACATTCGAGGCCGTCGAGCGCTATCACGAAGAGATCACCCGGGTGGCCGCATCCTATGGGCTCGACACCTACCCGGTTCAGATCGAGATCATCACGGCGGAACAGATGATGGACGCCTATGCGTCGGTCGGGATGCCCGTGAACTACCATCACTGGTCGTTCGGCAAGCACTTCCTATCCACCGAGAAAGGCTATCGGCGTGGTCAGATGGGCCTCGCCTACGAGATCGTGATCAACTCGAATCCGTGCATCGCCTACCTGATGGAGGAGAACACCCTCACCATGCAGGCGCTGGTGATCGCGCACGCGGCCTACGGACACAACAGCTTCTTCAAGGGCAATTACCTGTTTCGCACCTGGACCAATGCCGATGCGATCATCGACTACCTGCTGTTCGCGCGCAACTTCATCTCCCAGTGCGAGCAGCGCCACGGCGAGGCCGAAGTCGAGCTGTTCCTCGACTCCTGCCATGCCCTGATGAATCTCGGCGTCGATCGCTATCGCCGTCCGCAAAAGCTGTCGCTGGCCAAGGAGGCGATGCGCCAGCGCGAACGCGAAGACTATCTGCAAAGCCAGGTCAATGAATTGTGGCGCACCCTGCCTGCACTGGAGGCCCGGCCCGATCGCCTGCATGAAAAGCTGTTTCCGCCCGAGCCCGAAGAGAACCTGCTGTACTTCGTCGAGAAGCATGCACCGTTGCTGGAACCGTGGCAGCGCGAAATCGTGCGCATCATCCGCAAGATCGCGCAATACTTCTTCCCCCAGCGCCAGACTCAGGTCATGAACGAAGGCTGGGCGACGTTCTGGCACTACACCATCCTCAACCACCTTTACGATGAAGGCTTGCTGGGCGACAGCTTCATGCTCGAGTTCCTGCAGTCGCATACCAACGTCGTCCTGCAGCCGTCGTACAACGAGCGCTGGTACAACGGCATCAACCCGTATGCGCTGGGTTTCGCGATGTGGCAAGACATAAAGCGCATATGTGAACACCCTACCGACGAGGACAGGCGCTGGTTTCCCGAAATCGCCGGCTCCAACTGGCTCGAGACCTTCGACTTCGCGATGCGCAACTTCAAGGACGAGAGCTTCATCGCCCAGTACCTCTCGCCGACGGTCATGCGCAACTTCCGCATGTTCGCGATACTCGACGACGACCAGCAGGACAAGATGAAGGTCTCGGCGATCCACGACGACAGCGGCTACCGTCGGGTTCGGGAAATACTGTCGGAGCAGTACAACCTGGGCAGCCGCGAGCCCAACATCCAGGTGTGGAACGTCGATCTGCGCGGAGACCGCTCCATCACCCTGCGCTATCAGCCCTACCGGCGCCGCCCGCTCGCGGACTCCGCCGACCAGGTGATGAAGCACTTCGCCCGCCTGTGGGGCTTCACGGTGCGACTCGAGTCGATGAACGAAGACGGCAGCATCGAACTGCTGCAGGAAACCCGCATCGAGAAGCGCCACGGCCACCGCATCGAAGAAGACGCCTGAGCGCAGCACCCCGGCCGGCCATGGCCTCCACCACACGTGCCGGCCGGCTGCAACGCCCGCCCCCGGTTCGCCCTTGAATCTCCCGGTAGCAGATAGCCGGTTTCTGCATCATCTCTCGTACAGGCACGCCATGTTCGCACCCCTGCAACCGATCTACCCGACCGCCGGCATCCGTGCCATCGAAGCCTTGGCCGCCGCGGGCGCCGAGCCCACGCTGATGGAGCGTGCCGGCCGTGCCGCGGCCGAAGAAGCGGTACGCCTGACCTCCGACCGCAGTGGGCCGGTACTCATCGCATGCGGCCCGGGCAACAACGGCGGCGATGGCTTCGTGATGGCCAGGCGCCTGATCCAGGCCAAGCGCCAGGCGGTGGTGGCTTACGCCGACGATCCGGAGCGATTGCCGCCCGATGCCCGCATCGCCTATGACGCATGGCTCGAGGCGGGTGGCACGATCAGCCGGAGCCTGCCGGACCCACCGCCCGAAGGCTGGTCGCTGATCGTCGACGCCTTGTTCGGCATCGGCCTGCAGCGACCGGTAACCGGGCGCTATGCTCAATGGATCGAGAGCCTCAATGCCCTGCCCCATCCGCGCATGGCGATCGATCTGCCGAGCGGCCTGAACGCCGACACCGGCGAGGTCATGGGAACGGTGTTCAAGGCGGCGCATACCCTTACCTTCATCGCACTGAAACCCGGACTGCTGACGCTGGAAGGCATGGACCATGCCGGCGCACTGATCGTGCGCCGCATCGACATCGATCCCGAAAACCTGCTCGAGCCTCCAGGCTATCTGGTCAGTCCGGCCCTGTTCCGCTCGAACCTGAAACGGCGCCCCTACAACAGCCACAAAGGCAGCTATGGCGAGGTCGGCATCATCGGCGGCGGTGCGGGCATGGCCGGCGCGGCCTTGCTCGCGGCGCGCGCGGCGCTCAAGCTCGGTGCGGGCCGGATCTACGTCGGTTGTCTAGACGAAGGCCTGCCACCGGTCGACTTCCACCAGCCCGAACTCATGCTGCGCCACCCAAGCGCGGTATTACAGCAGTCCTCGGCCATTGCGATCGGCCCCGGCCTGGGTTCGAGCGCGACCGCGATCGAATTCGTCGAGCAGGCCATTGGTTCGGCGCTGCCGCTGGTGCTGGACGCCGATGCGCTCAACATCATCGCGCATCACCCGGCGCTTCACGCGGGCGTGACCCAGCGCACGAGCCCGACGGTGATGACGCCCCACCCCGCCGAGGCGGCACGGCTGCTCGCCTGCTCAGTCGCCGACATACAGGCCGACAGGGTGCGAGCCGCATGCACCCTGGCAACGCGCCACAAGGCCCACGTCGTCCTCAAAGGCAGCGGCAGCATCATCGCGACCCCCGCGGAACGCTGGTTCGTCAATCGCAGCGGCCACCCGGGCATGGCCACCGCGGGCATGGGCGACGTCCTCACCGGGCTGGTCGCGAGCTTGCTCGCCCAGCATTGGCCGGTGCCCGACGCCCTGATCGCGGCCACCCATCTTCATGGCGCGGCGGCCGACCGCCTTGCGCGCGAAGGCATCGGGCCGGTCGGGCTGACCGCCAGCGAAGTCATCGAAGCATCGCGCGGCGTGTTCAACGGCTGGATCGTACAAGCGGCGCAGTCCGACTGAACGGCCGAGCGATGCAGCGCCGTTGTTTTCGCCGCCTGTGCGAAAATCGATCCGGACACGGCGCAGCACGCGACTGACGCGCCGCCAACCATCGATGCGAACAGGGAGACCACGATGTCGAAGAAAAAGAACAGCGAGCGCACGGAACCGATCGACCAGGAGAAACTCGGGAACAAGACCTATCTCGCGGAACTCAAGAAGCTGCATATCGAACTGGTCAAGCTCCAGGAGTGGGTCGTGCACGCCGGCAAGAAGGTGGTGATCGTGTTCGAAGGCCGCGACACGGCCGGCAAAGGCGGCACGATCAAAGCCATCACCGAACGCGTCAGCCCGCGTATCTTTCGCGTCGTCGCCCTGCCGGCCCCCAACGATCGCGAGAAGTCGCAGATGTATGTTCAGCGCTACCTGCCACATCTGCCCGCCGCCGGCGAGGTCGTCATCTTCGATCGCAGTTGGTACAACCGGGCGGGGGTCGAGCGGGTCATGGGGTTCACCGACGAGAAGACGGTAAAGCACTTTCTCGAAATTCTGCCCATGGTCGAAAACGCCATCGTGAGCTCGGGCGTGATCCTGCTCAAGTACTGGCTGGATGTCAGCCCCGAAGAGCAGACCAAGCGGCTTCAGGCGCGCATCGACGATGGCCGCAAGATGTGGAAGCTCACGCCGATGGATCTCAAATCGTACACGCGCTGGGCCGATTACACCGCCGCACGCGACGACATGTTCAAGTACACCCACAGCGACTGGGCGCCCTGGATCGTCGCGCAGTCGGACGACAAGAAGCGCGCCCGGCTGAACATCATCAGCGACATTCTCGAGCGGATTCCGTACGAAGACGTTCCGCGCCAGAAGATCCGTCTGCCCAAGCGCGAAACCGACGCCGAGCACACTCCCTCCGTGCATGCGGTCGAGCATGTCACGGAACGTTTCTGACACGCCGGTCCGCGCCGCGTCGATCGGCACCCGCCCAAGGAATTCTCGGTCATGCTGAAATTGCTGCAATCGATTTTCGCCCGCAACGAACACCAGGGGCGCTATCCGGAATCGCTGATCGAGATGGCCATCGAACGCGCCGTGGACGGCACCTATCCGCGACTGCGCGCGCTTCCAGGCTACGCGAAGCGGCTGCGCGATCCGGTGATCCACGCCATCGACCATGTCGTCGCGCTGGTCGAAAACGTTCCGCCGCCGATCACCGCAACCGCGGCCGCGTTCCGGAACAACCCGCGTCTGGAAGCGCTGTTCGCATCGCCCGAGCACCTGCTCGAGACATTCTCCAACGACACGGCATTCGGCGACTTCCGCAACGAGAACCCCGTCGATGGCAATCGTGCCACCGCCCTGCTCCTCGCCGAGTACCAGGAGAAGAACATCCTCGGGGTCGAAATGGTCGGCGACATGCTTTGCCGCGACGTCGCCCAGGTTTCGGTCACGTTCCGGAACCAGCGCCTGATCGACCCGGCGATCGATCCCGATGAAGTGTTCAAGCTGCTCAGGCGGCGCGCCTTCGACTATCTCATCAGCATGGCACTCGCCACCATCGTCACAGCGAAGGGTACCCGCGCCGAGCTGACACGCGAGCGGGAGTTGCTGAAATCCAAGCTTGTGGTCCTGCAAAAAGGGGGATGGAGCTTCGCGGACGAACGGCGCGAACACCCGGCCGCGGCGGAACTGCAGGCGGAGCTCGACGAAATCGAAGCACAACTGGCCCAGTTGAACGTCGACGAACATAGCATGGCCGGGCAGCTCGAACTCCTCGCCGACCTTCTCGCGAGTGCCGAAAAGCAACTCTGGATCGAGCCGCTCGCGTTCAGCCTGGACCGGATGAACATAAAGCGCCCGCACCAACATCCCGACGCAAGACCACTGAATGTCAACGTATTGCGGGATGCCCGCGGGCAGGCGCTGGTCACGCTGCTGGTGAGCTTCGACCCGAGCGAGATCCCGCGGCGTGCGACCCTGTCGGAAAATGCTGATCGCCTGTTCGCCGAGCTCGGCATTCCGTTCAAGCGGGGCTGACTCTCGGTACGCTCATACCGCCTCGGCGAGCTTCGCAGGCACCGTATCGCTGCCGAGTGCCAGGGTGACATGCACTGCGCCATCGCGCATGCGCGAGGACATCGGCCATCCGCAGCTTCCGAACACGCCCAGCATGCCCGCATTGGACGGCAACACCTCGGCCACGAACTCCTCGACCCCCGCGTCGGTCGCGATCGTGCCCAGATGCCGCAGCAGCCGGCGCGCGATCCCGAGCCGGTGATAGTCCTCTTCGACGACAAACGCGACCTCCGCGGCCGCAGCGCCAACCCGGGCATAACTGGCCGCCGCGATCACGACTTCGTCTCCTTCGCGGTTCAGCGTCGCAATCAGCCGCACGCGCGACTTGAAGTCGGTTTCGCGGAACTGGCGCACCTCCGCGCTCGTGAACTCCTTCTTGTGGCCGAAGAAACGAAAATAGATCGACTCCGAATCCAATTCGTGGAAAGCCGCCAGAACCCGCTCCCAATCGTCCGGGCGGGTCGCTCTGATGCAGATCTCAAGCCCGTTCTTGAGGATTTCCGTGCTTGAATACTTGCTGGCATCGATCATTTTCCAGGTCCTGTCCAAACCATTGATGGGCCCGATTTGCGCGTGGCGGCAAACATCGGGAAGCACGGCGTCGCTCCGACCCGCTGCGCGCAAAAAACCCGGGCAGCGTACCGGAGCCGCTGGCGTCGCCACTCGCCAAGCGGAGAAACCTAAAGCGCGCGAATACCGGCGAAGATGATAGAGCCCGCACCAATGTATGGCAATCGGCTGTGCGATTGGATACGCTGACCTTCGATCCGCCGCGCGCAATCGGCGACCCGGGCCACCGTTTGCGCCGATGTTCGAACGGTGAAAGAATACAAACGCAAAATTCACCGCCCGTCGGCTTCAAATCCATCGTTTCCAGGAGAAAACAATGTCGGAACAACCAAACGATCAAGGCGTGATCCAGGTACTGCTCGATCGTTTCAACAAGCAACGCCTGCCTCGCGCACTGGAAATGAAGGACAAGGTCGAACGGGGCGAGTCGCTCGACGATGCCGAAGTGACCTATCTCGCCGGCGTATTCGAAGATATTCGCAACCTCAAGCCACTGCTCGATCGCCACCCCGAATACGAACCGCTGGTTCTGAAGGGCATGGCGCTCTATCAGGAAATCACCGACCGCGCGCTCGTCAACGCCAAGGCCGGCGGCTGACCGGTTCGACGATCGGGGGTGCGCGGCATCGTCGCACCAACGATCTCGAGCGGTCGCTTCACGCACTGAACCTCCCGATCGCGGACAAGGTACAACCATCCATGATTTCCAAGAGAGCCCGGGCTGGAGCGGTCGTACTGTGTGGTCTGCTCGGGCTGAGCGCTTGCGCGACTCACCCACCGCAGCCCTATGTCGCACCGACGCTCGATCTGCCCCCGCCGAGCCTGACGCCCTTGAGCGTCGACAGACAATGGTGGCGGGTATTTGCTGACCCGGTGCTCGACAGCCTGGTGGACGATGCACTGGCCTACAACCTGGATCTTGCCAAGGCGGCCGCGAACGTCGAGGTGGCGAGATCGAACGTGATGGCCGCGAATGCGCTGCTGTCGCCACGTGTCGACGGGCTGGCGAAGGCCGGTGTAACACGCCGTCAACTCAACGTCGCGACCGGCAACGACCTCAATACGACGACGGGATCCGCCGCTGCGGGAGCCGCCGTCAGCTGGGAAATCGACCTCTGGGGCCGCATCGGGCAGATGAACGAGGCGGCGCTCCGCCGTCTCGCTGCCTCCGAGCACACCCGCAATGCCACCGCCCTTTCACTCTCGTCCGCCGTCGTCGAGACCTATTTCCAGTTGCTGAGCCTCGACGCGAAGCTGCGCATCACGCAAGCGGGCCGAGACAATCTGCGCGCGGTGACGGCGCTCGAGCGTCGCCGTTGGCAAGGCGGCGTCGGCACCGAATTGGCCTATCGCCGCAGCGCGGCCGAGCTCGCCGCGACGGAGTCGGCCATTCCGCTTGTCGAGGCGGCCGTCACCAAGACCGAGTTCGCGCTGCAGCTGATGGTGGGACGCACGCCCCGACAGATGAGCGGACGCCTTCCGCGCGCCAGTTTCATGCCACGCCTGCCGGATACGCCGCGGGAGGTCGATCCGGCGCTGCTGCTGCGCCGCCCCGATGTGGCGTCGGCCGAGCAGTTGCTGATCGCATCGAATGCCGACGTGAATGCCGTGCGGGCGGAACGCTATCCGCGTCTGAACGTGTCGTCGCTCGTCGGCCTGCTCGCCACCTCGTCGAATGTGATTTCGGGTTTTCCGCTGTTTTTCGACATCGGCGGAGACCTGGCGATGCCGCTCTACGATGCCGGGCTGATCCAGTCGAAGATCGACGGTGCAGAGGCCCGGCGCACGCAGGCGGAAGCCCATTTCGAATACACGGTAGCGCTCGCCTTCCGCGAGACCTATGAGGCGATGGCGATGCGCGACGCCAGCGATCGCCAGTTCGAGGCGATAGAGAGTGAGGTAAAGCTGCGCAAGCAATCGCTCGAACTCACCGAAAAGAGCTACGCAGCCGGACAATCGACCAAATTCGAAGTGCTTTACGAAACCGTAAAGGTACTCGATGCCCAATTGTCGCTGGCCGACGCACGCCAAAGCCAATTCGTTGCCCGTAGCCAGATCTACAAGGCACTGGGGGGAGGATTCTGATGCTGTTCCATGTCTATGCCGAGCCAAAACCCGAGGGTTACTACATCAACGAACCATTCGGCATTTACCGGACGATTCTCGATGCGGACTGGTTCCTCTGGATACTCCTGCCGCTTCTTCTGATCGTTCTCGTCATCATGCTGATGGTGGCGTGGCGGATCCACGAGATTCCCAGCCACCACGCATCGCACAAGAAGATGCGCCAGGCGCAGTTGGTGAGCGCGCTGACGCTTCTCGGCCTGTTCCAGCATTGGGTGTGGGCGGTCGCCCTGTTCCTCGCCTTCGTCGATTGGGATGCCGCCGAAGACTGGCTGGTCCGGGTTCTGCGGCGCGCGCGCATGCCGGAGCCCGAAGAGCCCGCCCCGGCAGCCGATGAGCGGTTCGTCGGCGTCGACGGCGCACCGATGTTCATCGAACCCACGCTGCACGAGGCGCCCGAGCGCGCCGCCAACCCGGAGCGCGCGCCATGAAGCTCATTCTCGTTCCGTATTTGCTGATCTGCTGGCTGATGCTCAAGTTCGGCTATGTGAAGAAGAGCGTCGGCAACTTCGTTGCGATGGGCTGTGGCGCCGTCTTCCTGCTGTTCGTGGTGTTGACCATGACCCGCTATCTTGCCTTTCTGGATTTCACTGCAACCACGACCGTCAAGGCGCCGCACATCGTCCTGAACTCCCCGGCTGGCGGGGAAATCGACAAGATTTTCGTCACCCACAACCAGAAGCTGAAAGCCGGCGATCCGGTTTACAGCTTCAAGACGGATCTTTACGAGATCCAGATGAAATCGATGCTCACCGAGCGGGCGCGCCTGCAGACCCAGCTCGAGAAACTCGAGCACGACCTCAAGCGCATCGGCAGGCTGCGGGGCGAAATCGTGCCGCAGTCCGAGTACGACGCCAAGGTTGCCGAGGTGCAGACGCAGCGCGACCTCGTGATCAAGGCGGAACAGACGATCGGCGAGTTGCAGTGGAAGATCGACCGTGCCGTCGTCGTCGCCCCGGTCGACGGCCAGGTGGCGGTGCAGTATTCGTCGGCCGGCCAGTTCTTCGGCGAGATCAGGCCCGCCGCGATTCACATGTTCACCACCAAGAAATTCATCGAGTTGCGCATTCCCGACCAGGTCTATGCATACATCAAACCCAAAGCCTTCGCCGAGTTCTATGTGGATGCGTATCCCGGGAAGATCTTCAGAGCGCGGGTGCACAGCGTCACCGAGTCCACCGGCGAAGCCCAGGGCAGTCTGCTTCCGACGCCCCAGAGCGTGACCCAGCACCTCATGAAGAACAGCAACCATGTCGGCCGTACCGTGATTCTCGAGTTCGAGGAGCCGCCGGGTATCAATATCCCCCTCGGTGCGACCGGCAAGGCCTGGATTGCCGCGGAAAAACCGGTACATCTCCTCGGTTTTCTCGATCTGGTCATTGGCGCCCTGCTTCGCTTCGCGGCTGCGGAGTCCTACTTGAAGGCCATGTAAAACCCAGCACCGTTCAGCGGCGCAAGCGCGGGAACCTGAGCACGCCGCTGGACAAGCCTATTCCGGCCAGGATGATTGCGCAGGCGAGCATCATCGTGGACGTGATCCGCTCATCCAGCAGGGCGCTCCCCCACAGCATGCCGAACACCGGCACCAGATAGGCCACGCCGACCGCGCGGGCCGGCCCGACCCGCACCAGGAGCCGAAAATAAAGAATGTAGGCGAACCCGGTACAGGCCACGCCGAGAAAGAGCGCGGCGAACCAGGCGTCGGCCGACGGACTCTCGGCCGGTAACCCGATTATCGCAAGCGGGAGCAACGCGAGCGTCGCGTACAGCTGGCTGCCGGCCGCAATCACCAGCGCATCGACGCCCGCGAGCCTGCGCTTGGTGTAGTTCGCCGACCATCCATAGCTCAGCGTCGCGCCAAAGCAGGCCGCGACCGCCCAGATCGACACGTCGCCGGCACCGCTCAGCCTCGGCCACACCAGCACCACCACGCCCGCGAAACCGACCACGAGCCCCACGCTCGCGGCGAGCGACAGTTTGTCCCTCAGCCACAGCCATCCGATCAGTGCCGCAAACAGCGGCGCGGTGGCGTTGGTGACCGCCGCAAAACTCGCCGCAATCGACAGCATCGCCCACGCATAGAGCGCGAACGGCAAGGCCGTGTTCGCCACCCCCAGCACCAGCAAGACCCACCAGTGCCGCCAGAGCGCACGCGCATGACCACGCACTGCCAGCAAGGTCACCAACATCAGCGCCGCGATGCCCACGCGCACGGCCACCAGCAGCACCGGACCGAACTGTGGCGCCGCGATGCGCATGAACAGGAACGAGCTGCCCCACAGTGCCGCCAGGAGGACCAGCGCGGCCAGGTCGCGCGGCTTCAACGCGGAGGCCGCCCCGCCCGGCGCAACTGCGGTGAACACCGCGTCGCGGCTTCGGTCGCGCCGCCGGCAGCACGCGACCCTCTCTCAGGCGAACCCATCCCTGCCACTCCCGTGAATGCCCACACGCCCCGTGCGCGCTCGTACCCGCAGCATATGCGTCCGCCCACGGTCCCACCAGCCCCATCGCGCGGGCACAGTGCTAATATCGAGCCCCCCAAATCGCACAGACGGTCGAGACAATGCTAACAGACCAGATCAGGATCGAGATTCAGCGCAATGTCGCAGCCTCGCTCACCGAGGACGTCGGCACCGGAGATCTCACCGCCCAGTTGATCGGCGCCGATGCCGAAGCGCTCGGACGGGTCATCACGCGCGAGGCCGCGGTCATCTGTGGCACGGCATGGTTCGACGCGAGCTTCGCCGCCCTGGATCCCGAATCGATCGTGACCTGGCATGTACGCGACGGCGAAGCCGTGGAAGCCGGTCAGGTGCTTTGCGACATCGAAGCCGGCGCGCGGGTATTGCTGACGGCCGAGCGCACGGCGCTGAACTTCCTGCAATTGCTTTCGGGCACGGCAACGGTGACCCGCCGCTTCGTCGATGCGGTGAGCGGCACCGGCGCACGCATCGTCGACACCCGCAAGACCTTGCCCGGCCTGCGCCTGGCGCAAAAATACGCGGTCGCGGTCGGCGGCGGCACCAACCACCGCGTCGGCCTCTACGACGGCATCCTGATCAAGGAAAACCACATCATCGCGGCGGGCGGCATCCGTGAAGTGGTCGAGCAGGCCCGCCTCATCGCGCCGTCCAACGTCTTCATCGAAGTCGAGGTCGAGAATCTCGACGAACTGAAGGAAGCGCTGGATGCGGGTGTGAAGATGGTGCTGCTCGACAACATGAGCCTGGACGACATGCGCGAAGCCGTCGCGATCAACGCCGGCCGCGCCGAACTCGAAGCTTCCGGCGGCGTCAGCCTCGAGCGGGTGCGCGCCATCGCCGAAACCGGCGTCGACCGGATCTCGATCGGCACGCTGACCAAGGACGTGCACGCGCTCGACCTCTCGCTGCGCCACGTCGAAGCCCGGGCCTGAACCTGCCGGCGTCCGGCGCCGGCGCTTCCTGCCGTCTCAGACGCGCTCGACGATGAAACGCTTCACGGCCTCGACGTCGGGCTCCATCACCTCGACGCGCTGCGGCAGCTTCTCGATGCCTGCCAGGTCGGCGGGGCGCTCGGGCTCGCGGCCCAGCGCCTCGACGATGGTGTCGGCGAACTTGACCGCCAGCGCGGTCTCCAGCACCAGCACCGGCACGCCGGCCGGCACCTCTGCAGCGCGCTCCCAGGCCACCTTGACGCCGTCGGCGGTGTGGGTGTCGATCATCACGCCATACTGCTCGAACACCTTGCGGATGGTCGCCAGCCGGTCGGCATGGTTGCTCGCACCCGACACGAAGCCGAAGTCGCCGATGCGCGCGAATTCGGGCGACGCGGACAGGTCGAAGGCGCGGCCGGCATCGACCTCGGCCCACAGCGCGGCGACCTTCTGCGGGTCGCGGCCCACCAGGTCGAACACGAAGCGCTCGAAGTTGGACGCCTTGGAGATGTCCATCGACGGGCTGGAGGTGACGCGCGTCTCGGCCGCCTTGCGCGGGCGGTAGACGCCGCTGCAGAAGAATTCGTCGAGCACGTCGTTCTCGTTGGTGGCGAGGATCAGCTTCGCCACCGGCAGGCCCATCTGGCGCGCGATGTGGCCGGCGCAGATGTTGCCGAAGTTGCCTGAAGGCACGCAGAACGCGACCTGCTCGTCATTGCTCTTCGTCGCGGCGAAGTAGCCCTTGAAGTAATACACGATCTGCGCCGCGACACGCGCCCAGTTGATCGAGTTGACCGCGCCGATCTTGTTCGCGGCCTTGAAGGCATGGTCATTCGACACCGCCTTCACGATGTCCTGGGCGTCGTCGAACATGCCGGTGACGGCGATGTTGAAGATGTTGTCGTCCTGCAGCGAATACATCTGCGCGCGCTGGAAAGGACTCATCAAGCCGTGCGGCGACAGCATGAAGACCCGCACACCATGCTTGCCGCGCATGGCGTACTCCGCCGCCGAGCCGGTATCGCCCGAGGTGGCGCCGAGGATGTTGATGGTTTCGCCGCGCTTGGCCAGCACGTACTCGAACAGGTTGCCGAGCAACTGCATCGCCATGTCCTTGAAGGCCAGCGTCGGGCCGTTGGACAACTCCAGCAGCCCGAGCCGGCCCTCTTCCAGCCAATGCACCGGCGTGATGTCGCCGGCGTCGTCGCCCTCGCGCACGTGGCGGTACACCTCGGCGGTGTAGGTCTTGTCGCAGATCGCCTTCAGGTCGGCGGGCGGAATGTCGGTGATGAACTTGGACAGGATGGCGAAGGCCAGTTCGGCATAGGACAGGCCGCGCCAGGCATCGAGTTCGGCACGCGTCACCTGCGGATAGGATTCGGGCAGGTACAGCCCGCCGTCGGGCGCGAGGCCGCCCAGCAGGATGTCGCAGAACTCGGGCTTGGCGGGCTGGCCGGCATGGCCGCGGGTGGAGATGTATTTCACGGAGGAATCCTCGGAGACTGGGCAGGAAACGGGCCGGGCGTAGCGTCCGGATCTGAATACGCGATTTTAACATTGCCACTCCACGTCCCGTGATGAGAACGGCCAGCTCGTCGGGGCGTGCCCAACGACGCCCGCACTGCCGCCAAGACCGGGCCAGCACTAGGGAAATCTTCTGATACCCACTCCAAAAACATGGGAATAAGCTCACGGCACCTAGAATCGTCATGAGCAAAAGGGAGCTTTCCATGAATACGCGAGCGATCCTGCGAGCCGCCGGCATAGGCTGTTCGCTGTTGCTGGCCTCGGCCCCCAACTGGGCCGACACGGCGCAAGCCGACATCCTCGAGCGTGGCGAATACATCGCCCGGATGGGTGACTGCGTCGCCTGTCACACCGCGCCGGGCGGCGCGCCGTTGGCGGGTGGCCTGGCGCTGGAGACACCGTTCGGCACGCTGTACTCCACCAACATCACGCCCGACAAGAAGACCGGCATCGGTCAATACACGTTCGAGCAGTTCGACCGCGCGATGCGCGAGGGCATAGCCGCTGGTGGCCACAACCTGTATCCGGCGATGCCTTACCCGTCCTACGCCAGAATGACGGAAGCGGACATGCGCGATCTGTACGCTTACATGATGAAGGGCGTCGAACCGGTCGAGCAGGCGAACCAGGAAAACGACATGCAATGGCCTTACAGCATGCGCTGGGGCCTGTCGCTGTGGAACGCCTTCTTCCTAGACGACGAAGTCTTCGAACCCGATCCCGAACAGTCCGAGCAGTGGAACCGCGGCGCCTACATCGTGCAGAGCCTGGGCCACTGCGGCGCCTGCCATACACCGCGCGGCTTCGCTTTCCAGGAAAAGACGATGGGCGACAAGGGCGGCAAGGGCGAACTCTTCCTTGCCGGCGAAACCGTCGAAGGCTGGCGCGCGCTGAGCCTGCGCAATCTGTGGACGCCCGAGGACACTGCCGAGATGCTGAAAACCGGCCGTAACAAGCACGGCACGGTGTCGGGCAACATGGTGGACGTGGTGCAACACAGCACCCAGTACATGACCGAGGCAGACCTGCTCGCGCTGGGCGTCTATCTGAAGTCCCTGCCCCCCGGCGAGGACGACCTGCCGATGGTCGTGGCCCAGGGTCCGGCGCCCCACATCGTCCCGCTGCCGGCGGGCATGGGCGCCGCGCCGGACGACGACGTGCCCACCACCATTTTCACCACCCGCGGCGGCCTGGGCTACCTGCAGTTCTGCGCCGACTGCCACCGTGCCAACGGCAACGGCGTGCCCGACGTATTTCCGCCACTGACCGGCAACCACACGCTGCAATCGCAGGATCCGGCAACACTACTCCACATCATGCTGACCGGCTGGCGAGCGCCGATCACGCAAAGCCATGGGCGGCCGCTTTACATGCCGGCCTTCGCCCAATTGGGCGATCAGGAAATCGCCGATATCCTGAACTTCACCCGCCACAGCTGGGGCCGCGCCGATGCGCATGAGGTCCTCGCCAGCGATGTCGCCAGCGCACGCAAGCATCTCGACGCCAAGGGCATCAGTGACCGGCCCTTCGAGACCCCGCGCCTGGCCGACATGCTCGAGGAACCGAACGCCGAGCAACTCGTGCTGGGCGCACGCCTGAACATCGACACCGCCCGCATGCTGCCTAATCACGTCGGTGCCGCGATGAACTGCGCCAGTTGCCACCTGAACGCCGGCACGGTAGCCGACGGTTCGCCCTACGTCGGCGTATCGGCCTTCTTTCCGAGCTACGGCGCCCGCGCCGGCCGCGACATCACGCTGGAAGAGCGGATCAACGGCTGCTTCCTTCGCTCGATGAACGGCAAGCCCTTGCCCAAGGAAGGCGAAGAGATGAAGGCGATGGTCGCCTACTTCGACTGGATGAAGCGCGAGACCAAGCCTGAAGACCGCGTGGAAGGCCGCGGCATCGGCAAGATCGACCGCAGCATCATGCCGAACCCGGAAAACGGCAGGCTGATCTACGCCGAACAGTGCGCGATCTGCCACGGCGCCGAGGGCGAAGGCATCAAGGACGCCAAGGGCCGCTGGGTCTATCCGCCGCTGGGTGGCGACGACTCCTTCAACATCGGCGCCGGCATGGCCCGCCTCTATACCGCTGCGGCCTTCGTCAAGCGCAACATGCCGATCGCGTTCCACGACAGCTTCCCTTTGGGCCAGGGTGGCCTGTCCGACCAGGAAGCGGTAGACGTGGCAGCCTGGTTCAGCCACCTGCCGCGCCCGGACTTTCCGCCCAAGGTGAATGACTGGCCCAAGGGGGGCAAGCCTTCGGACGCCCGTTACTGAGGAGGTCAATGAACGTTCCAGCCTGAACACGGGCCGGCGGAAACGCCGGCCTTTTCATGTCTGCCGTCACGCTGACCGAGCTGCAATACGGCATCAGCCAGCGAGCAAATCCGTCGTGCCACCTGCCGGCACACGCGCAAACGCCAGCTCGATTATGATTGATACATCTAATCGGCATTACCGCGGATATCCCCTGGGTCTGTGTCCGTGAAAAACGACACGGAACGCCTCATTAGATCAGCATACGAGCCACTGATTGGTTCAGACTTGCAGTACGCATACGACAACGGCGTACAAGAGCATGGCGAACGAACTTTATTTCCGGTACTGGGGAAAGGCACAAGCTGAAGACGGAAGCGGTCCAGCATTGCACCTGCTTCCCTATCATTGCCTCGATGTCGCAGCCGTAGGTGTCGTTCTGCTCCGGCGCAACCCAACCCTACACGACTTCCTCAGCAAGACGTTGCACCTCGACACGGAGCACGACCTGTCCTCGTGGATGGCATTCTGTCTGGCGCTTCATGACCTGGGAAAGTTTGCCGAGTCCTTTCAGGGCCAGCGGCAGGATCTGGTCAAACGGCTGCAAGGTCGGGAGGCGTGCCGGGATAAGCCATACACCTTGCGCCACGACACGCTCGGATGGCTGATCTGGACCCAGCATCTCGAGGATTCGGCCGTCGAACAGAACTGGTTCGGCCCCCAGACCGAGGACATGCTGAGCGGTATCGCATGGTGGTTTCGCGCAAGCATGGGCCACCACGGACTGCCGCCCGACACCCGGGGGCATTGGAAGCACCATTTCAGCCAGAACAACGATGTACCCGCCATCGAAGCGCTCATCGCCGAGTTGCGCACCCTCTTTCCCACGGCCGGACTGAGCGCTGCACATACAGCCCTTGGCGATGCCGCATTTGAACTCACCAGCCAAGTGCTCTCCTGGTGGATCGCTGGCGTCACCGTTCTTGCAGACTGGCTGGGCTCGAATACCGATTTCTTCCCCTACCGAACGGACGAAGTCGTGCTGGAGGATTACTGGAGTGAAGCACTGCTGCGTGCCGAAAGCGCTCTCGACGCTGCGGGAGCGTTGCCCACACCGAGCCATGAGTGCAACTTCACCGCGCTTTTTCCCGAAATCGTCTCGCCGTCACCACTCCAATCCTGGGCAATTGACACCCCAGTCACCTCCGGCCCTCAAATTCATCTGCTCGAAGACGTCACCGGCGCGGGGAAAACAGAGGCGGCAGTGATGCTCGCGCACCGGATGATCAGTACAGGCTGCGCGGATGGCTTCTTCATCGCGCTCCCTACCATGGCGACCGCTAATGCGATGTACGAACGTATCGCCAAGGTCTATCGCAAGCTGTTTGAAGGCCATCCCAGCCTGGTACTGGCGCATGGACAGCGCAAGCTCGTCGAAGCCTTCGCCGATTCGGTGCTGCCAAGCGGGCAGGCGGAAGCCGACCTGCTGCAAGTCGACGATACCGCCACCGCACGCTGCAATGCCTGGCTCGCCGATCACAGCAAGCGCGCCCTGCTTGCGCCTGCCGGCGTCGGCACCATCGACCAGGTGCTGCTCGGCACGCTGTACAGCAGGCACCAGTCCTTGCGCCTGCTTGGCCTATTCCGCAAGGTGCTGATCGTCGACGAGGTGCACGCCTGCGATGCCTACATGCAGCGCGTGCTCGAAACGGTGCTGACCTTTCACGCGATGGCCGGCGGTAGCGTCATCCTGTTGTCGGCAACCCTGCCCGAACGCATGAAGCAGTCACTGTTCGACGCCTTTGCGCGCGGCCGTGGCGTCGACGCGTTGCCCACGGTCTCATCAGCCGAATTCCCCTTGGTCACTTCGTGGCACGAGGGCCAGGGCCATGCCACGCTTGCTCCAATCACCGCCCGTGCCGCGGTAAGCCGCGATCTGGCCATCCGTTACGTTTCCGACGAGCAGGAAGTACTGGATGCCATCCGCGCTGCGCTCGCACAGGGCAAGTGCGTATGCTGGATGCGCAATACCGTCGCGGACGTACTCGCAGCGCACGATCACTTCGCAAACGAACTCGACGTCGAACACCTGATCGTCTTCCACGCACGTTTTGCCCTGCAGGACCGGCTGGCGACCGAGCAGCGCATCCTCAGGTACTTCGGCAAAACGAGTACTCTGGAACAGCGCACTGGCCGTTTAGTGATAGCGTCTCAAGTCGCGGAACAGAGCCTGGACGCCGACTGGGATCTAGTGATCTCCGATCTCGCGCCCATTGATCGGCTGATTCAACGTGCAGGCCGTTTGCAGCGCCACCCCCGCAGCGCCGACGGCGGGCGGCTTGCCGACCCACAGGCTCCCGACCAGCGCGGCCAGCCCTGCCTGTGGGTCCATGGCCCTGCCTGGTCCGAGGTGCCCGCCGCGAACTGGTTCAAGCAGGCGTTTCCGAAAGCGGCTGCCGTCTATCCCCACCACGGCCATCTGTGGCTGACCGCCAAGGCACTCCAGCAAGGCCGTATCGCCATGCCGGAAGATGCCCGCATGCTGATCGAAGGAGTGTTCGGCGCGGACGTACAACTACCGTCTGGGCTGCAGGCGAACGCCAATCAGGCCGACGGGACCTACTTCAGCGATCTGAGCATCGCCCAGCAGAACACCATCAAGGTCGCCGAGGGCTATGTGCGCGGCGGCATCGACTGGTGGAGCGAGGCCAAGACCCCTACCCGCCTGGGCGAGGCAAGCATGACCATCCTGCTCGCTCGTTGGGAGGGCGATCAACTGCGTCCTTGGGCCGAGCATGAGAACCCCCGGCATGCCTGGGCCTACAGCAGCGTGAAGATAGCCGAACGGCTGATCGCACAACGTGTGCCGGACAGCGATCCCGTGAGAGAACGGGCAATCCAGGAAGCGGAAGCCGCATTGCCCGACAAAGGAAAATGGTCCGTCATGCTGATCCTGACTGGCGGTGAAGGTGGATGGATCGGCACGGCGCTGCCCGCAGCAGAGAAACACAGACCGGGGAAGCCACTGCGCTGGCGCTACGATGCGCAACGCGGCCTGGAGCAAACGGAATCCGCAGAGCAACGGGAACAGGAGCAGGAATGAACCTTATCGAAGAGCCCTGGATGCCGGTTCGCCGAAAGGACGGATCGCGCAAATGGATCGCCCCGGATCGCTTTTCCGATCCGGACATCGTCGCATTCGACGCCGATCGCCCCGACTTCAACGGCGCGTTGATGCAGTTCGCCATCGGCCTGCTGCAGACGACCGCGCCGGTGGACAGTTCGTCCGCCTGGCGGCAGTTGCTGACCTCACCGCCGGATGCCCAGACGCTGCGCAGTTGGTTCGAACCCGTTGCCGAGGCATTCAGCCTGGATGGCGACGGCCCCCGCTTCATGCAGGACGGCACGCTCGACGCCGAGTCGTCGGCGTTGAATCCGGTAGCCGCCCTGTTGATCGAGTCGCCCGGAGAAAACGCGCTGCGGAACAACAGCGATCACTTCGTCAAACGCGGGCGGCTCGAAGCGCTGTGCCCCGCGTGTGCCGCCACCGCCTTGTTTACCCTGCAGACCAATGCACCGGCCGGCGGTGTCGGCTATCGTACCGGGCTGCGCGGCGGTGGGCCGCTGACGACCTTGTTGCTGCATCAGTCATCCACGAGCCTGTGGCAGAACCTGTGGCTCAACGTGATCGAGCGCCCGCTGCACCTGTCGCGCAACGGCGATGCGAGCCGATCCGCCGCCCACTTTCGCTTTCCGTGGCTATCCGATGTCGCAACGCTGCAGCCGCAGGGCGAACTGGCCCCGGCCCGGGTTCACCCCGATCACGTGTTCTGGGCAACTCCGCGGCGCATCCGCCTCGATCTGGATCGCGTGGATGAAGGCTACTGCGACCTGTGCGGGCGAGAGTCCGACCGGCTGATCCGCCAGTTCGCCGCGAAGAACTACGGGCTCAACTACAAGGGTGCGTGGAACCACCCGCTCTCCCCCTATTACGAAGTCAAGGACGAGTGGCTGCCCCTGCATCCGCAGCCGGGCGGCATGGGGTATCGGCACTGGCTGGCGTGGGTGCTGGGGATGTCCGACACGAAGAACAAGCAGCGACCAGCGCGCGTCATATCCCACGCAATGGATTTTCGTCTCCGGCAACTCGGCGGCGCGCTGCGGCTGTGGGCCTTCGGCTACGACATGGACAACATGAAGGCCCGTTGCTGGTACGAATCCAGTCTGCCGCTGTACGGACTGGGAGAATGTGCCGACAAGGCCGTGCTGGCGTCGGTGGCGGCAAGCGTTGAGACCTGGCTCGCAGGCGCCCAGCAGGCCGCTTTCTTCCTGCGCAGCGCAGTCAAGAACGCTTGGTTCGGCGGCGACGCGCGTGGAGACTTCAGCGCCGTCGATGCCGAGTTCTGGCATCGCACCGAAGCCGCTTTCTACGCCCAACTCAGGCAGTGCATTGAAATGGTCAGGCAGGACGAAACCGCCGACCCCGATACGCTGGAAAGCCGGCAAGCCTGGCACAGTACCCTGACCACGGCCGCCCTGGCGTTGTTCGACAACGCTTTCGTCGGCACCGGCCCGATCGAGCGCCAGAAGCCGCGACGCATCGCCGAAGCCCACCGGCAACTGGTCAACGGCCTGAACGGCAAGAAAATGCGCGAGGCCTTGCACCTGCCCGCCCCCGAGAAACCCCCGGCCGGTCGCGGCAAGACCGTGCCTGCAGAAGCCTGAGGAGGTCCCATGTCCGACCGATTCACACGCGACAACGCATTCGGCAAGATCCTGCTCGAATGGTGGCAGAAACTCGAAGACGACCGCGCCAGCCGGGCGATCCTGCGCCGGGCGCCGACGGTGACGGCCGTATCCCTGAGCCCCCCCTACCAACGGCTGTTCCACCGCTTCCAGGACGCGGGCTGGAATACCGGCAATGTGATCTGGCGCAACGACCGCCTCGCTGCCATCGTCGGCCTGCTCGCCCACGTGAGCGAGGACAGGCCGGGCGCGCCGGCCAAGGCGATGAGCCACAAGGCGCCCGGCGAAGATCGCCCTTTGATCAGCGAACTGCGCTTCACCCGCCTGCTCGAATCGCCCGACGCCGACAGCCTGTTCGTCGGCCTGCGCCGAGTGCTGCCGCTGATGGAGCACCGTGTCGATGTGATCGCGTTGGCCAACGACATCCTGCACTGGGGCGACAAGGTCAAGAAGGACTGGGCCTATGCCTACGACTGGCCGGCACGCAGCAACGGCTGATCGCCGCACATCCTCACCCAATCTTCCGTACAAGGAGCACGACATGTCCCGTTTTGTTCAGCTGCACGTCCTGACCAGCTATCCGCCCTCCAACCTCAACCGCGACGACACCGGCCGCCCCAAGACCGCCCTGATGGGCGACGCCCTGCGCCTGCGGCTTTCCTCGCAGAGCCAGAAACGCGCCTGGCGGACGTCGGATATCTTCGAAACCGCACTGGCCGGCCACATCGGCACCCGCAGCAAGGACATGGGCAAGCGCGTGCATGCCGATCTCGTTGCCGCGGGTGTGGCCGAAAAGCATGCACGTGAATGGGCCCGCCGGATCGTCGGCGGATTCGGCAAGCTGAAGTCCGACAAGAAATCGGACAAGGACGAAGACCTGCAAATCGAGCAACTCGCGCACTTCAGCCCTGAGGAAATCCAGGCGATCGACGAGTTGGCCCAAGCCTGCGCCGCGCGCAGCGAAGGGCCGACCGAGGACGAACTGAAACTGCTGCGCACCCCGCGCAAGGCGGTCGACATCGCCATGTTCGGCCGCATGCTGGCCGACAGCCCCGCCTTCAACATGGAAGCGGCCATCCAGGTTGCTCACGCCATCACGGTGCACAAGAGCGCGGTGGAAGACGATTACTTCAGCGCGGTAGACGATCTCAACGACGGCCTCACCGACAAAGGCGCGGCACACATAGGCGAGCGCAGCTACGGCGCGGGGCTGTTCTATCTCTACATCTGCATCGACCGTGCGCTGCTCGCGGAAAACCTCGGCGGCGACCAGGCGCTGACAGCCAAGGCCCTGGAGGCTCTCGTCCACGCAGTCACCAAGGTCAGCCCCACCGGCATGCAGAACAGCCATGCATCCCGAGCCTATGCGAGCTACGTGCTGGCCGAAAAAGGTGACCAGCAACCGCGCTCACTCGCTCAAGCCTTCCTGAAGCCGGTCAAGCCGTTCGAAGGCGAGGACATGCTGGAAAAATCGGTGCTGGCCATCGAAGCGCGGCGCGACAATTTTGACAAGGTCTATGGTGCCTGCGCTGATGCCCGCTATGCGATCAACGTCGAGACCGGCGACGGCAGCCTGGACGAGTTGATCCGTTTCGCCCAGGAGTAAGACCATGTCCATACTGGTCTTTAAACTCCAGGCACCGCTTTCGTCATGGGGCGACACCGCGGTCGGCGAATACCGGCCAAGCTACAACTACCCGGGTGTTTCGGCACTGGTCGGGCTACTCGGTGCCGCGCTGGGGCTGCGTCGGGAGGACGAAGCCGCCCACGCTGCACTGCGGGATCATTATGGCTACGCGGTGGGCGTGCAATCCTCGGGCAGCTTGCTGCGCGACTATCACACCGCGCAAGTGCCCAGCCAAGCCAGCCTGAAGAAGCGCCCACATGCCTCGCGTCGCGACGAGCTTGCGACACCCCGGCACAGCCTCAACACCATTCTATCCACCCGCGACTATCGGCAGGATGGCGCCTTTCTCATCGCAGTCCAAACAGACAACTGCGGTCCGTACCCGCTGGAAGCCCTGCGCGACGCGTTGCTCAGACCAAAATTCGTCCTCTACCTCGGCCGCAAGGCCTGCGCGCCCGGTGCGCCCCTGCATCCGCAGATCATCGATGCCACCACGGCTGAGCAGGCCTTCGACGGGTATCTCGCACGATTGACTGAGGAGATCGGCAAGCACTGCGGCAGGTCGGGGGCACCGCTGCTGGAATTGCCGGCCCCCGTGGAGCGCATCGCCTGGGGGCAAGGCATCGACGCCGGCCCGGCGCCGGACCTGACCATCACCCGCAAGGACCGCCCGATCCGCCGCAAGGGGTGGCAGTTCGGCGACCGGATAGAGCATGTGGCACTGGTACGGAAGGAGGCATGACCGTGTATTTCAGCTTGATTACCCCGCGGCCCGGCTTCGAACGCACGGCCGCGCACGAATGGTGGGGCAGTGCCTATGGCGAACACCAGTGGCTCTGGCGTTTCTTCCCTGCGCCAAGCGGTACCAAGCGGGACTTTCTGTTCCGCCGCCGCGACGTGGACGGCTTGCCCCGGTTCTACGTCGTTTCCCGCCGTCCGCCGGAATCGAGCATCGCCTCCTGGCAAATCCAGTCCCGCGCGTATCGTCCCAAGCTTTCTGCCGATACCCGCTTGTGCTTCGAGCTGCGCGCCAACCCGGTGGTCTCCCGCTCGCATGGAGAGGGCGCAAAGCGCCATGACGTGGTGATGGATGCGAAGAAACACCTGCTGGCAGCTCGGGGCCTGCCCAATTGGGAAGCCTGGACACCGGATCGCACGGCCGCCGATGGCCTGCCTGACCCCCGCCCATCCCTTTATGAATTGGTCCATAGAAGCTGCTCCGCATGGCTGGCCACACGAGCCGAGCGGCATGGGTTCGCGCTCGATGAAACTGCTCTGACCGTTGCAGCCTATCAACAGCACGGCGGCAAGCGCGATCAGCTGCGTTTCAGTACGGTCGATTTTTCCGGCGAGTTGGTCGTGACCGATACGGAGCGCTTTGCCAATGCACTGCTCGGCGGGGTCGGGCGTGCCAAGGCGTTCGGCTGCGGCCTGCTGCTGGTGAGGCGAACCGGGTAACCTGCTCCTCACTGCACGATCAGTTGTTTCAGGAACCGATTGATCGCATCTACATGAGTTCGGCGATAATTGCCACACGGCGCACACTTCGGGAGCGTGCAATGCACCAGCTCACCACTGATGAACTGACAAACCGGCCCGATAGCCCACTGACCGACGCACGCCGAGCCGAACCCGCGCTGGTTGAAAGACACGGCTCAGGCTATTTCTTGTCGCTCTCGCTGGCGGAGCACGTCCTGACTGATCCGGGCGAAGCCTGAACCATGCTCCCGCCGCTCAAACCCATCCCCATCAAGGAACGCATGTCCATCGTCTTCGTCGAGAAAGGCGAGATCGACGTCGTCGATGGCGCTTTCGTCGTGGTCGATCAACAAGGTTTTCGGGTGCGCCCGGTGCTCACCCATATCCCGGTCGGCGGGGTAGCGTGCATCATGCTCGAACCGGGCACGCGGGTTTCGCACATGGCGGCGGCACTCGCCGCGCGCGTGGGCACCTTGCTGGTGTGGGTGGGCGAGGCCGGGGTGCGCCTGTACTCGTCCGGCCAACCCGGCGGCGCGCGCGCCGACCGGCTGCTCTATCAGGCACGCCTAGCATTGGATGAAACCCTGCGCCTCAAGGTCGTGCGCAAGATGTACGCTATGCGTTTCGGCGAAGAGCCGCCCGCGCGCCGCAGCGTGGAGCAGTTGCGCGGAATCGAAGGGGTCCGGGTGCGCAAGACCTATCAACTGCTCGCACAGAAATTCGGCGTGAAGTGGTCCGGACGCAACTACAACCCGGAGGACTGGGACGTGTCCGATCTGCCCAATCGCTGTCTGTCGTCCGCCACCGCCGCGTTATATGGCGTGACTGAAGCGGCCGTGCTGGCAGCGGGTTATGCCCCGGCAGTCGGCTTCATCCACACCGGCAAACCGCTGTCCTTCGTGTATGACGTGGCCGATATCTACAAATTCGAAACCGTAGTGCCTGCAGCTTTCAAGGTCGCCGCATCTGAACCGCAGAACCCGGAACGTGCTGTGCGTCTGGCCTGCCGCGACATCTTCCGTCAGACCAGACTATTGGAACGCATCATCCCGGACATCGAAACCATGCTTGCCGCCGGAGAGGTGAGCCGCCCCGATTCCGTCGATGGGGTCGTCGGTCCAGCCATTCCCAACCCCGAGAACATCGGCGATGCTGGTCATCGTTCTTGAAAACGCACCACCTCGATTGCGTGGCCGTCTGGCCGTCTGGCTATTGGAAGTGCGCGCAGGTGTCTACGTCGGAAACTACTCGAACAAGGTCCGTGAGCACATCTGGAAGCAGGTCGAGGATGGGATTGACGACGGCAATGCAGTCATGGTCTGGCGCACGAACAATGAAGCCGGGTTCGAGTTCCTGACGCTTGGGGCGAACCGACGAATGCCAGCAGACTGGGATGGCGTAAGACTTGTGAGTTTCCATCCCGAACCCACGGAAGACGCTCCTTAACAATCCGAACAAATGCCTACAGCATGAAGAACTATCGGTAGAATTTGTCCTCTCCATTTTTCCATTGAATTTCATGGAGATGGAGGAAGTGTGTTCCCCGCTCGCGCGGGGATGAACCGTGCGTCCCATGGGATGCTCCTATATGTATACAGTGTTCCCCGCTCGCGCGGGGATGAACCGGCGCGCGCAAACTCGGCTGGAGTCATGCGGCGGTGTTCCCCGCTCGCGCGGGGATGAACCGAATCCAGTGACGCACCATGCGGCCGCCCAGCGGTGTTCCCCGCTCGCGCGGGGATGAACCGGAGATTAAAGCCATGAAACAAATCCGTGTTTCCGTGTTCCCCGCTCGCGCGGGGATGAACCGGCTTGTTTTGCAGGGCTGCAGGGGTTAGCGGACGTGTTCCCCGCTCGCGCGGGGATGAACCGGAAATGTACGACGGAATTTGGATTCTGATTTGGTGTTCCCCGCTCGCGCGGGGATGAACCGGCAATGTCGTCGGCGAATCGAACGAAACCACGAGTGTTCCCCGCTCGCGCGGGGATGAACCGTCCTCTTAGCCGCTCCAGTCTGATTAGTGCATGTGTTCCCCGCTCGCGCGGGGATGAACCGTGTCAGTCTTTTTGACTAGGGTGTGTTCACAATTGAG
>DDUE01000081.1 GCA_002344625.1 Rhodocyclaceae bacterium UBA2346 | reverse complement strand
ACCATGGCGACGGCGTGGTAGGCCTCGCCGTCGCCATGGTCGAAGAAATGCGGGTAGCGGGCGTGCGCGTCGCGGATGCGCCGGGCATGCTTGATCGGGCACCAGTATTGCTCGGTGCGCGCCGCGATCTCGCGCGTGTAGGCGGCGACGCCGTTGCCGTACGAGCAGTACAGGCAATTGAATTTTTCGAGCAGGTTGAGGTAGGGCAGGTCTTCGCGGTCGAACACCAGGTAGTCGGCGCGCCTGACCTTGGGAATGCGATAGATCGGAAAGCACACCGTCTGGTACAGCGTCACGAACAAGTCCATCAGGATGAACGGTATCCAGCCCAGATAGATCACCGGCGCGGTGAGCGCCACCAGGATGCGCGAGCGCAGCATGTAGCGCAGCAACCCGATCTTGTAGCGGCGCTGCTGGCGCAGGAACTCGTCCGCGAGTTCGACGCGTTTTTGCAGCAGCTCTTCGCGCTTGGCGTTGTACTCCGCCTCGAGCTCTTCCTGCAAGACGTGGATCTTCGCAAGCAGTTCGTCGAGTTCCTGTCGCATGGTCCGTTCCCCGGGGTGCGCTGCGTGGCCTGGAGGGGCGCCGGCCGCAAGCGCGGCACCGTCGCGCGGGTCAGGCCGGCTTGCGCGCCACCAGCCCGATGAGTGCCGAGCGGCCCTTGTGGCCCGCGCCTTCCGCGATCTCGTCTTCGTAGTCGACGAGCTCCTCGATCTGCCAATCGCCGAACGCGTCGAGCAGGTCTTCCCGAGTGTAGAGGTTTTCGACCGCGGAGGGGCCGCCGGTGCGATATTCGAGTTGTTTCGGGGTGTAGCCCTGGAGCAGGATGCGGCCGCCGGGCCGGGTGAGCTGCTTCATCACCTCGAACTGCCGTTCGCGCCACGCCGGGTCGACGAACTGGATGAAAATGCCGATCACCCAATCGAAGGCGTCGTGCAGCTCGGCCGGCGGCCAGCCGGGCGCGAGCATGTCGGCCTGGATGAAGCCGACCTCGGTATTGCGGCCCGCGGCAAGGCGGCGCGCCTTTTCGACCGCTACCGACGAGATCTCGACCGCCGTCACCGCCAACCCCTGCTCGGCGAGCCAGACCGAGTTGCGGCCCTCGCCGTCGGCGACCGACAGCGCGTCGCGCCCGCCTTGCAGCAGGTCGAGCCGGTGGGCCAGGAAGCGATTGGGTTCGGTGCCGAACAGATAGTCGTCACCGGCGTCGCGATAGCGTTTGCTCCATGTCGTTTCCTGGTTCATGCGTCCGGTCTCCTGGCGGGCCCTGTATGCGGAAAATGTGTTCGGGCGATGTTACCGCATGCGGCAGAATGGGCACTTGCCGGCGCATCCACGAACGCGGATTCCCGCGCCACCCACCCGTTGAATCACGAACCGACAGCCGATGCGTAGTGTGCAATCACTTTCCAGGGGCATCCTGAAGCATGTGTTGATCTGGTATGCGGTGCTGATCGTGTGCACCGCCTCGGTGTTGCTGTTCCACGAACTGCGATCGATCCAACTGGGCATGGGCGACGAACTGGTGCAGATCGAGAATTCGTTCGGGCGCGGACTCAACCGCGCGGTCTGGAACCTCGATACCGAGATGATCCAGGTATTGTCGCGGGGCATCCTGCAGGTTCCGGTGGTGTCGGGCGTGCGCGTGGTCGATGGCAACGGCGTGGCCCTGGCCGAGGGCGGCATCGTGCCGGCGAATACCGACAACCACGCGCTGCTGCTCGGCGGCGTGCTCACCCACGCGGTGCAACTGACGAGCCCGGAGGGAATCGGCCGTGCCGAGCATATCGGCCAGGTGATCGTCTATACCGACGCGTCGGTGCTCTACAGCCGTCTGCGGGCGGCGTTCCTGTCGCTGCTGGCGAACACCCTGATCGTGGGCGGCGGCATGTGCATCGTGCTTTACCTCGCCCTCGCCCGCCACCTCGCCCGCCCCCTGACGCGGGTGACCGCGTCGATTGCCGCCATGACCGAGCGCCAGGAGTCGGGCGAGCCGATGCGCATCGCCTATGCGCATCGCGACGAGATCGGCCTGCTCGTGGACGCGCTCAACGTCATGAACGAGCGCGTGGTGCAGTCGCGCGCGGCGCTCGACGAACTCAACCGGTCGCTGGAGCACACCGTCCAGGCGCGCACCGCCGAACTGCGGGCGACCACCGAGCAGTCCGAACTGCGCGCGCGCGAGCTGCAGCGCAGTACCGCGCAACTCCAGTTCATGCTGGACCACAGTCCGATCGCGGTGCGGATCATGACCACGCCCCGCGACCGCGCCCAGATCCGGCTGCAGTTTGCCAACCGCGGTTTCGCCAGCCTGTTCAAACCGGCCTCGGTGGACGAAATGCAGAGCCGCCCCGACGCGATCTATGCCGACCCGGCCGACTTCTACGACTCGTACGAGAACATTCGCGCCCGTCGCGATGTCGCCGCGCCGCGCCTGATCCCGATGCGGACCTACGGCGGCGAGCATTGCTGGGTGATGGTGTCGGTGATCCCGCTGATCTACGACGATCAGGAGTGTGCGCTCGGCTGGTTCTACGATGTCACCGATCTGCAGCGCGCCAAGGACCAGGCCGAGGCCGGGGCCCGGACCAAGACCGCATTCCTGGCCAACATGAGCCACGAGATCCGCACGCCGCTCAACGGCATCATCGGGCTCAGCGACCTGATGCTGAAAACCGAGCTGTCGCCGCGGCAATCCGGGTTTCTCGCCAAGATCCACCGTTCCGGCCTGCACCTGCTGGGCATCATCAACGATATCCTCGACCTGTCCAAGATCGATGCCGGCAAGCTGGATGTCGAGAGCACGCCGTTTTCGATCGAGCAGGTGATCGATCCGGTGCGCGACATGCTGGCGGAGAAGCTCGGCGAGCGCAGCCTGGCGTTCCAGGTCGAGGTCGATCCGGCGATTCCGGCCCGCCTGTACGGCGACCCGCTGCGCCTGCGCCAGATCCTGATCAACTACTGCAACAACGCGATCAAGTTCACCGAACACGGCAGCATCCGCGTGACGCTCGCCGCCGAGGAGATCGGGGCGGACGCATTCACGCTGCGCTGCAGCGTGGTGGATACCGGGATCGGCATGTCCGACGAGCAGCAGGGGCGGCTGTTCCAGAGCTTCAGCCAGGCCGACAGCTCGGTCACCCGGCGTTTTGGCGGCACCGGCCTCGGGCTGGCGATCTCCAAGAGCCTGGCCGAACTGATGGGCGGCGAAGTCGGCAGCCGCTCGGTTCTGGGTCAGGGCAGCACGTTCTGGTTCACCGCCCGGCTTGCATGGCAGCTGGCGGACGAAGCCGCCGGCGCGGTCACCGTGCTGGTGTCGCTGGCGGGCGCCGAGCGGCTCGCGCTTGCCGCCTGGGCGCGCAATTTCGGCTGCCTCGTCGAGATCGTCGAAACGCCGCGGCAGGTCCGCGACAGACGCCTGGCGCTGCGCGATGCGGGCGCGGTGCTGGTGGTCGCGGACCCGCAATCGTGGTCGGCCATGCGCGAGACATGGGCGCTCGCCGGCGCGAGTGGCGAGCGCAATGCGCCGCGCCTGCTGATCTTGAACCGCGACCATGCCGACACGGGCACGCTGGGCCTGCCGGCCGGCTGCGTGTGCCTCGCGGGGGCGATAAGCGCCAGCGACTTCTTCGAGACCATCACCCAGTTGCTCGGGCGCACCGTCGTGCGGCACCTTGCGAGCGAAAGCCAGGTGATCGACCTGTCGATGCTGAGCGGCGCCCGCATCCTGCTGGTCGAGGACAACGAGGTCAACCAGCTGGTAGCGTCGGAGCTCCTCGAGAGCAAGGGCTTCGTGGTCGACGTCGCCGGCAATGGCCAGGTCGGCGTCGAGATGGCGGCCGCGCGTCGCTACGACCTGGTATTGATGGACATGCAGATGCCGGTCATGGAGGGCATGAGCGCGGCGCGTGCGATTCGCCGCGCGTTCCCGGCGGATGTCCTGCCCATCGTCGCCCTCACCGCGAACGTGATGCAGACG
>DDUE01000087.1 GCA_002344625.1 Rhodocyclaceae bacterium UBA2346 | reverse complement strand
AGCGCAACGCCGTCATTCGCGACCACCTCCATGCTGAAGACAAAAAGCGGTTGATTGCATGAATCAGGCGACAACTATCTTGACGCGCTCCGACTCGCACGCGGAAGACTTGGCGAAGCGGCTAGCGTGATCGGTAGGGGACAGTTATCGGCCAAGAGGCACCGTTGGACGCAAAGAGAAGCTGTGCTCCAACGTCCCTTGATGCTTGATGAAGCTACTACCTCAAAGACCTATGCAGCTTCACCGCGTCTGAGCTTTTTGATTTGCTAGGGATTTTTCTAGAATATTAAGAGTTTGCTTTACTTTTAGCTGAGCTTCGTGAATCCATCCACCATCACGACTCAAATAATTATCAAAATTTCTAAGCAATGCGGTTAGCTCGCAAATATTGCTCAATCCAAGCGCCACTTTATCGGCAGCATTTTTAATCCTTTTGGCGGACAACGTCTCTTTCGGGGGGATTCCCACTTCGGGGAAGTAGTAGTTATTCACAAGCTCAATTGCAGATAAAACCGCCACATCTATCAAATGCTGAGGATCAGATGCTATACCAATTTTTTGGCGAAATATCGAAGCGATTCGTGGCTGTAGATATTCAATATAAGAAACGTGCTGACTAGATTCATTTTGATGTGGCGGGGCGCTGATTCCGTCATCATATGGAAGAGAGCGAGAGTAAGCCCCCATCACCAAAAACAGGGCCATTAAGCACTCTTCATCTAAAAACAACTGATGCTGATAAAATAAACTTTCAAATTCTCTGCGGCCATTTGAAGGGGCGGGTTCATATAAACCTTCGTCAGGATCGTAATGGGTCATCCATTCTGTATTAATTTGCGCTATTTTTGCCATTATTGATGCATAGGCTTCTCGCTGATGATCGAAAAACAATGAGGTACGAAGTTGCGCGACCTGGTTGTCGTGCCTAATTCCCTCGATCTTGGAATTTAATTCAGTCTTGTAGCTTTCCAATTTTTCAGCGTACTCGTGCTGAATGGACTGCCTCAGTCTCTCTGAAATCCATCCTTTGAAAAGCCATACTAAGACTGCGCTACTAACCACACCAGATAAGATGCTGAGAAAATATTCCATTTTCTTTCCAGATGTCTAACGTGTTAAAGGGGGGCGATGCGCCGCATCTTCAAACGCAATGCAGCAGCGAGGCGCAGTCGGTGCCATTGGTTACTTAGGTTGCGAGGCAACCAGTAAGGCCGCTGCGCATCATCATCAAAGGCGGCAATCCAGTGTTTGAGGTCACTTGGCGGTGTTTCCCTCCGCTCCGCCTGTAACGCCTCCCCTAACTGCTGTAGCTCCGTCTGCTTGAACGTGGCCCAAGCGTCGAAAACGCGGCCTGTATCACCGGCCAAGAGCATCCAGCACGCCCTTTCCTCGCTAGGTAGTGCGTTCCACCAGTCCATGCCAGCGAGTTCGTCAGGTGTCGGCTTGTCCATGTTCAATCCTCGGCCGATGCTGCTTGATACTCGGCCTGCGCGGCCAGGTAGGACTCAATCTCTTGCAACCGTGCCAAATCGGCTTTGCGTATCCAGTAAGGCCGCTGAACGGCAATCTGCGCCATCCATCCCGCCGCATTTGGTTGGCCAATATGCTCGCCAATCAGAAGCCATGCACCATCGTTGGCCGGGCGGTCGAAGGTCACGCATTCGACCGCCTCAAAGGCCAGGCGGCCAAGCTCGCGCCAAGTGTCTGCGCAGTCGATCTGCACGCCCTCAACAGCGAATGACAGGCCCAAGGTATCAAGATGCGCGCGGGCCTGTGTTTCGTTCATCCGGTGGTAGCGGATGCGGCGTCCGTAGTCGCGGCGGATTCGGGCAATCTCGGCATGATCTTTGACCCGCAGCATGCGGCGCTCGGCTCCAAGCCGGGAAAATTCGGCCTCGATCTCGGCCAAGCGCTCGGGTGTCGGGTTCTCGTGGTATCGCTCGCCGGTGAGGATGGCCCGAAGGTCGGTAATGACCTCGCGGGCGCACTCGAAGGCTATCGCCTCGGTCTGTGTCCATTTCTGCATGATGTGTCCTCCTGCGCTCATGCCACTGCTCGGGAGCGTTCGTACTCGGCTTTCACGATGGGGCAGTATTCATCCAGCACGCGCTGGATGGCCTCGTCGTCGTGCAGGCGCAAGCCATACAGTTCGTCGTCAAGCCGCTCGAACTCCGTGTTCCACTGCGCGATTTTGGCCGTGTTCGGCGCTGCTTTCTTTTCCTCATCGTGGATGGCCTCGGTACGCATGGCCATCATGAACCCGATGGTTTCCTGCGCGATCTCGAAACGGTTCAAGCGTATTCAGGTGAGGGATGCCAGCGGCTGAAGTCCAGCCGTGCGACGTGCGCGACTTCAGGCGCATCGACTAGTACGTCTAGCAAGTGCTCAATAGTACGAAAGCGCAGCCGTTCGCCGGTTTCGCTGACGACCTCGTAGCGTTCGCCTTCAACGTCAAGTGCCAAGGCGTACCCAGCTTGGTTGTCCGCGATCACATGGGACGTTATTGGGGTTGGGGTCTGGTCGCCCAGCGATGAGAGTTGATGCAGGCTGATTGTCTTCATGGTCTTCCCTGTCTAACTTACGTGCCGCGTGGATCACAAGTCTTTGTCTGCTACGGCGTCAAGGCCGTTGCTGGTCTTCTTGACGATGGTCTTGCGCTCTGCCTTCTGTGCGCCGTTGATCCAAAGGGATAGCTTGGGCATGGCCTGGATGACGCTCGGAGCCGTCGCCCAAGGGGCGATGTTTTCAAGCCGGTACGTATATGACACGGCAAAGCTCTGGTCTGGCCGCACGTCCCAGCGAGTCACCTTCTCTACGCGCATTTCTGCGAAGCAGATGAAACCGTGCTTGACCTTCTGCACTGTCAGCCCGATAGACTGGCCTTCGCGCTCTGTGTAGAACTTCTGTCCTTGGTCGGTGACTTCGTAGCGCCTACCCTTGCCATCTGCCGCCGACGTAAACAGTCCTGCGCCCTCAAGGGCCGACAGGGCACGGCCAATGCCGTGCTCCTGCTCCATCTGATTCAGTGTGACCGGGAAACCTTTGTTGAGCGGTACGCACACGCGCCCGGCTTTCTCGAATCCTTGATTCAGTGCTGCTTTGAAGTCTGATTCTGTCGGCTGTTTTTCACCGCACGCCGCAAGAGCAAGACCTATGGCCAAAATTGCCAATCTCCGCATTTTTCATTCCTCACTATGCTTTTTGACGGAAGGCATTTCCGGCTCCCAATCGGTCATATCAACGGTTACGGAGGTGATACCTATTGAACGCAGATAGCGCATGCATGTATTCCAAGACTTGAAAGCTCTGACTTCCCCACGGTCGGTATAGAGCTTTCCGGGCTTCTGCCTGCGTAACTTGGCCGTCACTGTGAAGCCATCTGCTGTCGCGTGGATATCGGTCTGCTCGATGGACTGTGTTGCGGCGGCTTGGGCCAGGCTTTTCTGCGTCAGCTTCATTGTGCGTAATCCAAGAGATAAAAGCAACCGCAATTTATGTTATTTTGCGGATGCAAATTATACGTTATTGCCGTATTTTCGAGAAATTTTTCCCGATCAACCCTGCTTAGGTCATGTGCATGGCCTATCAGTACCTTCAATTTTCAATCAGTGCCATCGCCGACTACCCAAGATTTTTGGCTTGCCTGCACCAAGGCGCGCACGGCGGCTCGTTGCTCGGCGATGGTGTTGCGCAGTTGAGCCAGGTGCTCAATCTTGATGCGCTCTGCTTCGTGGAACGCCTCGTTCAAGATCCGTGCGATCTGGTTGATGTTGCGGCCGACCGCTGCAAGCTCGCGGTTCGCCGCGTGCAGCCCCGCCAGCTCGTCATCTGTCATGACGGGTTGGCGGGTGAGGTTCGATTGCACCAAGGCTGCAACCCAGCGGCTTGGTGCCATGCCTTTGACCTTGCCTCGGGCGGTGGCCGCTTCCATCAGGAAGCGCGGCATCCGCACGGTCATGCGCGTGGTGTCGGCCCTCTCCACATCCGGTTCTATGGGCTGGTCGGCGTCGCCATCCTCGCCGGTGACGGCCAGGATGACGGCTCGAAGAAGCTCGGATTCGGACAGCCCCCGCGCCTTCGCCATGCTGCGAAAGCGCGTTTTGGTTCCTGGTTCGACAAGCGTTTTCAATACAGGCATAGAGGGAGGGGAGGGGTAGGTCTGGACAAGTTCGCGGAATTTGTACCAGATAGCGGCTTGAAAGCCTATCCTGCCCTAGATTTCACCCCCTCCCTTTCCATATGCCTTTACGGGACAAAAGCGGGACAGAGCAAATACAACATCCGTACATCTGCAAGACACTTCTAATACATTTCGCGGACGCGAAAATTAATGACGGGACATGGTCGGTACGCTTTTGGGACGGTTGCAGTACAAAAATATCCAAATGACGGCAAATCAGAAAGATTTTCCGCAGCTTCCTGTCGCCGTGTTCTTGAAAAATAAGCTCGCGATGGCTCTGAATAAAGTGCCGCAAAATATATAAAAATGCCCTATAGTTGCACGTGTATTTATATGCATTTGTCAAGTATTTTTGCTTGTCAAAATTGACCGAGAGGGCATTATCATGATTCTGGAAATTTCAGCACTTGTCGGGGCGACCGCAGCGGCCGCGGGTATGACCTGGCGGCTTGTGGGAGTCGCAAGGCGTGATGGCGCGTCATCCCTTTTCACCACACGCGCAAATGAAACGCTGCTGCATGTCTGCTTGTTGTTCAGTTGGGCGATGCTCATGCGGGAAGGCGCAAGCGTCTTGCTGCACTCGCGCCCCGACGAAATGATGGCGGGCTATGGGGCGCTGTTTGGTGGGCTATTCGCAATGTGCTTGTTCAAGACCAAGCCCAGCCTGGCCCCGACCGTGACGAGGGGTGATCATGGCTGACTTTCACTTCTACACGGACACGTTCAACCGCGTATCCGCAAGTCTGGATACCTATGTCAGCGATTTGTCGTCAGCGATCGTGGGCGGCTTTTCCGGAGCGGCCATAACTCTTGTCACGATCTACGTGATGCTGTGGGGATGGTCGATGATGCGGGGCGTTATCACTGAGCCGACTACGGATGGCGTAAGCAGAATTGTCCGCTTGGCAATCATCGTTGGCCTGGCTACGAATGTCGGTCTGTATAACGGCTACATCTCTGATTTTTTGTGGAGCACACCGGATGCACTTGCGGGCCTGGTTGCCAGCGGCTACAGCGACAGCACGACGAACGCGAATTTCCTGGATACGTTGTTCGGCAAAATCTATGACCTTGGCCAAGCCTATTACGACAAAGGATATGCCTCCCCAGGCTGGTTACCGGATTACGGAATGATTATTGCCGCTTGGCTGGTTTGGTTTGTCGGCATTGTAGCAACAGGCTATGCCGCCTTTTTGTTGGTGCTATCCAAGATCGTATTGGCCGTGGCGCTTGGCGTCGGACCGATCTTCATCCTGTGCCTGATATTCGAGCCATCCAAGCGGCTGTTCGATGCCTGGCTTGGCCAGGTGCTGAACTACGTCTTCTTGGTCATGCTGACCGCTGCCGGGATCAAACTGCTATTCACGATCATCAGCTTGTACCTTGATGCGGTTTTTGGCGCACACGCTGCAACGGGCGGCGCTGATCCCAGCTATAGCCAGATATTTCCGATGATTGCTCTCTGCGCCATTGGTGGCCTGGCTCTCGTGCAAATGCCTTCCGTAGCGTCAGCCTTGGGCGGCGGCGTTGCGGTGTCCTCGTTGGGCGCGGTTCGCTGGACATATGCGAAGGCAACAGGCGGTGCTTCTGGTGCGCTGTCGGCAGCACGTCCGACCAACATGCGGCGGGCGATGAACAAAGCGCGTTCGGATGTTCGCATTGCGAAGAATGCCGCTACCGCAGTCGCAGGCGCACCGATGGCGGTCTATCGAAAGATCACGGGCGGCAATCGAATTCGCCGCGCTGCCTGACGCCTATTCTTTACTTCACTACATGGAGCATTCAGCATGAAAGCATTGAAGAAGTTCTTCGGGGCCGTTGCCCTGGCGCTCGGCCTCGCGGGCGGGAGTCCGGCGCATGCCGGTATTCCCGTCATCGACGGGGCCAACCTGGCTCAAGCCATCCAGCAAGTGGTGGCCTGGGCAGAGCAGTATCAGCAGATGGTCGAGCAGATTCAGGAGATGCAGAAGGCATACAACAACCTGAGCGGCATCCGAAACATGGGCGATCTGGTGAATAACCCGCTCGCCCGGCAGTACCTGCCCGATGAGTACCAAGAAATCCTGAGCAATGGCGTGGGCCAGTGGGAGGCGATACGCAACGCGGCCAAGAAGTTCGATATGGCGGCCAGCAGCCTGAGTGCAAGCAGCGATGCTGCCAAAGCGTTTGAGCAGGTCGCCAAGCAGGCGGCCATCAACCGGGCCGGTGCGGAAGAAGCCTACAAGACCGCCAGCCAGCGGTTCAACGACATTCAGGTGTTGTTGGACAAGGTGAATGCAGCACCGGACGCCAAGGACATTGCCGACCTGCAAGGCCGCATCCAGGCTGAGCAGGTGATGATGCAGAACGAGGCGAACAAGCTGCAAATGCTGGCTCAACTGGCCTCGGCGCAGAAGGACTTGCAGAATCAGCAAGCACGAGAAATCGGCATGAAGGCGCTGCGAGGCAGTCCGCCCCGCTTCTGAGAACGCACGACCGTCATTTTCGCGTCCGCGAAAATTTCCTTGCCCGCCACGTCGGCGGGCTTTTTTTCGCCTGCTCGATGAGCCTGCGCCGCACCCCTGCTGTGCTGCCTTTTCGTGGCGTAGCGTAATTACGTAATACGTTACTTTACGAATCTGCCGTTCCAGCGAGCGCGGTGGGGTGCCAGGGGAGGATTGAGGGTCAAGGGTCGGAATCCCGGCATGGCGCGGCCCGCAGCGAAGCGAGGACACGGGCCGGGATGGAGAGGGCGAAGCCCGGCCCTTGACGCTCAAGCCGTGGGGCGCAGCCCCGCCACGCTCCCGGCAGTGCCGGGGGAAGGAAAGCCGAAGGCGCATACATCCCCCGGCACTGCCCAGCGGCGAGCGGCGGTTTTCTTGCCTTCCTGGCCCGCTGTGCGGGCTATGTCGCTGCCTTCACTTGGGGCGCTGCCCCAAGCCCCGCACTCGCCGCCGTGAGGCTCGGGGGGCAGGGGTGGCGGGCTACGCCCTTCGTCCCTGCCCCCACTGCGCCAGGCTATTGCCGCTCCTGTCACGTCAAGGGTTCGCCCCGCCTGGCCCGTGTCCTCGCTTCGCTGCGGGCCGCGCCAGCCAGCCGGGGCCGCTGCGCGCCCTTGACATGCCATCCGCTCAAGCGGCCTAGGTCATCTGTCACGCTGATCTTGCGAGAACGCGCTACAACGCGGCTTGGTGCTGTTGGCGGCCCTTGGCCTTCCCCGTGCCCTGAAAACGTCTTGGCGGGCCGCTACGGCAGTCCTGGCCGGGTTGTCGACACGAGACGGGAGCTTGAAGCCCCTCCCGCCTTCTTGATGGCTGCGCCGAAGGCGCGGGAGAGGGGAGCCGCCGCCGGAGGCGGTGGGGAGAGGGCTTGCCCTCTCACAGGGGGGTCGAGTTCGAGCCGCGAAGCGGCTGACAGGGGGGCGGACGCCCCCGCGAACTGGGATGATTGGTGATGGTGGTGGACAGCGCCGCCACCAAATAGACGCGTATTGTAGCAAATGGCAATGGGGCGGGCGTGGGCGGGGTTGCAAGGGGTCAGGCTACCGACGACGCCGTGTGGGTGAAGGCGTCTAAAACGGGATGTCGTCTGATTCCAAGCCGGACGCCTTCGTTATGGCCTGTGCCTTGATCTTCACCTCCAGCGCCTTGATGAACCGGATCGAGGCGGCAACGTGGTTGAAGATCAGCAGGCTTTCCTCGTAGTTGAGGATGGGGTTGTCGTGTGCGAGGCTCTTGTTGTTGCGGACATCGTTGAACGCCTCCAAAACCGAGATGCTGGATTTGAGGATGCGCTCTGTCATTACCGATTCAAGGTGCCCGCCATCGCGCAGGGTGCGGACGTACTCGCCGAATACACTGTGCAGTGGCTTGTCGCGGTTGATCTCGATGCCATGAGGCTCGCAGGCAATACGAACAAACTTGATGACGAAGGTGTGCAGTCGATCCAGCGCCCCCTCTGGCTGGTTCTTCTCGATGGCCTCGCGCACATGTTCGGCCACCACCTCGAAGTCGCGTTCGTCGGCAGTCGCGGCCAGTGCATCCAATTCGGCGACGGGCTGGTCGCTGAGCAGGCGCTGGGCAATCTTGCGGCAGTCATCGACCAGCACGGGGTTGCTGTCGCCGAAACACTGCTCCTCGCCCGCGTAGTCGATCAGGCCGCCGATGACGCGCCCAACCACATGGTTTGCATCCAACTCCCAATGCGTGCGCAAGCGATTGGCCTTGGATGTGCCGCGCGTCCGGTATTGATCGGCGTCGATCTCGACGCGATACTCGTCGAAGAATTCGCCGAACGTGCGGTCGGAGAAGTTGAGCACGTACCCACCGCTCATCCCAAGCAGCTTTTCAAGTTTCCGGCGGTCACTGCCTGTAAGGTCAGACATCGAGATCACATCCGGCTTCACAGATTCAGACCCACGCCCCGAATCCGCAGCCATTCCTTGCGCTCCCGGTAATCGGGCAGCACCTTGTCCACCTCGTTCCAGAATGCTTCGGTGTGGTCGCGGTGGCGCAGGTGGCACAGTTCGTGGACGACGATGTAGTCGATGATGGTCGGCGGAGCCATCAGGCACTTCCAGTGGAAGTGAAGTTCGCCGTTCTTCAGGCAGGATGCCCAGCGGTAGCCCAGTTCCTTGACCTCGACCGCCCCGGCCTGCACGCCCGCCTTGGGCGCGTAGTGCGCCACGCGCTCCCGCAGCCGGGGCAGTCCCTTGCTGCGGTAGAACGCCTCGAACGCGCCTTGCGCGGCTGCTTGGCCGCTACTTTCCACCACGGCGCGCAGCAGGGTGAAGCGGCCATCCTTCAACTTCAGCGGTTCATCCTGCTCCCGCACCAGATCAAGCCGGTAGTGGCGGCCCAGGTAAAGGAAGGATTCGCCGCTGACCCATTCGCGTGCTACACGAGCGGCATTCAGATCACGCCATTCGGCCAGATTGCGGTAAATCCACATCCGCTTGCTGAAAACGGTGTCGTCCACCTGTTCCGGTGTCATCTGGCGCGGCGCGCGCACGCAGATCGCGCCATCGCGTTCGATCACGATGTCGGTGGTCTTGCGATCCGCCCCCGGCAGCAAGTGGTATTCGATGTCGCCCACTTGACGAAAATTGGCCTGACGCACTTCCATCAGCCGCCCTCCCGCCCGACACGGGTCAGCTCATCGTGCCGATTCTTGGCCAGCCGCATGATTTCGATGGCCACGCGCTCGCGGTTGGCTTTCAGTTCCTCGATGTCACTCTTGGCGATCTCGGTCTTGAGCAGACTGCGCACGCGCTTCTGCTTGTCGGGGTTCTGCCAGAAGTCGATGCTGGCGATGGTGCCTTGCAGGATGTCCACGGTCTTGGTCATCAGTGCCTTGAAAGCAGGTTTGTCGGCATCATCGACCTTACCGCTGGCGAAGCCAACCTGCGTAACGAAATCATGGAAGGTCGTTGCTTCGCGGCTCATGCCGTCCTCGCCGTGCCGCCGTCCGGCGACGGCTTCCTGCCGCAGTTCCGTGAGTTTCTCGGCCAGCAAATCCCATTCCTTGCCGTGGCGCGCGATCAGTTCGTCCACCTTCTTCGACAGGCTGGCATAGAAGGCCGGGTCTTCGTCGTGGTGGACGGTGCAGTGCTTGCGGATGGCGTGCTCCATCTCGCTGGCCTTGGCTTCGTCGTTGCCGCCCGCGTGCGCGGCCAGTTTGTCGAGGAAATCAGGCGCGAACAGTTCGATGGGCGGAATCTTCGGGTTGATGCCCAGGCTCACCAAGTGCTCGTTGATGAGCGCCTTCACCTTCTCGCCCGCGCTGCCGAGGTTCAGGCTTTCATCCTTGTAGCGTTCGCGCGCAACTTGCAGGATGAAGCCGAAGCGTTTGGCCGGAATCCGGTACGGCTGCGCCGCCGCGTTCGGCAACACGATGTCGAGGCTGGACAGGAACTTCTTGAGATACACCTCGAAGTCGGCGCGCTTCTTCTCATCCTTCAAAGCCGTGACAGCGGCGTGTGCGACGGCGGCATCGGCTTCCACGCCCGCCAGTTTGCCTTCGGCGAAGGCTTCGATGTCCTTCACGCCCAGCGCCGCGAAGTGTTGCAGCAGGCGGCGATAACGTTCCTCTAGCACCGGCAGTTCGGACGTGATGATCTTCATCCCGTCCTGTAACTCCTGCAATTCGTCGCTGGCGGCGTACAGGCTCAAGGCTTCGGTCAAGTGATTGGCAAGGCCGATGTAGTCCACGATGTAGCCGCGCTGCTTGCCCTTCTTCACCCGGTTAGTGCGGGCGATGGCCTGTAACAGCGTGTGCTCGCGCAGCTTCTTGTCGATGTACATCACCTGCTCGATGGGCGCATCGAAGCCGGTCAGCAGCATGTCGCAGACGATCAAAAAGGCGATGCCGGTGTTTTCGGCATCCGGGTCGTCCAAGTCGAAGTTGCGGCAGAAGTTTTCCACCGCGTTCATGCGCTGCGCCTGCTTGCGCGCGTGGGTGACGTAGGCCGCCTCATTGGTGCCGTCGCTGGAAATCACCACCACGGCCTTGAGGAAACGCAAACGCTGGAGAAGTTCCGCATCCGGCGTGTCGCGCACCGCCTCGCGTTCGATGCGCGCGGCCAGCGCCTTCTCGATGCCGTTGCGGTAGCGGATGCAGGCCAGCTTGGAATGGCACACCACCTGCGCCTTGAAGCCGTTGGGCAGGATGTTGTCAATGTAGTGGTTCACCAGATCGCGGGCGATGGCCTCGATGCGCTGCTCGGCCTCCAGAATGTCGCCGGTTGCGCCGTATTTCTTCTTGATCGCCAGCAGTTCTTCTTCGCTGCGCTCCCTGAACAAGTCCTCGAAGGCGATATCGAATGCCGCCTTCTCGTTCAAGGCGCTGTCGGCGGTCTTGCCCTCGTAGAGGATTTGCAGCGTCGCGCCGTCGTTCACCGCGTCCATCAGGCGGTAGGTGTCGATGTAGTCGCCGAAGCGCCGGTGCGTCTTGCGCTCCCCGTGGCGTTCGGTAATCAGCGGCGTGCCGGTAAAGGCGATGCGCGTGGCGTTCGGGAAGGCCTCGAACAGGTTGTCGCCCAAGTCCGAACCTTGCGTGCGGTGCGCCTCGTCGATCATCAGCAGGATGCGATCAGACGCATTCACCTCACCAAAGGTCTTGCCCGCAGGCAGCGCGCGATACGTCCCCAAGGCTTCGGCCACATGGTTGGGCAGCGTCTGCTTCTGCTCCTGAAACTTGTGGATCATCACCATGTTGATGTCCGAACTGTCCGTCGCCAGATGCTGACGCAGCCCCGCGCGGCTTTCGATCACGTTCACGCGCCCGCCGATCAGGGTGGCGGTGTCGCCAAGCTGTTCCTCCAGGTCCTGCCGGTCGTTCACCAGCACGATCTTGAAGTCAGCCAAGTCGCGGCTGGCTCGCAGCATTCGCGCCAGAAACACCATCGTCAGCGATTTGCCGGAACCCTGCGTGTGCCACACCACGCCGCTGCGTTCGGTAGGCGTCTGGCCGCTGCGCAGCCGCTGCACGATGCGGCCCGCCGCGCGGAACTGCTGGTAACGGCACACCACTTTCACGCGCGGGCCGCTGTCGGTGTCCATGAACACGCTGGACGTGCGCAGGATTTGCAGCAGATTGGCCTTGTCCAGCATCCCGGCCACGAGCTGCTGCTGCGCGTTCATTCCGGCCAGCGCCGCATCGTCTTGCGGATGCAGGGTTTTCCAAGCGTAGAAATGCTCCTCGCCCGATGTGATGGTGCCGTAGTCGGCCTCGATGCCGCAGCTACGCACCACGAACAGATTGGGATGGAACAGGCGCGGCTCGCCTTCCTTCAGGCCAGCATCCTCCGTGGCCTTGCGGCGGCGCATGTAGCGTTGCAACTGCTCGAAGGCTTCGGCCATCGGGTTGGCGCAGGTGGCCGAACCTTTCTTGCACTCCACCACCACCAGCGGAATGCCGTTCACGAACAGCACGATGTCGGGGATGATGAAATTCTTGACGCTGCCCGGCGTGTCGATGCGGAACTGGTTGATGGCGTGGAAGCGGTTGTTTTCCGGGTGATGGAAGTCGATCAGCTTCACCACCGGGTCGGCTTCGCCGGTCAGTTCGTTGGTATCGGTCTGCGCCTTGAACAGCAGGCTTTGCACCGCTTCATTGGCTTCCAGCAGCGAACGGTTGGGCTGGCGCAGCAGTTGCGCGCGCAGGTCTTCCAACTGGCGCGGCGTGAGCCACTCTCGCCCGTCGTCGGTGCGATTGATGGCGCGCACCGCCTCGTCGAACACGTCCGGCAGCAACCATTCGCGGAAATGCCCGCGCAGGCTCGACGCGGCTTCCTGCGGCACACCGCCGCCCTGGTCGATCACCGTCCAGCCCTGCGCGGCAAGCTGGTCGAGAAACGGGCGCTCGACTTCGGTGTATTCGCTCACGCCTGCGCCCTCGCCAAATCCGACCTCAACCGCCCGCAGGCGCGGCGTCGGCAGCCCACTGCGGCAACTGCGTCAGCAGGAAGCGCGGACGGCCATTGCCGACTTGCGTCCGCATCGCCTCGACGCGCACCCGCTGATGCAGGTGATCATTGAGTGTTTCAACGTTGCCGAGCGTCGGCAAAATCTTGCCGCGCACGATCTCGTCGCTGCCCGTCAGCTTGAACTCGAAGCTGCGCGCCACCGGCAGCACGCCGACGAATTCACCTTCCAGAGTTTCCTGACTCTCACGCAGGTTATCGGCGGCCAGCCGATCCAGACTGCGGCGCACCTGACCGGGGTCGGCAAAGCGCATGGCCTTGTCGCCGTATTGCAGCGTGCAGATGGCCTCGGCGTCCGCCAGCACGCGCAGGAAGCCGCGCACCTTCTCCAGCGCGCGCGGGTCGGTTTCCGAAGCGATGTCGGCCAGTTCGTCGTCTTGCCCCAGCGTGGCCTGCAACAGGCTCTGGGTGCGATCCAGCGCCACCGCTACCGCGCTTTCGTCGTCCAGAAGTTCCTGCGCGCGGTATTCCTCCAATTCGAAACCGAACGAACCCACGGCGGTATTGGTGATGAGCAACTGGTTCTGGTCGCGGTTCGGGATCGGCCCCATCGCCGCCAACGGCGCGGACAGGGACGCCGCCACGGTCGCCACTGCGTCGGTGAAGCTGCTCACCGCCTTCATGCCAAAGTCTGCGAAGATGCCGTGGCTGCCGATCACCGGCATGCCGTTGAAGGTCAGGCGCGCGCGCGCAGGGGCGCGCTCGTCCGCAGGCAAGGCCGCCAGTTCGGCTTCGATTTCACGCAGCCGCGCTTCGTCGCTCATGCGGGTCAGGATCGCCGTGGCAGGCAACTTGTCCAGCATCCGCTTGACGGCGGTGCGTTCGGCCAACAGAAAATGGCGTTGTGTGATGCTCATGGCTGCGCTCCAGAAGCGTCTTGTTGATTCAGATAATCGAGTGCCTGCGGGTCGTGCGCCGGATTCAGATCGACCTCAAGATAACCCTTCCAAGTCTGATTGCGGCGGTGCGACCACATGCTGTACCAATAAGTGCAGCGTTCGATCAGGTCATCGGCAGGCAAGTTCAGATCAACGAGGTAGCTGTCCACGCGGAAAGCCTGTTTTGCCGCGCCATTGTCCAGCACGGCCATCTGCGGCTGCGATGGTGCAAAACCGGCGGGCGGATTCAGGAATGTCACCACGTCCATGTCCTGCGGCGCGCGGTTTTCCAGCGTTTCCACCTGTTCCAGAAAACTGCCGTCGAGCCACTGGAAACCATCGGTCAGGCCCATGCCATGCAGGGCGGCGCGGTAGCCCAGCCAGCCGCGCAGGATTTGCCTGCGCTCCTTTGATGTGGCGAAGCGCACCATCACATCCGTCAGCGCCACGCGATACGGCGAACGCTCGACGCTGGTCGGGTTCAGCACGTCGATGGGCGGCAGCAAGCCCTGCGGATTCCAAGCGGGGATGGCAACAGTGGTCATGCGGCGGTTTCCACGAGTTCGGGTTGTTCGGTTTTCACCGGCACCTTGCCGGTGAGCAGGTCTTGCATCAGGCCGAGTTTTTTCCGCGACAGTTTGGATGCATCGATTTTGAGGCTTTCAATCCGGTTGTTCATCTTTTGCAGCCGTTCGACGATGCGGGCCTGTTCCATCGAATCGGGCAGTGCAATCGGGTAGGCGTTCAACTGCGTGGAGTTGATGGAGGCCAGGTTCGTGGACTGCTTGGAACTCAGCAGGAAATACTTTTTGCCGAACGACGATTCCGAATAGAAAGCCAGATACCACGGCAACAGCGCCGTTTGCTCTGGACGAACCCGGAACACATGGTTCTGGTGGATGCAATCTTCGATTTCGCCCGCCCACACCGTGCCGCGACCGAGCTTGTCGAAGTCGCCGCCCTCATTCATCAGCACATCACCGGGAAGCAAGCGCAGAAACTCAAGTTCGGCTCTCGGAACGGCAATGGTTTTAATCTCGGAAAGGTCGAGGTAGCCATCCTGCACATTGGCAACGCGAAGATAGGGCACAGTCACCCAGTTCGGCGGTGTTTCCTTGCTGCTCAAGGTCACGCCGGAAACGATCTTTGCCATCGTGCCGAGCTTTCTGACTTCCCACTCCTTCGGAATCCACCCGATCGCCGTTTCGCGGTAGAGGTCGGGGGCTTGTTCGCGCGGCGGGCGGAGTTGGCCGGTGGGCAGCACGCCGCGCGTGAACAGATCGTGCATCAGCCCGGCCTTGATCTGCCGGTATTTGGCGATCAAGGCTTCGGTGCGTTCGATGGCGTCGTCGATGCTGGAGAGGATGGCGGCGATTTTTTGCTGCGCATCAACGGCCAGCGGAATACGGACACGGATGTTCGGAACTTTCTTGGTATCCAAGTGCAGGACGGTCGAGCCTGCGGAGAGCGCCACCATCTGACGCCGAACGCTCGGCAGCATCAGCGTGTGATAGAGAAATGCCTTGTCGCATTTCTCTGGAAGCGGCTCGATGCGTACGCAGTCCATTGATGCAAGCGCGGATTTGGGGGAGCTAAAAGCCGGTACACGCAACGGGCTGCCGACAATGTCACCCGCACGAGTCAGGTCGGTTGCGGCAAAAAGGACATCGCCTGCTGAAAGTTGGTCGGTCTTAATCGAAAAGCCGTCGTAGAACTTGATTCCGGTCGGTTCGTAGCCACCGCCCTTGACGAAGCATTTGATCGTGATGAATGGATGCCCGGAATCTTCAACCCCGTAGTCACTGGATGTGTAGCTGATCCCTTTCCGCATCGTTGCGATTTGAGACAGTGAGAATGTCGCCCACTCACTCATACCCCAACTCCACCAAGAACTCTCGCAACTTCGCGGATGCCGCATCACGCCCGGCCTCGATCTGCTTCGCCGTCACCGCGTACTTGTCCCACAGGTTTTCAATCGCCGCCACCGCCGCGCGCTGGTCGGCGCGCAGGTACTGGCGGTAGCTGTCGATCAAGAGCTTGCGCAGGCGCTCGACGATGATGCTGCGCGCTTCATCGCGGCTGATCTTCTCGCGCGCCTTCTCCACCAAGTCGTCGCGGCTTTTTTCGGTGGCGCGGATGTCGGCCTTGAGCTTCTTGGCCTCGTCTTCCAGCCGCTTGTGCCGCGCCAGTTGCGCCTCGATGCGCGCGGCTTCGCGCTGGAAGCTTTCCGCATCGCCGAGCGCCGGGTCTTTCTTCGCGGCCTTGGCGTTGCCTTTCGCCTCTTTCAGGCTGGCCTTGAGCGTTTTCACCTCATCACCGGGCAGCACGCCGGTGTCGTCCGTGTCCTCGAAGTCTTCTTCGCCCGCGGCGGCGAACAAGGCCTGCAACTCCGCCAGCCGCGCGTGCTGGGTTTCCAGCGTGGCGAGGATGTCGGGGAACTGGCTTTGCAGGATGTCGTCGTCCGGAATCAGTTCCGGCCCCCAGCCGCTGGCGGCGATGGATTTGAAGTCCGACGCAAGCAGCTTGTAGTAGTTGGCGAAGGCACCGCGCACTTGATAGCGCGACAACAAGGCGTGCTGCGCGAAGGTGCGCTCGATGCCTTCCAGCAGCGTGGCGCGCAGTTCATAGACGTTGCTGCGGCGGGCGTGCTGGTTATCGGCATCCGGCGCAAGGGCCTCGATCAGCGGCAGGTGTTGCTGCCACCACGTTTCCAGCGTTTGCAGCACGGCGGCCTGCGCCTGCTGCACGCCAGGGTGCTGGTTCACGGTTTCGGCGATGGTGCGTTTGCCCTCGCGGTTGTCGGCCAGCGCGGGCGTGAGGTCGGCGTAGGCGCTGCCGTCGTTGCGGGCAACGAAGCAGGCATCGCGCAGGCCCGTGTAGTTATGCCAGATACGGCGCAGCGCGTCGATTTCCGTCACCGGCACACCGCCATGCAGATGCGCGCGCACGTCCTGCGGCTCTGGCGGCGGCGCGTTGTCCACGTAGCGGCGGATGTTGCAGTTGTAGTCCTCAGCCTTGATTTCACTCACCGGCACACGACGCGCGTAGGCGGGAATGTCGCGGCCTTCGCGGTAAGCGTGAACGATCTTGTCCACGTCCTCGGCGCGCAGGTGGTTTTGTGCCTTGCCTTCGCGGTATTCGCGGTCGGCGTTGATGAACAGCACGTCGCGGCGTTCGTGTGCGCCGGCCTTGTTCAACACGAGGATGCAGGCCGGAATGCCGGTGCCGTAGAACAGGTTGGCGGGCAGGCCGATCACGGCTTCCAGATAGCCCTTGTCGATGAAGTGCTGGCGCGCTTCACGTTCCTCGCCGCCACGGAACAGCACGCCGTGCGGCATCACCGTGGCCAGTCGCCCATCGGCCTTGAGCACGGCCAGCATGTGCTGCACGAACATCAGGTCGGCCTTCTTGCCTTTCTCCGGCATCCACACCGCGAAGCGGCCGGGGAAGGCGATGGGTTCCTTCTTCTTCGCGCCGCTGCCGTCGTCCTTGGATTTGGTCTTGGCGTAGTTCTGGCTGAACGGCGGATTGGCCAGCACGCGGTCGAAGCGGCGCAGTTCGCCGTGGTCGTCCATGTGGCGCGGGTCGGCCAGCGTGTCGGCATTGCGGATGTCGGCGTGCGAGATGCCGTGCAGCAGCATGTTCATCTTGCAGATCGACCACGTCGTGCCCATTTTTTCCTGCCCGTTGAGGGACAGTTCGCCGGAGTCGCCGCCGCGTTCGCGCACGTAGTCGCGCGCCTGGATCAACATGCCGCCGGAACCGACGGCAGGGTCGTACAGGCTCATGCCTTCGCGCGGGTCGCAGATTTCCACGCAAACGCGCACTACTTCGGCGGGCGTGTAGAACTCGCCGGCCTTCTTGCCAGCGGAATCGGCGAAGTATTTGATGAGCCATTCGTAGGCCGCGCCGAGCAGATCGGGGAACTCGAAGTCGCCGTCTTTCAGCGGAATCTTCTCGAAATTCTGGATGAAGTCCGCCAGCGTGTCGTCGTCCAGCGTGTGCTGGCCGATCTTGCGGTTGAAGTTGATGGTGTCCTTCAGCACATCTTCCAGCGCATCGGGGTTGGCTTCTTCCAGCGCGGCCAATGCCTTGTTGAGCAAGGAGCCGACGTTTTCCTTGACGTGCTTGAGCGCGGGTTGTTGCTTGCCCGCGTCGTCCGTCCACGGCTCGTTCCAGCGGGCGCGCGGCGGCACGTAGAAGTATTTGCCGGAATACTGATCGGGGTCTTCGAGGTTGAGCGCGATGTCGGCAGCGGACAAGCCAGCGGCTTCGCCCTCGCGCCGGATTTCCTCGCGGCGCTGGTCGAACAGGTCGCTGGCGCGTTTCAGGAACAACATGCCGAAGATGTATTCCTTGTATTCGCTGGCGTCCATGTTGCCGCGCAAGTCGTCGCAGGCCGTGAACAGCAGGCTTTCGAGACGACTGAGAGTGAGCTTGGCGGATGGCATCGAGTCAGGGTTCCAAAGCAGTGAACGTCAGCGCAAAACAACGAGGAATTCGGTGGCCAACGCAACGGGCGCGATACCGTGACCTTCGCGTTCGAGCTTGACCAGACCGTAGCCTTCCATCGTCCGCAACGAGCGGGACAGGTTGGGCACATGCCGCCCGGTCAGTTCAGCCAGCGCCGTCAGAGACTTCGGCTTGCGTTCGCGGATCAGGCGCAGCAGCGCGCGGTTGTCCTCGGACAGCACGGCGGCCATCGTTGCCATCGAGGGAAACCAGACCGAAGGCTGGCTTCTTCCGGTGTCGGGACGACTCCGGTCTTCAGGGCGGCGGATGCCTACGACGCAGCGTTTCATCGCGGGTGGACGGACGGGTGGAAGATGGCCTTTATTTTATCAGTCCGGCATACAGTTGTGGGCGTTTTCCCGAATCATTTTTGCTTGGCTTCAGGGCGCGGAAGCGCGTTCATCGTGCCCCCAATCACCCTCCCTGAAGGAGCACACCATGAGCAGCATTCCCCTGACTCCGGCCCAGCACGCCATCCTCGCCCATGCCATCGGCCACGCCGAAGGGCGCATCGAATGGTTTCCGCCCAACATCAACGGCGGCGCGCGCCAGAAGGTGCTGGATGGCCTCGCAAAACGCAATCTCATCCGGCAGGTCGGCAAGCGGTGGCGGGTCGCCGCCGCAGGCTACGACGCTCTCGGCATCCCACGTCCCGACACTAGCAAGAAGCGTATCGGCCAGTTCGAGGCCAAGCTCGACCAGATCATCGTCAATGCCGAAGGTGTGCCGTCCGCGCCGAACGACGCGGAATTGGAAGCCGCCGTCACCGCCGCCGAAGCGATGTGGGCCAAGCCACGAACGCGGGTAAACAGCAAGCAGGCCGAGGTCGTGCGGATGCTGCAACGACCAGAAGGCGCGACCGTCCGGCAGATTTGCGAGGCCACCGGCTGGCAGGCGCACACGGTGCGCGGCGCGTTCGCCGGGGCGTTCAAAAAGAAGCTCGGCCTGACGTTGGTGTCCGACAAGCAGCGCGGCGGCGAACGGGTGTACCGCGTGGCCTGACGCGAATATTCGCGGGGAGGCGAAGGGTGTCCAGATTCTGGATACCCTTTCGGCGCTGGCCCAAGGGTGTGAATTCAATTCACTCCCTGTGGGTGCGCAGGCCGCGAACCTGCCGGAGTGCGAACCGCGAACCCTGCGAACCTCATTTCAGGTTCGCACGGTAGCGAAGCCCTGCGCTCGCGCCCCCCGTATTGCTATTTGCGCAGGAAGGACCCGTTTTGCCTCCAAAGGGGATAACGATTCGCTACCCCCCTTGCGGTGGTGGCCTCCGGCAACTGGAGGTCATCGGCGATGGGGTAACGAACTGTGACCCCACCGGCACCGATGAGGTAGCGAATCGCGACCCCATCGTCGCGGTCGCCCGCGTCGCGCCCCTTCGATAAAATCCCATCCTCGCTTGCGAAACCTGCGAAACCTGCGAAACCCCTTGTCATCATTGGTGTTTTGCGATTCGCAGCGCGTGCGAAGCCTGCGAATCGGTCGCCGCGCGTTTCGCAGCTTTCGCATGGTGTCCGCAAGCGGTAAGCCTTGTCCTGCAAGGACTTTCGCGGCATTCGCACGATTCGCAAGGGCAGGAACAAGAACTCGCAATGGCCGCGCACGACCCGCCCTTCAACCCGCTGACCGAAGGCATCGATGAGCTGATCGAGCGCAGCCGTGGCTGCTGGCTGTGGGGCGAGGTCGAAGTCGAGATGAAGGCACTCGATGACCTGGTCGGTCGTGCCGGGGAACTGCTGCAGCCGCTACACCAGCCCACGGTTGCGGACTGGGCCAGCAACGTGGCCATCGGCATCTGGCGCTCGACCATCGTCATCCATCAATACGCCGACCGCTACGGCAGTTTCGCCACCGCCGCGCGCCATTTGTGGACGGCGGCGATTCCGTCCAGCGAACCCACGCTGACCGATGCCCAGATATACGCGCTGCTGGCCATCGCCGAAGCCCGCACCTCGGCGGAAGGCTACTGCGAACTCGCCACCGGCATCGAGGAAGAACTGGAGAACAACGCCATCGGCCACGATGAAGCCGTTGAAATCCGCTGGCTGCGTGGTGAACTCGCGCAATGGGAACGGGAACAGTGGCGCTGGTCGGATGCCATGCGGGAATCAGCGGAACGGTTCCTGCTGCTGGCGCAACTCACCGCGTCATCTCCACCTCCCGATGCGCTCCAACAGGCCGAGCAGCGGATCGTTGAACTGTCGGCGACTGTCGATAAATTCCACGGCGGCAAGCCCAAGGGCGCGGTCAACAAGTTCACACGCGCCCTGATGCACTTGGCGCAGCGTGCAGGCAGCACCGACTTCGATGCCGTGATGCCGCTGATCGAGAAGGCTGTTTACGGCGACCCCATCGAAGGCATCCAGTTTCAAGAGTACAGAGACGACTTCGTCTGGTATCAGGATGTCGCCACGGGGCGCGAGCACCAGATCAAGATGGCGAACCTGCGCCGCGCCTTGGGCCGCCTGCCTGCCAAATAGCGGTATCCATGCATTGCCCCTGTCTAGCCTTACTCACCACGACATTGAACCAGTGTCGGGCGATGAAGGGCGAGGCAGATGGAACCGAAATCCGATGACGTTGTAAATGCTGCGGCCAGCACGCTGCTGACCGAGGAGGAAGCCGCCGCGCGGCTGAAGGTGCAGCCGTCCACGCTGACGGCGTGGCGTCTGCGCGGCCATCCCGATCTACCCTTCGTGCGCGTGGGTCGCTGCGTGCGCTACCGCCCGCAGGACATCGCCGCCTTCATCGCCAGCCATGTCCGCCGCTCCACCGGCAAGGCACGGGCATGACCGTGGGCATTCCCGCCGACAAGGTTCCGGCATGGGCGCAACCCCATGAGCCGCTGCCGCTGACCCGCGAACTGGAGCCGCCAACGCCGTTTCCGGTCGAGGCGCTGGGCGACATCGGCGCGGCGGTGGTCAAGGCCATGCACGAGGTCATTCAGGCTCCGCTGGCGCTGATCGGCCAGTCCATTCTGGCGGCGATGAATCAGGTGGCGCAGCCCTACGCCAACGTGATCATCGACGGGCGCGTGTCGCCGCTGTCGGACTTCTTCCTCACCTTGGGCGAATCCGGCGAGCGCAAATCGGCGGTGGATGCGTGGGCCTTGGCGCAGGTGCGCGAACGCCAGCGCACGCTGATGACGAAGTACCGGGCGGAACGCGACGAATACGAACAGGCCGCGCTCGTGTACGAAGCCAGCGCCAAGCGCGTCATCGGCGACAAGAAGCTCTCGCCCGAAGGCCGCAAAGCCCGGCTCGCCGAACTCGACAAACCCAAAGCGCCGGTGATGCCACTGTACGTCGTCTCGGAGCCGACCTCCGAGGCATTGCAGCGGCAACTGGCGCACGGCTTGCCCTCCATCGGGCTGGTCAACGACGAAGCCGGGCAATTGCTGGGCGGGTTTGCGATGTCCAGCGAGAAGAAGCTTGGCACGCTCACGACGCTGTCGCGTTTGTGGGATCGCGGCGAGTTCGACCGCGTGCGCGTGGGCGACGGCTCCGGCAGCTACTACGGTCGCCGTCTGTCCTTGCACCTGATGGCGCAGCCGGTGGTGGCGGCAATGTTGCTGGCCGACCCGCTGGCGCGCGAGCAGGGATTCCTCGCCCGTTGCCTCGTCAGCTTCCCGCGCTCGACGGCAGGCCAGCGTCGCTACGCCGGGCAAGACCTGAACCAGAACCCAGACTACCGCCGCTACGCCCAGCGCGTCACGGCCTTGCTCGACCAGCCGTGGCCGCTGACAGCGGACAACGAACTCGACCCGCCCACCATCGTCCTCAGCCCCTCGGCCAAGACCGCGTGGGTCGCCCTCTACAACGACATCGAGCGCAACCTCGGCGCGGAAGGTCGTCTGGCTCCCGTGCGCGCGTTGGCCTCGAAGGCGCCGGAGCACGTTGCCCGGCTGGCGGGCACCTTCGCGGTGTTCGACGGCGACGGGCAGATCGGTGAAGACCACATCGTCCGCGCCGCCGCGCTGATGCGCCACTACCTCGACGAAGCCTTGCGGCTATGGGGCGCGGGTCAAGTATCCGCCGAATTGAAGCTGGCGCAGGAAGTCCTGCACTGGCTGCGCGAAAAGATGGGGCCGGGTCGCGTCATCCCGATAGCGGACATCTACCGCTTGGGGCCGTCGGCCATCCGCAGCGCCAGCGCCGCGCGCAAGGTCTTGCAGGTGCTGGTGCAGCACGGCTGGGTCGAGGTCGCCAAGCATCCCACGGCGTGCGAAGCGTTCCAACTGGTGGCCGTGTGATGAAAAACCGCACTTCACGCCACTGGTCTGCGAATCACGCGAAACCCCGCGTCAGCACTGGGCATGCGCGATTCGCAGGCGATGAGAAACCTGCGAATCCGAAGGCGCGCGCACCGCCGATGCCATCCAAGTTCTGAGCATCACTTTTTACTTCTGAAACCACCACAAGGAAACCATCACCATGAAACTCAATCCCTTCAGCAAGAAATCCGGCTACTACGCGCGCATCAAGGCCGAGCACGCCGAGGAGCAGCGCAAGCTCGATGCTCTGAATACTGAAGTCACCGAAGCGCAAGCCGACTACGAAGCCAAGGCGCAGGCCAGCGCCGATCTCGAACGGCGCAACAGCGGCAAGCCTTACCTCAGTGATGCCGAAAGCGCGGCACGCCGTATGCGCGATGAGGCATATCAGCGTGCCGAGGAACTTCGCAGCAAGGTGTTCGAGCAGCAGCGCAAGACCAATGAATTGCGCCACATCATCGAAGGGCCGGACAAACTGGAGCAGTCCCGTGCCGCGATCATCGACCTGCGCCACCGGCGCGGCAATCTTCAAGCAGAGCGCGCGCAGTCGGAGAAGCTCATCGCCAAGATCGACAAACGCATCGGCGAACTGGAACAGCGCATCGCCGCCGAAACGCAATCGGCCAGTGAAGCGATGGCCGCCGCCGAAAGTGAATTCGCCTTGCCGGAAACCTTGACGCGGCTCGATGTCGAGTTGCGTGTGGCGCACACCACGCGCACCAACCTCGCCAGCAAGGTGCAGACCTTGGACGAGGAGATCAAATCCATCCCCGAACAGCTTCGGCAGGCCGAGCGCACGTTCGAGCACGCCCAAGCCACGGTCGCCGAGATCGATCTCAACGAGCAGTTGCCCAACCTCTACGACCTCTTGGCGCGTGCTTCGGTCGCCGACCATGCCTGCGGCTACCGCAGCCGCAACGAATACAAATACGAGATCGAGATTCCGCACGATCACATCGAGGCCGCCCGCGCCAAGTTGGCCGCCGAGATGCCCGGCTACACGGGAGCGCAATGATGCCCGTCGCCATTCTCCCGATCAATGCCGACACCTCGGCAATGGAACTGATGGTCGCCAGTTGGTTCGCCGCTGGCCACGACGTGCTGTGGATTCCCATCGTCGAGGTCGGCGATGGGGATGATGCCATTGCACAAGCACGCGCCGAAGCCGATGCGCTCGGCAAACCTTACTTGCTGGAAAGCATCGCCGAACTGGCACGCCTGCCCAACGGCGTGAAGGGCTGGTTGTTCCCCGCGCATCTGGACGACACCCTCGTCGTGGCCATGCGCGTGGGCGGCGACGTGGTATTCGGCGCGCTGCGGCATCCGGTCACCGGCCAGACCATCAGCTACCGCACTGATACGGAATCCGCCGTTGGCTTCACGCCACCGCCCGTGGCGCACAGCACGGTTTGACTTGGCTTCTGCCCGCCACAGCGCCTGAATGCTCATCCCTCAACAGCGGAAGATCACGATGACGAACTCAACCATCACGGCGCGCCTTGCGGCCTTGCCGACGATGCCGCTCGATACGCTGTGGCGGCTGTGGGATGAGCATTTCCCACGCCGCCCGCAGAAGGTCACGCGCCGCACCCTCGAAGCGCGCCTCGCCCACCGCTTGCAGGAAGTGGCGCTGGGCGGCCTGCCGCAGAAGATCAAGGATCACCTTGCCGACGTGGGCGAGCAGCATTCCAGGATCAAGGTCGGACGCGCGCCTGACCGCAAGGTCAAGCGCAGTCTCGGCCAACGGATGATGCCCGGCACCACACTGGTGCGCGAATGGGATGGGCAGGAATACCGCGTCACGGTCGCGCCGGACGGCTTCTACCTCTTGAACGGCGAACGCTTCAAGAGCCTGTCCGGCGTGGCGCGCAGCATCACGGGAACGAACTGGTCGGGGCCGAGGTTCTTCGGGCTGGAAGGCGGTGGCCGATGAGGAAGCAAGCCACAACGCCACTGATTGCACCCAAACGCTGCGCCGTCTATTGCCGCGTGTCCTCGGACGAACGGCTCGATCAGGAATTCAACTCCATCGACGCACAGCGCGATGCAGGCCACGCTTTCATCGTCAGCCAGCGCAATGAAGGCTGGATCGCGGTCGGCGACGGCTACGAGGACGGCGGCTACTCCGGCGGCAATATGGAACGTCCGGCATTGCGGCGATTACTGGCGGACATCGAGGCCGGGCGCGTCGATGTGGTCGTGGTCTACAAGATCGACCGTCTATCACGCAGTCTCGCCGACTTCGCGCGGATGGTGGACGTGTTCGACCGCCACGGCGTTTCGTTCGTGTCGGTCACGCAGCAGTTCAACACCACCACTTCGATGGGGCGATTGACGCTGAACATTCTGCTGTCCTTCGCGCAATTCGAGCGCGAAGTTACGGGCGAACGCATCCGCGACAAGTTCGCGGCGTCGAAGGCCAAGGGCCTGTGGATGGGTGGCGTCGTGCCTTTGGGCTACCGCGTCGAAAACCGGCAGCTGCGGATTGAACCTGACGAAGCCAAAACCGTCCGGTGCATCTTCGAGAAGTTTGCCGAACTGCGTTCCACCACGGAAGTGGTGCGTTGGCTGCGGCGCGAAGGCATCACCAGCCGCAAGGGTTGTGCTTTCACCCGCAACGCGCTGGTCAAGCTGCTCAACAATCCGATGTATCGGGGCGAGATCGCGCACAAGAACAAGGGCAAGGTGTATCCGGGTCAGCACGAAGCCCTGATTGCACCGGAACTGTGGAACGCGGTGCAGGCCGTGTTCGCGGACAACCAGCGTGCCCACGGAACGGCCACGCGACATCGGAATGGGCCGGAGTTTCTGCTGACGGGACTGGTCGAAACGGATCAGGGTGAGAAGCTGCACACCACGTTCACGCGGAAGCCGGACGGCAGGCATTACGCCTACTACGTGCCACGGCGCACGCAGGCCTTCGGCGAGCGTCACGCCCTCGGGCTGATTCCTGCGGGGCAACTGGATGACGTGGTGCTGGCGCAAATCCACGCTGCGCTCAAGACGCCGGAGATGGTGCAGGCCGTCTGGGATTCGGTGCGGACATCGGGCGAGAAGCTCGATGAACCCGAAGTCGTACTGGCCCTGCTGCGCAACCTCGGCGCAGTGTGGCAGGCGCTGTATCCGGCAGAGCAACGACGCATCGCGCAACTGCTGATCCGCAAGGTGGTCGTCGGCGCTGAAGCGGTGTCCATCGTCTGGCATGACGTGGGCTGGGCGGAACTGGCGCGCGAACTGAAACCCGGCAGCATTGGGGCGGAACTGCGGGAACTGGAGGAAGCGGCATGAGCATCCAGCAGACGGGCGCGCCGGTGCGCGGGTCGGAACTGACGACGGTCATCCCCATCAAGTTTCTGAAACGCGGCATTCGCAAGGTGGTGCTGCCCGCGAACAGTAGCGTGGTGGTGGACGAAGAACCGCAATACGAAGCGCCGATCTTGGCGGCGCTGGCGCGGGCGTTTCATTGGCAGCGGCTGCTGGACGACGGCACGGTGGAAAGCGGCGCGGAAATCGCTCGACGCGAAGGTCTGCACGCCACCACGGTGAACGAGTTGCTGCGGCTCACGCGGCTTGCGCCGTCCGTGGTGCAGGCCATCCTCGCCGGGCAGCAGCCGCGCACCCTCAGCCTGATCTGGCTGAAGAACCACGAACTGCCGTGGGCGTGGGACGAGCAGGAGGTGTTGTTCGGCGGGTTCGATGCTGCATCGGTGGGCATGGTGCCGAACGAAATGCCGCGCGTAAGTCCTTGACGTGCAAGGACGGGATGCGCACCCTAGCCACAGCATATTTGAGCAAGTGAGCAGGGGTTGAACTGAAAACGCCGGAAATCGGGGTGGTTCGGGACACCCCTACCCACAGCATCCCGCGCCGGAACCCCGCGAACACTGGGGATTCTGCAAAGAAAAAGGCCAACCCAGCAGAAGTTGGCCTTTGATGAGTGGTGGAGACAGGGAGGATCGAACTCCCGACCTTCTGATTGCGAACCAGACGCTCTCCCAGCTGAGCTATGCCCCCAACAGCTGAGCATTGTACCGTGCCCGCCTCCGTATGAAAAGCACTGCATCACATTGCAACGCTCTGATTGGCCACGTTGGAGCGATCGTCAGCAAGCGTTGTGGGGCGAGTGCGTTCATGGAGGGGCTGCTGTCAGTCCGGCTTGGTCGGGTGGCTGCTCGCCGGTTGAGTTATCCACCGCGCGGGCCGCTCCAACTACCAGCAAAAATTTATAGGAGATTCTTTAAAGGCAGAACCGTACCGGTTTTGGGGGGGTGGAATTTATCGCGCCGGGGGGGTGCGATCTATCGTGGATAAGTGGCCTTGGGGGGGGCGGTTTATCGCACTAGGGGGGTGCGATTTATCGTGGATAAGTTGCACTATCCACAGGGTTTTTCCACCGTTTGGGATGGTGACAAAGTGCGCGCCTGGTTGTGTCGATCTGTCGCCATCTGAACCCCGCTCGCTCGGGGGCAAGGGGGGGGGTGATTTATCGCGCGTTCAGGCTGGTGATGGTGACGCGGCCGAGCTGGCCAGCTTGATGCGGTGTCACCACGGCCGCCGGGACGGCGGAACAAAAGGGATGGAAGCCCGTAGGGGCGAGACTATCGGCAGCGCCGGCCGGCTCGATGCGCAGCACGATAGCCCGGCCCTGGCATCGCCAGGGTGAGCCTACTTCGTGAGCTTCTTGGGAATCGGCGGCGGCGAGCCAAGCAACAGAAGCCCGCCCGTCACCTGCTTGACGTTCGCGCTCGGATAGACGGCCTGCACCCTGCGCAGCACCGGCAAAAACTCCTTCTTGAAATCCTTGTCGGGGTCTTTGCCCTTGTATTCTTGGGCGAACTGCTCGCGCAGCGACTTCCAATGCAGCACAACGCCCTTGCCCTCGATACGGTGCAGGCGATGGGCCAGCCACGCATACACGTCCAGGGCCAGCGCGGAGCCTTTCAGCGCGTGTAGGGCGCGGTTATCCAGCGGCACGGCGCTATCCCGCAGCTCGTTGAAATAGTGGCCGGAAAGCGTCATCACGCCCGGCCATAGCGGGCGCTGGCTACTGTCGCGGTTGGACACCCAGGCGTCGAACTGCTCGACGGGCTGGCCGTTGAACGTGCGGCCCCGGAAACCGAGCTGTAAACGGCACGCGGCCAAAGCATGCATCTGCTTGCGCAAGGTCGTATAGCGCGCGCCCTGACTGACGGTATCGGCCCCGAGCATCAGGCGTAGGAACTCGGCCGCACTGTCACCGATGGGGATTTCCCGCGCTCCGTGGCGCACGGCGTAGGTTGAAACCCAGGCCAGGGCAAGGCGCGGCATCACGCCATAGGGGATAGGCTGTTGCACTGGCCCCTTGCCCTCGTCCAGATAGCCGGCCTGCACATTCACCCAGGCCGCACCGGACTGGCGCATGAACTCGCGGCCCTCGACCTTCGTGCGGGGCAAACCGACTTGACAAAACACAGCATGGGTAAAAGCCATGTCCTCGCCGCTCGGCGGTGTCATGGCAATGTCGGTCGCCATGTTCATCAGCTTGTGTTCTTGGGCCGTCAGCACGGCGGCACGCGGCGCGTGTGCCTTCTTGGCCTGCACGACCTCTTCCTGGGCCTGCTCAACGCGCTTGGCGGCCTGCTTCACTGCCGGCGGCATGCTCGCGCCGATGGCGGCCCCGATGGACACGAAGCTGCCGCTGTTTGGCCTGGGGTGCTTGGGTGCGGTAGCCTCTGGCGCGCCGTGAAAGCGCCGTGCTGCCGCCGCGATCATGCTCGCCTCATCTTGGCCGATGCCAGATTCAATTAGCTTGGCGCGGTACGTACCTTCATTTAGCGCATCGCGGCGGGCATTGGCCGTCTTGGCCGCCACGTTGGTGGCGTCCTCGGGTGATAGGCCGACGACGATTAGCTCGTCACGATAGGCGGCCTCATCGAATGGTGTAGCGGATCGGTGAGCTGATTCGTCAAACCGTAGGGACGCCTCTTGCTTCTCGATCTCAGGTCGTGCCTGAGCGCATGGTGCAAGTGCTTCCATCGCTCAAGCCCCTGCGGAAGCTGCGGCCTGGCGCTGCCGTGCTACCTGCTCGGCCTTGGTTGGCCGCCCGCGTTTCGGTTTTGCGGTATCGGTGGCTGGTGGAACTGCGATGGAGGCGGCTTCACCACGGACGTGCAGGGCAAGCCAGCTCTCCACATCCTCAATGCGCCAAAGGAGCCGCTTTGTTCCTGGCAGCCGACAGATCGGCGGCAGTGAAGCAGGATTGCGCGTGACGTCGCTGCGGATACTCGCGACGGATTTATGAATATACGATGCTAGCTCATCGACTGTGAGCAACGGCCGCATGGGCGATACCTCTCCGAACCCGGTTCATCGGAACGGGCCACATATCGGTATCGCTTACGTTGACTTACTGCATGAGCATCGCATCCCCAGCGGTCAGGCTGAAGCAGCGAATGCCTTTTTATAGGGCGCGTTGTTGTCACGCGCTACGCATAGGATACTGGCAAAGCGTTGCAGTGTCGAGCAGCTGCCTAGGCTTGTGGTCGCCACACTTGCCACAAATTTGCCACACCTACACTGCAAAAACCTGCACTAAAAAGCAAAACAACGCTTCACACTGCATGGCGTAAAGCGTTGTCAACATTGGAGTTTTTGATTTTTTCGGGGTCTGCGTAGGCCGTGACCTCCGCATTGCGAACGCGGCGCTCTCCCAGCTGAGCTATCGGCCCGAAGCGCGCATTATAGTCACGCACACGCCAATATGGAAGACCACCGAGTACCATTACGCCACCGGGGCGAACCCCGAACCACGCAGTTCGGCGATGGTCTGGGCAGCGAGTGCCGGCAAAGCCGCCACGAGCGGCGCCAGTGCGGCGCTGTCTGCCACGAGGGCCTGCTTCTCGATTGACCCGGCCGACTGCGAAAGCGCCACCGCGCCCATGTTTGCGGCACTCCCCTTCAACCCATGCGCGAGCGCCGACAGATTCGGCAGATCACCCCGCCCATGGCAGGCAACGATATCGCCAATCTGGCCGCCGAGTTGCTCGATGAACAACCCGGTGACGTCGCCAAGCTCGTCACCAAGCATTGCGCGCAACTCCTGCAGCAACGGGACGTTCAGAAGGTAATGCGTCATACGCTCTCGTGGACTCTTGCGGACGCAGCCCCGGTCGATCGACCGGCGTGCCAGCGCGGATTGCGTGGCCGGGCCTCGAGCGGTCGGCCCCGAATCCGGCTCGCACGGGAAGGACGTCAGAGCAGTCGCAACCGGGTCTTGCGTGCAATCAGGGCCTGCATGTAGCCGCGCAACTCACCGCCCGGAAGCGGCTTGGCATAGCAGGTCACATCGCCGGGCAGTCCCCCTCTGTCCTCGACCTCGTCTTCCGACATCGCCGAAACTGCAACGATATCCGTTTCGTTGGCAACGCGGCTTTCGCGAATCCGGCGGATCATCTCGACGCCATCCATGCCCGACATGTTCAGGTCGGCGATCAGAAGGTCGGGGGGATTGTGCCCGATTTCGAGCAATACATCGAATCCGCTCGCGAACACGCGCAAATCGACCGGGAGCCTCCACGCGGCAAAGGCATCACGGTAGCGCGCCAGCGCCCCCTCGTCGTCTTCGACGACGATCACCGACAGCGCGCCGCCCGAGCGCCGCATGCCGGTGGCGGGCCCGGTCACCGAATTGACCACGAAGCGGTCAACCGAGGCGACGCGAATGCGCCGGTGGCCGCCGGCGGTCTTCCAGCCTTCGAGCACCCCGCTTTCGACCATTTGCTGAACCGTACCCAGCGAAAGCCCGAGCCGATGTGCCGCCTCCTTGGTGCTGCAGTACTCCTTCGCGACGCTTTCGGCCGGCGCCGACGCGCTACGGCTCTTGGCAAGGCCCGAACCCAATCCACTAAAATCCGCCGAGGCTTGCGATGAATCACCACGAGCACTTATGGTGTCGCGTCCGGACTTGGACTGATCCGCCAACGTTACTTCGATCATGGCCACGGTGCCTCACTCGGCTTGGGAAGTGTCCCGATTCTATTTAGAAAGCCGGTTTTTGGTGTCAGAGACTCAAAATTTCACCTTTCCATCATTCATGCACATCCTGGTCTAAGCCAATGAAACTCACTGATTCAGCTATGGAATTTTTTAACCGCCGGGGCGCGCTCGGTGCTCCGGGCGCGGGCGCTCGCCCGTCGTCACCCAACACTGCCACGACGCCAACGCGTACCCACACAACTGCGGGACGACAAGTGGGCGCATGCGCCGCGACGCTGCTGCTGACGCTAGCCTTGCCGCCCGCCTCGGCCAACGACGCCGAGTTCGCCGCATGCATGCGCGAGCTACGCAGCGGCGCGCCCGGCAAGGGTGTGCCGACGACGAGTTTCGATCGATTCACACAAGGGGTCGCGCCGGACATGACGATCCTGCCGCTGCTCGACCATCAGCCCGAATTCAAGACCCCGATCTGGGACTATCTTGCAGGACTGGTCGACGACGAACGCATCGCGGACGGCCACGACCGCCTCGAGCAATGGCGAACCACCTTGCAGGCGGTGGAGGCACGATTCGGCGTCGCCCCGTACACGGTCGTCGCGGTGTGGGGCGTGGAAAGCAACTACGGCCAGACTTTCGGCAAACGCCCGCTCGTCACTTCGCTGGCGACCCTGTCATGTTTCGGTCGGCGGCAAGCCTTCTTTCGCAGCGAATTCATGACCACGCTCAAGATCCTCGACGAAGGCCACGTCGCACCCGAATCCCTGGTCGGCTCATGGGCCGGCGCGTTCGGCCATACCCAGTTCATGCCGTCGACCTTCATGCGGGTCGCCGTCGACTTCGACGGCGACGGCCGCCGCGACCTGATCGGCAACATCCCGGATGCGCTCGCGTCCACGGCCAACTATCTGAAGCTCGCCGGCTGGCGCAGCGACGAGCCGTGGGGCTTCGAAGTCGTCCTGCCGGCGGGATTCGACAGCAGCGGCGCGGGCAGGAAAAACAAGCGCCCGCTGGCGGAGTGGATCAAGCGCGGCATCGTCCGGGCGGACGGTCAACCGCTCGCCGGCCCAGCACAGGCGGGCCTGCTGCTACCGGCCGGACCGGGCGGACCGGCGTTTCTGGTGTTCAGGAACTTCGACGCGATCTATGCCTACAACGCAGCGGAAAGCTACGCCCTGGCGATCGCGCATCTCTCGGATCGCCTGCGCGGCGGCGGCCGCTTCGTGACCGCCTGGCCCACCGACGATCCGGGACTGGGGCGTTCGGAACGACGCGAAGTACAGCGCCACCTGCTCGCCCTGGGTTACGAGATCGGCGAAGCCGACGGAATCATCGGCAGCGCCTCGCGCGCCGCGATCGAAGACGTCCAGAGGCAGGCCGGCCTGGCGGTTGACGGACGCGCCGGCATGAAGCTGCTGACCTTCCTGCGCAAGACGTCCCGCTGAAACCCGCGCCCCGCGGCAGTGCGCGCTAGGAACCGCGTCGCGGCGCGATGATCGCCGCGACGCGGCGCGGCTCGCACTTCAGATAGGGCGACGACGCGAGCCAGCGCGGATCGGGGTAGTACGAGAACATGAACTGCCCGCCCTTGAGGCTATCCACCACCTTCTGCGCCACCTGCGGCCGCACCGCCGGGCAACCCTGGCTGCGGCCGATGCGCCCCTGGCGATCGATCCACGACGGATCCACGTAGTCCGCCGCGTGGATCACGATGGCGCGATCGCGGGCATTGTCATTCACGCCCGGCTCGAGCCCGTCCATGCGCAGCGAGTAGCCGTGCCGCCCGATGTAACTCTCGCTGGTGCGAAACAACCCGATGCTGGACTGGTTGCTGCCGATGACGTTCGAAAAGCTGGTGGCCTGGTCTTCGCCCGAATTCTGGCCATGCGCAACCAGGTCTTCCAGCACCAGCTTGCGGCGCTTGAGATCGAAGATCCAGAGTCGCGGCACCGACGAGGGCAGCGAAAAATCGATCACCGCCAGGCGTTGCGCCGGCGACATGCCGCTGCTGGTTGCACATTCCATCGCGGACACCGCCTTGGCGAGCACCTTGCGATCGAGCTTGGGCGCGACGCGGGCGAGCTTGTCGACCAGCGGCGTCGCGGCGGGCGAAGCACCAAGGGCATGAGACGAAAAAGCGACACAAACCCCCAAGGCCAGCATCAGCCGACGGAACGTATACGTCATGCGCTATGATCTCCCCTGAAACGACCTGAACCGGACGCCCGCCTTGAAAGGCGATGTTTTCGTGCGGTTCACCCAACATCGACCGCCCCGAATCGGCATGAGCGCGAACCCTTGCCTAGACACGGGGCGTTTTGAAGTGTCAGTATTCTAGCAGCGCAACGAACTGAGAAAACCATTGTCACCAATAAGATTCGCTCTTTTTTCATGCCTGCTGCTGCCGATCACGACGGCGTTTGCGCAAGTCCCGACCCCCGCCCCCGGTTCCGTCCAGATTCGCGATCAGCTCGAGCGGATGGCGGCGGCCGAGGCCGGCGCGCCCAGGCCGCGCAACCAGGTTTCGGCGCAAGACCTGCAAGCTTTCTACGAGCAAGCCGGATTCGAACCGCTCTGGAACGAGAGTGGCCGGCTCTCGGCCCTCATCACCGAACTCGAACTGATCGCCGACGACGGCCTGCAGCCCGACGACTACGCGGTCGAGCCCCTGCTCAAGATCCTGGCGAACCCTGCGCGCGAATCCGCCGCAGATCCCGACGAGGAGCCCGATCCGGCGCGTAGCTGCGAAGAGATCCTGGCGACGCACGCCTACCTGCAGGCGCTCACCCATCTTCGCTACGGCAAGCTCGACCCCGAAGGCGTCGAGCCGTACTGGCAGTTCGACGGCGCGCGGACGAATCCGGACGTTGCCGCCATCGGCAAGCTCGCGCTCGAGCACATCGCCGATCTGGGCACGGCTTTCGAGCAGGCCAGGCCCGAACTCGCGCAGTATGCGGCGTTGCGCAAGGCGTTCGTGACCCTGCGTGACAAGACGGCGGAGTCGGGCTGGCCGGAAGTTCCGGGCGGACCGTCGCTGCGTGCGGGCGAGACGTCCGAGCGTGTTCCCGCACTGCGCCAGCGCCTCGGTCTCGGCGGCTACGGCCGGACGGAGGCGCCCGAAAGCGCCGATGCGGCCGTCTTCGACCCGCAGCTCGTCGACGCCGTCATGCGGTTTCAGCGCGACCACGGACTGGAACCCGACGGCGTGGTCGGGCGCGCGACGCTGAACGCGCTGAACGTCCCGCTGGCCGCGCGCGTCGAACAGCTCAAGGTCAATCTCGAACGCACCCGCTGGTTCGCCCGACGGGCGGTTTCGGACTTCGTGCTGGTCGATGTCGCCGGTGCGCGCATCAGCTACTTCCGCGACGGCGAATCGGTGTGGAGCGCGCGCACCCAGGTTGGCCGACCTTCGCGCCCCACGCCGCTGCTGCGCTCGGAGATCACCCATTTCACGCTGAATCCGACCTGGACGGTGCCGCCGACCATTTTGCGCGAGGACAAGCTGCCGGCGATCCAGGCCGACATCGGCTATCTCGAACGCAACCGCTTCCGCGTGCTGGATGCGTCGGGCATCCAGATCCCGCCCGAGGAGATCGACTGGAACCATCCCGGCGCGATCAACCTGCGTCAGGACGCGGGGCCGGGCAATGCCCTCGGCCAAGTGGTCGTCCGCTTTCCCAACCCGTTCTCGGTGTACCTGCACGACACGCCGAGCCGCGGCCTGTTCGCGCGCGACAGTCGCGCATTCAGCTCGGGTTGCGTGCGGGTCGAAGGAGCCGTGAGCCTGGTCGAGCAACTGCTGGCCGACCGGAGCGAAATCGGCCCCGAGCGGTTTCAGGAAATGCTCGCCAGCGGACGGACCCGCCGGGTGAACCTCGATCGCCCGATTCCGATCCTGATCGGGTACTGGACCGCCAGCGTCACGGATGAAGGCCGTGTGGGCTTCAGGCGCGACATCTACGGCCACGATCGCCGGGTGGCGGCGGCCCTGGCCAAGCACCGCGCGCTCGGATCGGGCAAGACCGCCTGTCCCTGATCGACCCTTCCGCGCCCCCGCCTGCAGCAGGGGCGCGGGAACACCCTGCCCCCCGCCTCGACACCCCCTCGCCGCAGCACGGCGGGGCGTGCCTGCCTGCACCTTTTTTTAGAGAAAACGGATGGATTCCCTCAAGGTCATCGCCGAGCCCGGCTTCTTCGATCTCATCGTGATTCCCTGGACGCTGCGAATTCTTACCGCCGCCGCGATCTGGTTCATCGGCAAATGGATCGCCGGGCGCATCACCCGCATGTTCCGCATGGTGCTTACCCGTGCCAAAGTCGACACCTTGCTGGTGCATTTTCTCGGCAACATCATTCACGCGATCCTGCTTGCGGTCGTGGTGCTCGCCGGCCTCGACCACCTCGGCGTGCCCACGACCTCGATGCTCGCGGTGTTCGGCGCGGCCGGTCTGGCGGTCGGCCTCGCCCTGCGTGATTCGCTCGCGAACTTCGCATCGGGGATCATGCTGATCCTGTTCCGGCCCTTCAAGGTCGGCGATTTCATCGAAGCCGGCGGCGTATCCGGTGTGCCGGAAGAAATCCGGATCTTCTCGACCGTCATCCGCACCCCCGACAATCGCGTGATCATCGTGCCGAACGGCAACATCGCCAACGACCGGATCATCAACTTCAACGCGCTGCCGACCCGCCGCATCGACCTCGTGATCAACGTGAGCTATGCCGACGATCTCCTCCATGCCAAGAGGGTTCTCGGGCGGGTGATGCGCGAAGACCCGCGGATCCTCGCCGAACCGGCGCCGGTCGTCACGGTTGCCGAGCTCGCCGAGCATTGCGTCGCGATCAACGTTCGCCCCTGGGTCCGGACCGAGGACTTCTGGCCCGTGCGCGCCGACCTGCTCGAGCGCATCAGGCTCGCGTTCGACACAGAAGCCCTGACCGTCCCCTTCCCGCAGCGCGAAGTCGTCATGCGCCAGGGCTAGCCCGCGCCCGCCGCGTGACGCGGCCGCGCCAAGGTCACGTTGCTGCAACAAGGGTTCCATAGACTTCGGCTCTTTCTTCTTTACCCCTGAAGCGGAGCCACAGCATGAAAGCGTCTCATCAGATCGACCCCGATGATCTCCCGACCAATACTTCGGCCAACGAGCATTTCCAGGCGGTGGTCGACAAGGCGGTAAACCGGCGCGGATTCCTGAAATCCGGTCTCGGCCTGTCCGCCGCTGTATTCCTCGCCGGGCCGCTCGCGGCCTGTGGCGGCAGTTCGAGCAAGGACGACGGCGGACCGACTCCGCCCGCGTCGCTGCTCGGATTCACCGCGATTCCGATTTCGACCGCGGACACCGTGGCGATCGCCGCCGGTTACACCGCCGCCGTGCTGGCCCCCTGGGGTGCGCCGCTGTTCACCGCCGGCCCCGGTTCGAGCTGGGCCGGCGACGGCAGCGACAGCGCCGCGGCCCAGGCCCGCCAGGTGGGTGACAACCATGACGGCATCCATTACTTCCCGCTCGCCAACAGCAACACCGAAGGCCTGCTGGTGATGAACCACGAGTACACCACCACGACCGACGCAGGCATCTACGCCTGGCTGTTCGGCGCCAACGACGCCGGCCCGATGACCACCGAACGCGCCGAAAAGGCCATCAATGCGCACGGCGTGTCCGTCATCCACATCCGCCGCAACACCGCCGGCAAGTGGGAGATCGTGCTCGACTCGGCCTACAACCGCCGCATCACCGCCGCGACCCCGATGGAGCTCACCGGCCCGGCCGCCGGCGCCGACCTGCTCAAGACCAGCGCCGACCCCAGCGGCCGGCAGGTGCTCGGCACCTTCAACAACTGCGGCAATGGCTGGACACCGTGGAACACCTACCTCACCTGTGAGGAGAACTTCAACAACTACTTCGGCACCACCTCCGGCGCCGACAGCCGCAACGACGCGCAGAAGCGCTATGGCCTGTCCGGCACGAGCACGTTCTACGGCTGGGAACAGGTCGTCGACCGCTTCGACTACGTGAAGGAACCCAACGAATCCAACCGCTTCGGCTGGATCGTCGAGATCGACCCCTTCAACCCCGGCTCGACCCCGAAAAAGCGTACCGCGCTGGGCCGGATCAAACACGAGAACGCCGCCTACGCGCTGACCGCCGACAAGCGCATCGTCGTCTATACCGGTGACGACCAGGCCAACGACTACGTCTACAAGTTCGTGTCGGATGGCGTCTATCGCGAAGGCGGAGACAACGCCACCCTGCTCGACAGCGGCAAGCTCTACGTGGCGAAGTTCAAGGATGGTGCCGCCAGCGGCGACTTCATGGGCGACGGCGAGTGGATCCTGCTCGACAAGGCCGCCAACCCGGTGCTGGCGGCCGACAGCCGCTTCGCCAACCAGGCCGAGGTGCTGATCCTCACCCGCCTGGCCGCCGACGCGGTGGGCGCCACCAAGATGGACCGCCCGGAATGGGTGACCGTGCACCCGAGCTCGGGCGAAGTGTATGTGACCCTCACCAACAACTCCGGGCGCAGCACGACCGACGACGCCAACCCGCGCGCCGCCAACCGCTACGGACAGATCGTGCGCTGGCGCGAAACCGGCGGCAATGCCGCGGCGACCACGTTCGAATGGGACATCTTCGTGCTGGCCGGCAACCCGGTCAGATACACCGACCGCAGCGACCTCAAGTCGGGTTCGGCCAACATCACCGCCGACAACACCTTCAACAGCCCGGACGGCCTCGGCTTCGACGCCTTCGGCAGGCTGTGGATCCAAACCGACGGCAACTACAGCAATGCCGGCGAATACGAAGGCCAGGGCAACAACCAGATGCTGTGCGCCGACCCGGTCAGCAAGGAAATCCGCCGCTTCTTCGTCGGGCCCAAGGAATGCGAGGTCACCGGTCTGACCTTCACGCCGGACGGCAAGACCATGTTCATCAACATCCAGCACCCCGGCGAGGCCGGCGACAGCCACTGGCCGGAAGGCGGCAACGCGTTGCCGCGTTCGGCGACCGTCGTCATCACCAAGGATGACGGTGGCGTGATCGGCAGCTGAGCGCGCGAAAGGCCGCGGATGCGCCGCGGTCGTGCTTCCCGGCCGGGGTCCGCCCCGGCCGGTTTTTCATCGAACGCGCGGTTCGCGCGCCAGCCCGCCGCACGGGAAAGAAACCCCGATCGATACCGGGCGGCGTAGTACTATTCCGCCTTCTGTGTCGGCCAACACGTATTCCATGATCAAGCATCGTCTGTCCGGTCGTTCGACCCGCGCTCTGGTCGCGATCGCGTGGCTGCTGTCGATTGCATTCACCGCCTGGATCGCCGCCGAGTTGATGCTTCGTCTCACCCAGCCCCAAGGGCTCGCGGCCGACTTCCAGTCGGTCACCGACCCGCGCGTCGCGGCCCAGCGGCTCGCCACCCGCGCGCCGATCGCCAGCAGCCACAGTGAGCGCCAGGCGCCGCAGTCGGCAATCTGGGTGAGCGAGGGCTTCGAGTTGGTCGGCGTCGCAACCGGATTCGGCACCGACCAGGGATTCGCCCTGATCAAGCCGACCGGCGGCAAGGTTGGCGCTTTCGTGATCGGTGAGCAGATCGTTCCCGGCGTCGTCCTGGCGGCGCTGCATGCTTCGCACGTCGATATCGAGCGCGCCGGCGTGCGCGAGATCGTGCAACTGCAGCGCACGCCGCTTGCGGGCGGCGTCGCGCCGGTCGTCATCAACCCAGGCAATCCCGCCCTGCCGGACCCGGCCAATCTGAGATAATCACCGCATGAATTCATTTGTCCGCGTCGGTCGTGCCCTGATCGCCAGTGTCGTATTGTTCCTTCCGATCAAGGCCATGGCAGCCGACGTGTCGAGCGACCAGACGGTGTCGCTGAACTTTGCCAATGCCGAGATCGCCTCGGTGATCGATGCAATCGGCAAGATCTCGGGCAAGAACTTCCTTGTCGATCCGCGCGTCAAGGGCACGCTCAACATCGTGACCAACACCCCGGTTTCACGCGATCTCTCGTACCAAATCCTGCTGTCGGCGCTCCGGCTGCAGGGCTTCACCGCGGTGGAAGGCCCGGGGGTGGTCAAGATCGTGCCCGAAGCCGATGCCAAGCTGCACGGCGTGCCGGTCGGCCGCGGCAACCGCGCCTCGAACGGCGACAACCTGGTCACCCAGGTGTTCGCGATGCGCCATGAATCGGCGGCGCAGATGCTGGCCGTGGTCCGGCCGCTGGTGTCGCCCAACAATACCGTGACCGCGTTTCCGTCGAACAACGTGCTGGTGGTCACCGACTATGCCGAGAACATCAACCGGATCGCGCGCATCATCGAATCGATCGACGTCCCCCAGGGCGACGTCACGGTGATCCAGCTCGAAAACGCGGTGGCGGTCGACCTCGCGGGCACGCTCAATCGCCTGCTGGGCGACGGCCGCGGCGCCAGCGCCCAGCCCGGCCTCGCCGACCCGACCCAGCGGGTCAACATCATCGCCGAACCCCACACCAACAGCCTGCTGGTGCAGTCCGACAACCCGGCCCGCATCCGCGGCGTGCGCCAGCTGGTGGCCTCGCTCGACAAACCGGGCGCGGGCGGCAACATCCACGTGGTCTATCTCAAGAACGCCGAGGCGACCAAGGTCGCCCAGACTTTGAACAGCGCGCTTTCGGGCGACGGCAGCAGCACGAGCCTCACCCAGACCAGCGCGGCGCTGACGCCCGCAAGCACCACGACCACCTTGGCCGGCAACACCGGCGGCCAGGACGGCCGCAGCGTCAGCGGCCTCAGCACGGCATCCGATACCACGACCACCGCCACCTCGGGCATGGTGCAGGCCGACCCGATCAACAACGCCCTGATCATCGTGGCGCCCGACGCCGTGTATCGCAACCTGCGCAACGTGATCGACAAGCTCGACCGCCGCCGCGCCCAGGTGTATATCGAAGCGCTGATCGCCGAGATTTCCTCCGACCGTGCCACCGAGATCGGCATCCAGTGGCAAAGCACCAACATTCCCGACGGCAGCTCCGGCTCGGGCGCCTTCGGCGGCACCAACTTCGGCGGCGCGGGCCAGAACATTTTCGGCGCCGCGGCGAACCCGGGCTCGGTGGGCAAGGGCATGAACCTCCTCATCGGCGCCGGAACGGTATCGATCCCGATCGGCGGCGAGATGGTCGAGATCTTCAACCTGGGCCTGCTCGCGCGTTTTCTGGAAACCGACAGCCGCACCAACATCCTGTCGACGCCGACGCTGGTCACCCTCGACAACGAGGCGGCCAAGATCGTCGTCGGCCGCAACCTGCCGTTCGTGACCGGCCAATACACCAGCACCGGCAGCGGCTCCGGGGTCGAGAATCCGTTCCAGACGATCGAACGGCGCGATGTCGGGCTCACCCTCGAGGTGCGGCCGCAAATCTCCGAGGGCGGCTCGATCAAGCTGGAGATCTACCAGGAAGCCTCGTCGGTGGTGCCGACGGTCGACGTCTCGCTCGGTCCGGTCACCAATACCCGCTCGATCAAGTCCACCGTGCTGGTCGACGATGGCGCGATCATCGCACTCGGCGGCCTGGTCGAGGACAGCTTCTCGTCCGGCGAGGAGAAAGTGCCTTTCCTCGGCGACCTGCCGTATGCCGGTGCGCTGTTCCGCTACGACAGCCGCAAGCGCACCAAGACCAACCTGGTCGTGTTCCTGCGCCCGGTCATCATGCGCGACCAGGACAGCTACACCGACCTCACCCAATCGCGCTACGACTACGTGATCGGACAGCAGCGCGAGATCACCGATCAGGTGCGCCTGATGCGCAATGAACCGGCGGCACCGACGCTGCCCGCGTTCGACCGTTCGGGCGACCCCGCCACCCAGGCGCCGGCACCGGTCGTCGAGGCGACCATCGTGCCGGTCAACGGCGGCTCGCGGCTGCAATGAGCCCGGATCGCGGCCTGCCCTACGGCTTCGCCCGCAAGCAGGGTATCCTCGTGCGGGCACGCGCCGACGAGGGCGCCGAGCTCATCCTGCGCGAAGACGCCAGCCCGGGGGCGCTGGCCGAGGTGCGGCGCGAATTCGCGATGGCGATGAACATCGTGCGCGTCTCGGCACAGGCGTTCGAGGCGCACCTGGCGGAATGCTACGGCGGCGACGACAACACCGCCGCCGACGTGCTCGCCGATGTCGGGCAGGACATCGACCTCGGCCAGTTGATGACCGACATGCCGGCGGTCGCCGACCTGCTCGAAAGCCAGGACGACGCACCGATCATCCGCATGATCAATGCGCTGCTGACCCAGGCGGTGCGCGAAGGGGCGTCCGACATCCATATCGAGCCCTACGAAACCAAGTCGGTGGTGCGGCTGCGCCGCGACGGCGTGCTGCGCGACATCGCCCAGCCCCATCGCGGCCTGCACGCGGCCATGGCATCGCGCATCAAGATCATGGCCAGCCTCGACATCGCCGAGAAGCGCCTGCCCCAGGATGGCCGCATCGGCCTGCGCCTGGCGGGACGCGCCGTCGACGTGCGGGTATCGACGCTGCCCACCACCCACGGCGAGCGCCTGGTGCTGCGGGTGCTCGACAAGGCCGCCGCCCGCATCGGGCTCGACACCCTGGGCATGGCGGACGACACCCGCGAACGCTTCGCCGGCCTGCTGCGCCAGCCGCATGGCATCGTGCTGGTCACCGGACCGACCGGTTCGGGCAAGAGCACGACCCTCTACGCGGCCCTCCAGACGATGGACGCGGGCCGGCTCAACATCGTCACGGTCGAGGACCCGGTCGAGTTCGATCTGCCCGGCGTCGGCCAGATCCAGGCCAACGCGCGCATCGGGCTGAGCTTCGCGAAGGCCTTGCGCGCCATTCTGCGGCAGGATCCCGACGTGATCATGATCGGCGAGATCCGCGATCTCGAGACCGCGCAGATCGCGGTCCAGGCCAGCCTCACCGGCCACCTGGTGCTGGCGACCCTGCATACCAACGATGCGCCGTCGGCGGTCACCCGGCTGGTCGACATGGGGGTCGAACCGTTTCTCCTCGCCTCCACCCTGCGCGGCGTGCTGGCGCAAAGACTGGTGCGGCGCCTGTGCGGCGCCTGTCGCGTCGCGCGTCCGGCCGCCGCGGCCGATCACGCGCTGTTCGGCGAGCACTGCCCCGCCGAACTGTGGACGGCCACGGGCTGCGCCAGCTGCGGCCATACCGCTTACGCCGGGCGCAGCGGCATCTACGAACTCATCAATACCGACGAAACGCTGGCCCGGCTCATTCACGACGGCGCCGACGAAGCGCGGCTGCGGGCGCATGTGCGCGCCCACCAGTCGCGCAGCCTGCGCGATGACGGCCTGCGCCATCTCGCGGCCGGACTCACCTCGGCCGAAGAGTTGCTGCGCGCGACCCGGGACTGAGCGACGATGACCGCGTTCCGTTTCCGCGCCGTCGACAACCAGGGACAGGAAAGCGCCGGCGTGCTCGAAGCCGACACCAGCCGTGCCGCGCGCACACTGTTGCGCGAGCGCGGCCTGTTTCCGGTCGAAGTCTCGAGCGTGTCCGGGCGGACCGACGCCGGCAAGCGCACCCGCAAGCTGCGCGAATCGGAACTGGTGCTGCTGTCGCGCCAGTGGGCGACACTGCTGTCGTCGGGGCTCACGGTCGAACAAGCCCTGTCGGCGCTCACCGAGCAGGCCGAGGGCGAAGCCACCCGCCAGCTACTGGCCGGCATCCGCTCCGAGATTCTCGCCGGCCACAGCCTGCGCGCCGCGCTCGACCGCTACCCCGCGGCGTTTCCGGCCATCTACCGCGCCTCGGTCGCGGCCGGCGAAAAGTCGGGCGAACTCGGCCGGGTCATGAACCAGCTGTGCGACTACCTCGAGCAGCGCAGCGCGCTGCGCCAGAAGACCCTCCAGGCCCTGCTCTACCCGGTCATCGTCGCGGTGGTCGCGGCCCTGGTCGTAATCGGGCTGATGACCTACGTCGTGCCCCAGGTCGTGACCGTGTTCCAGCAAGGCAAGCAGGCATTGCCCTTCCTCACCCGCAGCATGATCTTCATGTCGGATTTCCTGCGCGGCTGGGGCTGGCTGCTGCTGGTGGGCGTCGGCGCCGGCGGCATCGCGCTCCACGCCGCGTTGAAGGGCATCGCGTTCCGGCGCGCGTGGGACGCCTGGCTGCTGCGCCTGCCGGTGCTCGGCCGCCATC
>DDUE01000039.1 GCA_002344625.1 Rhodocyclaceae bacterium UBA2346 | reverse complement strand
CCGTCCAGCCCGCCGACCGGCGGGTGCCGGTCGCCGACCTGACCGCCACGCCGGGACGTTTGCTGGCATCCGGCGGGATCGAGTTGAAGAGCGGCGCGGGCGACTTCACCTTCAATGCCGATCGCCTGCCGGTGCTGCAACGCCCCGACCGCTGGATGATCCTGTCGGGCCAGGGCAGCGCGACCAGCACCTGGTCGTCGCTCGATCTGAATGCCCGGTTCGCGGTCGACAGCGCCTTCGTCGAACTGAGCGACACCCCGGCTCCCAGTCTTTCGGATGATGTCGTCATCGCCCGGCCGCGCGAGGCGGAACCCGCTGGCGGACTCCAGGTGACCGCCGACGTGCGGGTGTCGCTGGGGGACAAGCTCTTCCTGTCGGGCTTCGGGCTCGATACCCGCCTGAACGGAGATTTGCGGCTGCGCATGCGCCCCGGCGAGCCGTTGAACGCGACCGGGTCGGTGTCGACCGAAGGCGGGGTGTTCGAGGGTTATGGGCAGAACCTCACCATCACCCGCGGCCTGATCAACTTCCAGGGGCCGATCGACAATCCGGGGCTCAACATCGTTGCGCTGCGGCTGGGCCTGGCGGTGGAGGCCGGTGTTTCGGTCACCGGTACGGCGCGCCGGCCGCTGATCCGGCTGGTATCCGAGCCCAACGTTCCCGACGCCGAGAAGCTCTCGTGGATCGTGCTCGGGCGCCCGCCCGACAGCGGTTCGGGGGGCGACATGGCGCTGCTGCTGCCGGCCGCACAGGCCTTGCTCGGGGAGGACGGAATCCCGGCCCAGCTTTCGCGCAGCCTCGGCTTCGACGAGTTCGGCATCGGCCAGGGGGAGCTCGGCAGCGTCAACCGTACGCCGACCAGCCGGGTGGTGGGGGGCGGGGCGAACGTATCGGGCGGAGGTGGGGGGCAGGTGCTGCGGCTGGGCAAGCGCCTGACGTCCGACGTGATGCTCTCGTTCGAGCAAAGCCTCGGCGGGGCCGAGAGTCTAATCAAACTCACCTATCAGCTCGGCCGGCATTTGTCGTGGGTGTTGCGCAGCGGCTCCGAGAACTCGAGTGATATTTATTACACGATCTCTTTCAGATAGTCGGGAATGGTACGGACCCGGTTCGGGTCTACGCCGAGTGAATAGACGAGGAGTAGCTGCATGACGAGCTTGGAAAGGGGTGTCCATCGCGAGACCGCAATTCTCGGCGGGGGCTGTTTCTGGTGCACCGAGGCCGTGTTCAAGGATGTGGCCGGGGTGCTCTCGGTCGAGCCCGGATACATGGGGGGCAAGACCGAGGCGCCAAGCTATCGCGAGGTCTGCGACGGGGGGACTGGACATGTCGAGGTGATCCGGGTCGAGTTCGATCCGGCGGTGACGGACTTTCGGGCGTTGCTGGAGATCTTCTTCGTGATTCACGACCCGACGACGCTCAACCGGCAGGGCAACGACATCGGCACCCAGTACCGTTCGGTGATCTTCACCACCACCGACCAGCAACTGCACGACGCGCTGGCGCTGATCGAGGAGATGGGCGAGCAGCGCGTGTTTCCTTCCGCGATCGTCACCAAGGTCGAGCGCGCGGCCACATTCTGGCCGGCCGAAGACTACCATCGCGATTACTACACCAAGAACTCGGATCAACCCTACTGCCAGTACGTGGTTGCGCCCAAGGTATCCAAGTTTCGCGAAAAGTTTTCCAGCCGGCGCAAGCGCGGCGGATGATTCAGGCGGCCGTCTACGCGGCCGGATGTTTGACAGTTCTATTGACTCAGGAGAGTGTGCATGGCGCAGACCACCACGGCCAACGGATTGATCATCGACGAGCTCGAGCAGGGAACCGGGGCGAGCGCGGTAAAGGGCAAAACGGTTTCGGTGCATTACACCGGCTGGCTTACCGATGGACGCAAGTTCGATTCAAGCAAGGATCGCAATGATCCGTTCAGTTTTCCGCTCGGTGCCGGGCATGTGATACGCGGCTGGGACGAAGGTGTCCAGGGTATGCAGGAAGGCGGCCGGCGCAAGCTCACCATTCCGCCGGAGCTGGGATACGGCGCGCGTGGTGCCGGCGGGGTGATTCCGCCGAACGCGACACTGGTGTTTGAAGTCGAGCTGCTGAAGGTGCTTTGAGAGGCCGAACGGCCTGGGCGCAGACCCAAGAACATAGCACCACCACCGTGGCCATTCGGATGAACGCCGGATGGCCTTCGTGTATTCGGGGAGGGGACATGAAACTCGATCAGGCTCAAAGACAAATACTCACGCTGCTGCAAAAGGATTCGACCCTCAGCACCCAGCACATCGCCGACAAGGTGGGCCTGTCGCCATCGCCGTGCTGGCGGCGGGTGCGCGAACTCGAGGAGATCGGCCTGATCCGGGGCTACGTGGCCCTGCTCGACCGCCACCGGCTCGGTTTGTCGACCTGTGTCTGGGTCAGGGTCAAGCTCAAGAAGCATTCGACCGAGGTCATAGACCGGTTCGAAACCGTCGTGAAGAGTTGCGACGAGGTCGTCGAATGCTACGAGCTGCTGGGTGAGACCGATTGCCTGCTGAAGCTTTACCTGCCGAGCCTGGAGGCCTTTTCGGCGTTCATGCACAACTTCCTGCTCAAGATCCCGGAAGTGGACGTCACCCACTCCAGCGTGGCGCTGCGCGAGATCAAGAACGA
>DDUE01000036.1 GCA_002344625.1 Rhodocyclaceae bacterium UBA2346 | reverse complement strand
GCGCTTGCCGGCTGTGCGCAGCCCGCCATGGCGCCTTCGGTCAATGCCGCGGCGGCGCGGGTGCTCGACGCGGTGGGTATCTCGCTGGTGGAGATGCCGCGCGCCGGCTGCTGCGGGGCCGTGCGTTTTCACCTCAACGATCAGGGCGGTGGACGGGATGATGCGCGTCGCAACATCGACGCATGGTGGCCCGCGATCGCGGCGGGCGAGATCGAAGCGATCGTGATGACGGCATCGGGGTGCGCCACCCAGGTCCTCGACTACGGGCATCTGCTTGCCCGCGACGCGGCCTACGCTCAAAAGGCCACCAGGGTCGCGGCGATGACCCGCGATGTGAGCCAGGTGGTGGCTGCGGAGTCCGAACCGCTGCTTGCGCGTCTCGAGGTGTTGCCGGGCCCCGCCGAGGCGGTCGCGTTTCACGCGCCATGTTCGCTTCAGCACGGCCTGAAGATTCGCGGCGTGGTCGAAAAGCTGCTCGCGGCGGCCGGCTATGCGCCCACCCCGGTGCGCGATTCCCACCTATGCTGTGGATCGGCCGGAACCTACTCGCTGTTGCAGCCCGAGTTGTCACAGCGTCTGCGCGACGACAAGCTCGCTGCGCTGCAAGAGGGGGGGGCGAAAGTGGTCGCCAGCGCCAATTTGGGTTGCATGACCCATCTCGAGGCGGGCGCATCGATACCGGTTCGGCACTGGATCGAGATGATCGACGCCCGTCTTGCCGGCGCCGACTGACGACGCATCGCCGCCTGCTTCAGTGCGCGTGATGTCGTAGCCGCGTCGTCGGAGCCCGCGCAGCCGCCTGTCGCGCGGGCCGTGCCTGTTCGGAAGTTACGCGAAGTGTGCATTTCATCACGTTGCACACAGTACGATTTTCGATTCTTTCGGCCCCGCTGCCGGGGGGTGATTGCTATCATGCGCAATCGACCACTCCTGTTTCGCCATGGCGCTAACGATTGAAACCTGCGTAGCCACGCATATTGGCGACCGCCGCGAGCAGCAGGACTGCGTGAGCCTTTTCGCCCATCCGACCCGACCGGGCATGCTCATGGCCGTGCTTGCGGACGGCATGGGCGGGCATAGTGGTGGCGCGATGGCCGCCGAACAGGTCGTGCTCAAGGCGAAACAGAGTTTCGAAACCTATGCGCCCGGTTCGGAAACTCCCGAGAGCCTGCTTGCGAACATCGTGCAGGAAGCGCATGTGGTGATTCGCCTGACCCGCTTCACCAGCGAAAAGGATCCGCACAGCACCGCCGTTGTGCTGATGCTCCAGCCCGGCCGGATCGACTGGGCGCATTGTGGTGATTCGCGCCTCTATCATTTTCGCGGCGACCGGCTCCTGAGCCGCAGCCTCGATCATTCGCTGGTCGGCGAGCTGCAGCGCAAGGGGCGTATCGACGAGCAGGGGGCGCTCACCCATCCGCAGCGCAATGTGCTTTTGTCGTGCCTGGGCAGCGATCGCGACCCCCGGGTCGAGCACGGCAAGCTCTCGCCGCTGGTCGCGGGAGACAGCTTTCTGCTGTGCTCGGATGGTTTGTGGGCCTATTTCCCCGACGCCGAGCTGGCCAGGATTCTTGCGACGATGTCGGCCCGCGAGGCCGCCCGCGAGCTTGTCAATAGCGCCCGGATTCGCGCCGAAGGCGGGGGCGACAACCTCTCGCTGGCGATCGTGAAGCTCGTGGACGCGCCCGCCAAACGCTACGACGACCGATAGCGCGCCAGCGCTTTCCGCATTCCCTATTTGCGATTGTGCCGCTTATCAGTATGATCCGGCGGGTGTCGGTAAAGAACATCATCAAGTAGATGGCAGGGAACGCGCAAGGAAGCGTCAGGTCGTTGGCGTTTTCTCGTCCTTGTTCGGGGGCGACGCGGCGCCACTCCGAGTGGCGTTCGACAACAATTTCATTCGTACCGACGCCTTGCAACGGAAACCGTAGCGATAGAAGTCTTCCCGCTCACGGTATCCGGCGGTCGCACTGTGCGTGACGGGCGTCGGGGATTTCATCTAAACAATCTGTCAGGGAGGAGTGCTGATGCCTCTGTTAATCGGAGTGCCTGCCGAGACCATTGTCGGTGAACGACGCCTGTCGGTCGTGCCGGACGTGGTCAAGAAGTATCTGGATCTGGGCGCACAGGTGGTGATGCAGACGGGTGCAGGCGTGCCCGCGCACTATCGTGATGAAGCGTTTGCCGGGGTGACGCAGGCAGCGGATGCATCCGGCGTATCGGGCGACGCGGACGTGGTCCTGTGCGTGCAGCCGCCGCCGCTGGCGTTCATCGAGCAGATGAAGCCCGGCAGCGTGCTGCTCGGCATGCTCCAACCGTGGGCCGACAAGGCGCGGGCCGAGTTGCTGCGCGACAAGCAGATCACGGCGTTTGCGCTTGAACTGCTGCCGCGCATTTCACGTTCGCAGAGCATGGATGCATTGTCCAGCCAGGCGGCGGTGGCGGGCTACGAATGCGCGCTGATCGCGGCCGACCACAGTCCCAAGTTCTTCCCGATGATGACCTATGCCGCCGGCACCATTCGCCCGGCCAAGGTGCTCGTGATCGGCGCCGGCGTGGCGGGCCTGCAGGCCATCGCCACGGCCCGCCGGATCGGCGCGATCGTCGAAGCGTACGACGTTCGTCCCGAAGTGCGCGAGCAGATCGAATCGCTCGGTGCCAAGTTCGTCGACACCGGCGTGGCCGCGGCCGGCGTGGGGGGCTACGCGCGTGAGCTCACCGACGACGAGAAGGCCAGGCAGGCGGAGCGCCTCGCCAAGGCGGTGAGCCAGTGCGATGCGCTGATCACGACGGCTGCGATTCCGGGCAAGCGCGCGCCCCGCATCATCACTGCCGAGATGGTCGCGCGCATGAAACCGGGCGCGGTCGTCGTCGACATGGCGGCCGAGACTGGCGGCAACGTCGAAGGCACGGTGGCGGGCGAAAAGACCTGGGTCGGTGACGTGCTGGTGATCGGCCCCACCCACATACAGAGCCGCATGCCCATTCATGCCTCTGAAATGTATGCCAAGAATCTCTACAACTTCATCTCGCCGTTCATCAAGGAGGGCGTGCTCACGCTCGATTGGGAAGACGAAGTGATGTCCGGCTGTGCGCTCACCCACGCGGGCGAGATCAGGCATGCCGGCGTCCGTGAAGTGCTCGGACTCTAAGCGGGAGACGCAAACATGGAAGGCTTTACCGCACTGTATATCTTCATGCTGGCCGCGTTCACCGGTTACGAGGTGATTTCGCGCGTGCCGGTGATTCTGCACACGCCGCTCATGTCGGGCTCCAACTTCGTGCACGGCGTCGTCCTGATCGGCGCGATGTACGCGCTCGGCAAGGCCGACCCGGACGAGCCGCTGCAATTGTTGCTCGGTTTCGTCGCGGTGTTCCTGGGGGCGGCCAACGCGGCCGGCGGTTACGTCGTGACCGAACGCATGCTGGCGATGTTCAAGTCCGGCAATCGCAAGGAAGGGGGCGAAAAATGAGTTCAAACTGGTTCGTAAGCGCCACCTATTTCATCGTTGCCACGATCTTCATCCTCGGCCTGAAGGCGATGAGCTCGCCGGTCACCGCCCGCAAAGGGGTGATCTGGGCCGGTTTCGCGATGGTCGCCGCGACCGTGATCACTTTTTTCATACCCGGACTGCAGAACGTCGGGCTGATGGTGCTCGCGATCGTGCTCGGCGGCGGAGTCGCCTGGTACTCGGGCAAGATCGTCAAGATGACCGACATGCCGCAGATGGTGGCCATCTACAACGGCATGGGGGGGGGCGCCGCCGCCGCGATCGCCGCGGTCGAGCTGATCCGGGGGGTACAGCATGATGCGATGACCGCGACGCTGCTGGTTCTGGGCGCGGTCATCGGTTCGGTTGCCTTCTCGGGTTCCTGCGTTGCCTTCGCGAAGCTGCAGGGGATCATGAAGAAGGCGGTTCGCCTGCCCGGGCAGAACAACGTGAACTTCTTCCTCACCCTCTTCACCATCGGTATCGGCCTGACCATTGGCTACGCCGACAACCCCGGCGGGTTCGAGATCTTCCTGTTCTTCGTGCTCGCGCTCGCGCTCGGCGTGGTGCTGGTGATGCCGATCGGCGGCGCCGACATGCCGGTGGTGATTTCGCTGCTCAACGCCTTCACCGGTCTCGCGGTCGGCTTCAAGGGCTTCGTGCTGGGCAATCCGGCGCTGATCGTGGCCGGTATCGTGGTGGGCGCGTCGGGCATGCTGCTGACCCAGCTCATGGCCAAGGCGATGAACCGGCCGATCAAGAACATCATCTTCGCGCCGATCACCGGCGCGGCGGCCGAAAGCGGCGGCGAGGTCACCGGTTCCATCCGCGACCTGTCGGCGCTGGATGCCGCGTCGCTGATGCGCTACGGCCAGAAGGTCATCATCGTGCCCGGTTACGGCATGGCAGTGGCCGGCGCCCAGCACAAGGTTTGGGAGATGGCCCAGTTGCTTGAGGAGGGCGGGGTCGAAGTCGTGTTCGCGATTCATCCGGTGGCCGGACGGATGCCGGGCCACATGAACGTGTTGCTCGCCGAAGCTGGGGTGCCCTACGAGAAGATCTTCGATCTCGAAGAGATCAATGCCGACTTCGCCCAGGCCGATGTCGCACTGGTGATCGGGGCGAACGACGTGGTGAACCCGGTGGCGCGTACCGACAAATCGAGCCCGATCTACGGCATGCCGATCCTCAATGCCGACCTCGCGCAGAACGTGATCGTGGTCAAGCGCGGCAAGGGGGCGGGTTACTCGGGTATCGAGAATGCGCTGTTCTACAAGGACAATTGCCGCATGCTCTACGGCAGCGCCCAGCAGGCGGTCGCCGAGGTGATCACGCATGTGAAGGCGCTCGAAGTCTAGACTCCAATCGTTCGGTTGTCCGGCGGCGCTCCTTGCGATGGCAGGGGGCGCCGCTTTTCATCGTGCCTGCCCCGCGTTGCACTTCAGCCGGGCATGAAACGGCCGATAATGATCATGTCTGCCCCTGCCGAGGTACGCCCGCGATGCGATTGCCGTTGATCCTGCTGGTGATTCTTTGTGCCGCGTCGACTCCGGCCTGGGCTCAGACGCCCGGCGGTGGCGTCAGTGGCGATGGGCGAAGCGAAAAGGATTTCCGGGAAACCTCGCGCTACGCGTTTCGGGCGGTGGCCGCGACGACCTTCGATCTGCAGATGCTTGCGTATGCGATGCAACTGCGCGAGTTCTGTGCCAATCGCACCATTTCCGACGATTTCGTCAAGGCGCGGCTCGCCCGCTTCAGCCAGATGACCGGGCGCGAGGAGGATTGCGCGAGCCTTGCCGATTACTGAGCACCGCGGGCGCGAGCAAGGCGGCGAAGGCCTCGGTCGGCATCGGAGCGCCAAATAACGGCCCTTGCTGCAGGTAGCAGCCCAGCGCTGCAAGAAAGGCCTGTTGCGGCGCGCTCTCGACCCCGCGGGCGAAGACCTTCAGCCCCAGCACGGCGGCCATGCTGCTGATCGCCTCGACGATCGATTCGCTGGTTTCATCATGCCCGACCCGCCGCACCAGGGCGGGATCGAGCTTGATTGCGGTGAGCGGATAGCGCCGGAGGCGGGGAATCGAGGCGGTGCCGCGACCGAAGTCGTCGATCGCAAGCCGAACGCCGAGACTGCTGAGATCGTTCAGCATGCCGTGGATGGCGTCGTCGGGGTCGGACAGGATCGATTCATCGAAATCGAGCTCGAGGCGGCGGGCGGCCAGGCCCGAGGTGGCGAGGGCGGTCTCGACCCGTTTGAGCAGATCGCCCTTGAGCACCTGGCCGTGGGCGATGTTGACGGTCAGGATGCGCGGGTTGCGGCCGTCATCGGCCGGCCAGCGGGCGGCTTGCGCGCATGCGGTCTGCAGCGCCCAGTCGCTCATGCTCGCGATCGATGCCGGGTCGTCGACGAGGCTTGCGATCCGGCCGAAGGGGGCGAGCCCGTGGGTGGGGTGATGCCAGCGCAGCAATGCCTCGCCGCCCCGTATCCGGCCGTCGCGGGCGTCGACGAGCGCTTGAAAGTGGATTTCGAGCTGGTTTCGTTCGATCGCGAGCCGCGTCGCGGCATGTGCGCTGGCGTTGTCCAGGTGTGGCCGCGTGGCGCGTGCGACGGCCTGGTGCGCTTTCTCGTCGCCGCGGCGAGTCGCCGGCAGCACCAGTACGCGCCAACCGGGTTTGGGGCCTGGCAGCACGCGCGCGGCGAGTTCGACCCCGTCGCCGCGGGTCAGGTGTGCGAACGGGGTCGAGTCGCCGGTCGGCCAGCGAACCGCAATGCAAGGCCCGAGGGCGTGGCCGATCAGGCGCTCGCGCTCGAGATTCAGCCCGGTGATCGCCGCCGCATTCGCGGCCGAAACCCGGGCGCGCTCATCGATGACGATGACGGGTTGCTCCAGCACCGCCGCGAGGCGCGGCCACAAGGCGTCCGGCGCCGGTGAGGCAGGATCGGGTTCGGCTTCCGCTTCCACGAGAAGGTCGCGGCTGAGGATCAGCGCATGAACGCCCGGCCGCAGGCGCGCGGCGGCGATGAAGCGCAAATTGCGCTTGCGCTCGCCCGGGAGCGCGACTTGAAGGCTGCCGCGCATTTCACCCTGGATGAACAGGCGCGCTCGCGCCTGGATGAAATCGCGCTCGGACGGAAACAACTGCGCCAATGGCTGGCCGACGATCTCGCGGTACTCGCGTTCGAGCAGTCCGCATGCGGCGCTGTTGGCCTCGAGTACGCGTTCGTCGCCGGTGATGATCACACCTTCGTCGACCAGTTCGAGAAGGGCGAGATAGAGTCCGCTCTCGAGCCCTTCCGAAAAATCGGGGACAAAGGGTTCCGGAATCGGACCGTCGTCGTGCTTGCCGTGTGCAGCATCCATCGGGATCGGGCTTCCTGGGTGGGCCGCGCCCGACAGGGCGCGATCTGTGTTCAGAATACGCGCACGCCCCGATAATCCTGCGCCGAAATAGCGGCCCAAGCCGACCCTATTTCCGCCCCAACCCCCCCAGAAGCACCGCAATCGGGCGTTGCCCGCGTTTGGGGGCACTGGCCACGACTTCGGGGGCGCCAGCACTTTGTTCACCGCCCGCGGAGGCAGTGGGCACGTAGGGCTTGCTGTAGTCGAAGCCGTCGGCGCCGATGCTCGAATTGCGCCGCCCGCGCCGCGGCTCGGCCTGCTGGCCACCG
>DDUE01000034.1 GCA_002344625.1 Rhodocyclaceae bacterium UBA2346 | reverse complement strand
GCGTCGCCAGACCACGACCTGATTGGAATTGCGAATGTCATAGAGCGCCGCGACCTGACGGCTGGAAAGCTGCTCGCGATCCTGATGAGCCAGCACCTGGAACTTGGACTGCGCACTGTACGCGCTGCGCTTGGCGCGCAGGCCGTCGATGCCGTGCAGGCGGTAGTGGCTCACCCACGTGCAGACTTTCTCCTCGGGAATCGACCACCGCCGAGCCAAAAGCTTCGCGCCGCCTTCGCCTGCCAAGAAGCTCTGGATCACTTCCAGCTTGAACTCCGTTTCGTACTTCTTCATGAAACCCCTTGAAGTTCGTCCAACTTCTGGGGGCAGTTCAAACCCGGGGCGATTCAATCCAGTATTCGCAGGAGGGTTTAAGGGAGAGATGAGCGTTAAACGGGGCCGAGTCCGGATCAGGCAGCGGGGGGTTTGAAACGTGGCGCCGGGTCGAACGCTTCGGCTGGGGCCGGGCGGGCGAACAGGTAGCCCTGAAATGCGTTGCATCCTTGTCGGGCCAGCATGGCATGCTGTTCGGCGGTCTCGACCCCTTCGGCGATGACAGTGAGACCAAGGCTGTGGCCGAGTGCGACGATCGTGCGTGCGATAATCTCGTCGTTGGGGTCGGCGAGGATGTCGCGGACGAAGGATTTGTCGATCTTGAGCTGCTCGAGCGGGAGGCGCTTGAGGTAGGCGAGCGATGAGTAGCCGGTGCCGAAGTCGTCGAGCGAGAACGCCACACCGTGAGAGCGCAGCGCGGTCATCGTGGCCACGGCCGACTCGAGGTCGTCGAGGAGCAGGCTTTCGGTGAGTTCGAGCTTGAGCCGGTCGGCGGGGATGTTTGCCTTGTTGATGGCGCCGATCACCTGATCGACGAATTGTGCATGCCTGAACTGGCGCACGCTGACATTCACCGACAAGGTCAGGTGGCGCATTTCGGGTTGGCTGTGCCACGCCGCGAGTTGGGCGCAGGCGGTGTCGAGCACCCACTGGCCGAGCGCAATGATGATTCCGGTGTCTTCGGCGAGCGGGATGAACTTGTCCGGCGAGATCGGACCGCGTATCGGGTGCACCCAGCGCAACAGCGCTTCGGCGCCGGTGACGGTGCCGTCGAGATCGATCTGGGCCTGGTAGTGGAGCGAGAACTCGTTTGCCGCGAGGGCGTGGCGCAGATCGGTTTCGAGCAGCGAGCGCGCCTCTATGTTCGCCTGCATCTGCGGATTGAAGAAGCGGATGGTGTTGCGCCCCGCGGCCTTGGCCTGGTACATCGCGAGGTCGGCGCGTTTGAGCAACTCGTCTACGGTATCCGCGAGGTCCGAGAACATCGTGACCCCGATCGACGAGGTGATGTGGTACTCGTGGTGCATCAACGCATAGGGTTGGTTCAGCGCCACCAGGATCTTCTGTGCGATCGCTTCGGCCCGATTCGCCGCTTCGTCCGGGTGGGTGCTGAGCCCTTCCAGCATGACCACGAACTCGTCGCCGCCGAGGCGCGCGACGGTGTCGGATTCGCGTACGCAGGTCAGGATGCGCGCGGCGACGTCCTTGAGCAACATGTCTCCGGTGTCATGGCCGAGGGTGTCGTTGAGGTTCTTGAAATGATCCAGGTCGATGAAGAAGAGGGCGCCTTCGCGGCCGTTGTGGCGGCGCGCGAGCAAGGCCTGCTTCAACCGGTCGATGAGCAGCCGGCGGTTGGGCAGGTGGGTGAGCATGTCGTAGTAGGCCAGATAGCGAATGCGCTCCTCGGCAAGCTTGCGGTCGGTAATGTCGGCCAGCGCGCAGACATAGTCGGTGATCGTGCCGTGGCGGTTGTGGACCGCGGTGATCGAGAGCCAGGCGGAGAAGGTCTCGCCACTCTTGCGTCGCGCATGCACTTCACCTTGCCACGATCCGAACGAGGCCGCGCAATCCCACATCGCTTCGAGAAACTCGCCGTCGTGCTGCCTGGGATCGAGAATACCGGGGGTCAGACCCACGACTTCGCTCGAATCGTAGCCGGTGGTGCGGGTGAAGGAAGGGTTCACGCTGCGGATGCTGTGCTTCGCGTCGGTGATCATCATGCATTCCTGCGACTCGAACGCGGTGGCGGCGATGCGCAGGCTGGATTCCGAACGGACACGCTGGGTGATGTCGTGGATGATCACCACGAAGCCTTCGGGCGTCGAGCCGGAGTCGAGCAGTTTGTTGACGGTTGCGTGGAAGTGATGCTCGCCCGACGAGAGGTACAACACATACTCGAACTCACGCACCTCGCCATTGTGTTCGATGCCGGCGAGTGCGTCGTCGAGCAGCTTCGAGACGTTGCCCGGGAGCATGTCGCGATAGTGCTGCCCCGGACGCGGTGACTGGTCGGCGCCCAGCGTCGTCGGGTCGGGTGTGTGGTGATCGAGCACCAGGCCGTCCGAGCCGATGATCAGCACCATGTCCTGGATCGATGCGAGCAGCGTGGCCAGTCGTTGCTGATTGGCTCTCAGCAACTGCTTGGCCCGGTGGTCGGCGATCACGCTGCCGCACGCCGAAAGCAGCGGCGCGAGAAAGCCGGTGACGCTCTCATCGTAACCGCCTGGCCGGTTCGCGAGCCCGATCACGGCGACGAACTCGCCCGCACCGAATATCGGCATGCCGGCGAAGGCGTGCAGCGGCGGATGGCCTGGCGGCAGTCCGCCGCGGCGCGGGTCGGTGTCGGGCGAATTGGCGATCACGGTCGTGGCGCTGGTGAGCACCGTGCCAAAAAGGCTGTCGATGCGCGTGAGCTCGAGCCCGCCCTGGTCGAGCGTGCCGTAGAGACGGCGGGTCTCTTCGTTCCAGGCGATGTTGCTGATCGCATGGATCTTGAGGTAGGGCGTGTGGTCGTCGCGTCGCTGGACTTCGCCGATGAAGCCGAACGCCGAGTCGGTGAGCGAGAGGCACATCTCGAGCATCGTGCCGAAGCTCGCGCCGAGCTTCTCGCCGGCGATGAAACTCGCCTGCAGCGCATTGATCGCCTTGAACAAGGCTTCGGTGCGCTTGCGCTCGGTGATGTCCTGGCAGACGGCGACATGGTGCAGGATATGGCCGTGGCGGTCGCGTACGGGCGTGACCCTGCGCTCTTCGTCATAGCGGCTGCCGTCCTTGCGCTTTTGAACGAACTCGCCGGAGGTGCTGTCGCCGGGCATGGACCCGGGTTCGTACCCCGGCCCGGGCAATGCGGGCGCAGCAGCCGGAGGGTCGGCGGCGGCGGGGCTGGCGGCAAGCTCGTCGCGCGTGCGACCCACGGCGTCGGCCAGGGTGAAGCCGGTCAACGCGGTAAAGGCCGGGTTGATCCACTGTATGCGATCGTGGGGATCGGTGATCACGATCGCGTTGGGCGCGGCACTGAGGGCAATCTCCTGCAGGCGCACGCGCTCTTCGAGTTGCGACCGGGCAAGCGCATGGCGCAGAGTGCGGGCAAGGTCCTTGGGGTCGAAATCGCCCTTGATCAGATAGTCCTGCGCACCGGCCTCCAGCGCCTTGATCGAAAGGCCCACGTCTTCGTCGGCGGTCAGGACGACGATCGGGGTGTCGGGAAACCATCGATGCACGGCTTCGATGGTGGCAATGCCGTGGGAATCGGGCAGATTGAGGTCGAGCAGGATGACGTCGGGCGTGTCGCGCTCGGTTTCGGCCTTCGCCTCGGCGAGCGTCTTGGCCCAGACCACGGTTGGCGGCGCGGTGTCGGTCACGCTCTTGCCGACGCGCAGCAGCACCGTGATCAACCCCGCGTCGGTGGGTTGATCCTCGATGAGCAGGATCCGCCGCGAGCGCGACATCTTCATGCAGCGCCCGTATCGAATGTTGCCATCGGCAGTGTCGTCGTCATGGTGCGTTCCCTCATCGCGAATCGTGCGGCGCCGGGCTGGCGTGTGCGCGCACCGGCCCCGGCGCGGTCTCAGTGATCCGGCTTCAGCGGCTGATCGGCTTGTAACGGATGCGCTTGGGTTTCGCCCCCTCTTCACCCAGACGTTTCTTCTTGTCGTCCTCGTATTCCTGGTAGTTGCCCGCGTAGAAGGTCCATTGTGATTCGCCCTCGGCGGCCAGGATGTGGGTGCAGATACGGTCCAGAAACCAGCGGTCGTGCGAGATGATCATCGCGCAACCGGCAAACTCGAGCAATGCGTCCTCGAGTGCACGCAGGGTTTCAACGTCGAGATCGTTCGACGGTTCATCGAGCAGCAGCACGTTGCCGCCCGCGATCAGGGTCTTGGCCAGATGCAGCCGCCCGCGTTCGCCCCCCGAAAGGTTGCCGACGATCTTCTGTTGGTCGCCGCCCTTGAAGTTGAAGCGGCCGATGTAGGCGCGGCTGGGCATTTCGAAGCGTCCGACGGTCAGGACATCCGCGCCGTCGGAGATCGCGTCGAACACGGTCTTGTCGTTGGCCAGCCCCTCGCGGCTCTGGTCTACCGCGGCGATCTTGACCGTCGGGCCGATCACCACGGCGCCGCTATCGGGCTTGTCGCGTCCTTCGATCATCTTGAACAGGGTCGATTTGCCGGCGCCGTTGGGCCCGATCACGCCGACGATCGCGCCGGGGGGGATGCTGAAGCTCACCTTGTCCATCAGCAGCTTGTCGCCGAAGGCTTTCGAGACGCCGTCGAACTCGATGACCTTGTCGCCGAGGCGCTCGCCCGGCGGAATGAATATCTCCTGGGTTTCGTTGCGCTTCTGGTACTCGACGGTGGTCATTTCCTCGTAGCGCGCGAGGCGTGCCTTGGATTTCGCCTGGCGCGCCTTGGGGTTAGAGCGCGCCCATTCGAGCTCGGTCTTCATCGCCCGCTGGTGCGCCGCCTCCTGCTTGGCCTCCTGGGCCAGGCGTTCGCCCTTTTGCTCCAGCCAGGACGAGTAGTTGCCCTTCCACGGGATGCCATGGCCGCGATCGAGTTCGAGAATCCATTCGGCGGCGTTGTCGAGGAAGTAGCGGTCGTGGGTCACCGCCACCACGGTGCCGGGGAAGCGCGTCAGGAACTGTTCGAGCCACTCGACCGATTCGGCGTCGAGGTGGTTGGTGGGTTCGTCCAGCAGCAGCATGTCGGGCTTCGACAGCAGCAGCTTGCACAGCGCGACCCGGCGTTTTTCACCGCCGGAAAGGCTGCCGATCACCGCGTCCCAGGGCGGCAGGCGCAGCGCATCGGCGGCGATTTCCATCTGGGTCTCGATGTCGGCGCCGGCGGATGCCAGGATGTTCTCGTAACGGGCCTGGTCTTCGGCAAGCTTGTCGAAGTCTGCGTCCGGTTCGGCATAGGCTGCGTAGACTTCCTCGAGCTTCTGGCGCGCCTCGACGATCTCGCCCAGACCCGATTCGACTTCTTCCTTGACGGTGCGGGCCGGGTCGAGCTCGGGCTCCTGAGCGAGGTAACCGATGCGCTGGCCGGCGAGGTGTTGCACCTCGCCGTCATACTCCTTGTCGACGCCGGCCATGATGCGCAGGACGGTCGACTTTCCGGAGCCATTGAGGCCGAGCAGGCCGATCTTCGCTCCGGGAAAGAAGGACAGCGAGATGTCCTTGATGATCTGGCGCCGGGGCGGAACGGTCTTGCTCACCCGCAGCATCGACATTACATACTGAGCCATGGAAACCTGTTTTGGTGGTTGGATGGGATGGGGCAAGGATACCACCGGAAGCGCGACATTCCGCCCGTCGATGCGTCGGCGAAACCGGCCATCGGGCGCTGGCGCCGCTGCCGCCGGGCCTGTTCCGCCGGCCTAGGTGACGAACTGCAGCTTGGCCAGATGGGCGTACAGCCCACCGGCTGCGACGAGTGTGGCGTGGGTGCCGACTTCCACGACCCGGCCTTGATCCATGACCACGATCCGGTCGGCTTTCTGCACCGTCGCGAGGCGATGGGCGATCACCAGCGTGCTGCGCCGGGCCATCAGTTCGTCCAGTGCCGCCTGCACCACGCGCTCACTTTCGGCGTCGAGCGCGGACGTGGCTTCATCGAGCAGCAATATCGGCCGATCGGCGAGTATCGCCCGCGCGATCGCGATCCGCTGGCGCTGCCCGCCACTGAGCTTGACGCCGCGCTCGCCCAGATCGGTGTCGTAGCCGGCGGGCAGCTTGCGCACGAATTCGTCGGCCCAGGCCGCGGCGCAGGCCTGCCGGACCTGGTCTAGCGTCGCCTCGGGGCGGGCATAGCGCACGTTCTCGAGCACGCTGGTCGCGAAAATGACGGGCTCTTGCGGAACGAGCGCGATCAGCCTGCGCACCGCCTGGGGGTCGGCGGCGGCGATCGGCACGCCGTCGATGCTGATCGTGCCGCTCGCCGGATCGTAGAAGCGCAGCAGGAGCTGGAAGACCGTCGTCTTGCCGGCGCCCGAGGGACCTACCAGCGCAACCGTTTCGCCGCGCCCGAGGCTGAGGCTGAAGTCATCTAGTGCGGCCTGGTCGCGACGTCCGGGATAGCTGAAGCCGACCCGGTCGAACACGATCTCACCCCGGTGCGGTTCGGGCAGCGCGAGCGGCATCGGGGGCGTGGCGATCTCGGGTCGGGTGGCGAGAATCTCCATCAGGCGCTCGCTGGCGCCGGCAGCGCGCTGCAGATCGCCCCACACCTCGGAAAGCGCGCCGACGCTGCCGGCAACCAGGGCGGCGTAGAACACGAAGGCTGAAAGCTGGCCGGCGGTGATTTCACCCGCCAGCACATCGTGACCCCCGATCCACAGGATGAACGAGATTGCGCCGAAAACCAGCAGCAGCACCACGGCGACCAGCGTGGCGCGGTTGCGGATGCGCTGCCGCGAGGTGGCGAAGCTCTGCGCGACGAGCCCGGCGAAGTCGTTGCGGTCGGCCTGTTCATGGCCGTAGGCCTGCACGATGCGGATTTCGTGGATGGTTTCGTCGATGCGGTTGCCCAGGCGGGCGATGCGGTCCTGACTTTCGCGCGCGAGGCGCCGCACCTTGCGTCCGTAAAACACGATGGGCGCGATGACCAGCGGCACGCCGACCAGCGTCAGGCCGGTGAGCTTGAGGCTGGTGGTGAACATCATCGCGAGGCCGCCGATCAGTAGCAACGCGTTGCGCAGCGCGATCGACAGGCTCGACCCGATCACGCTCTCGATCTGGGCCGTGTCCGAAGTCAGGCGTGAAATCACGTCGCCGGTACGCCCGGCTTCGAACCATGACGGCGGCAGCGACAGGAGGTGGTCGAACACCCGTTGGCGCAAATCGGCGGTGACCCGCTCGCCCAGCCACGATACGTTGTAGAAGCGGACGAAAGTGGCGGCGGCGAGCACCGCGATCACGCCGAACATCGCAGCCAGGGCCCGGTCCAGCCAGGCCGGGTCGCCGGCCGAGAAACCCCGGTCGATCACCGCGCGCAGCCCCTGGCCGACGGCCAGCATGGCGATCGCCGCGATCACTAGCGCCGCCGCAGCGAGCGCCACCCGGCGGCGATAGGGGGAGAGCATCGCGAAAAGCGTCGTCAGCGGGTGTTGCGTGCGGGTCATGCGTTCGCCTGGCAATGGTCATGGAGAAGACGCCGCATTCTAGTGCGCTCATCGCCGGCCGGGGGGCCATTGGCGCTATATTGCGCACCATGACGCTTACGAAGGACGAATCGCCGATGGCCGATCTACCTTATTCCGCCGCGACGACGCTGCTGGTGGTGCTGCTCATGTTCGCGACTGCCGCGAACGTCGGCCTCGCGCGCAAACGCCACAATGTGATCGCACCGGCCACGTCGGGGCATCCGATGTTCGAGCGCGCCTACCGCATCCAGATGAACACCCTCGAATGGGCGGTGATGACGCTGCCGTGTCTGTGGATCTGTGCCGTGTTCGTCGGCGATGTCTGGGCCGCCGGACTGGGCGGCGTGTGGCTGGTGGGCCGGTGCGGGTATGCGTTCGCCTACCAGCGTGATCCGGCCCGGCGTGGCCCCGGCTTCATGCTGGGGGCGCTCGCCTTCGGTGCGCTCGGCCTGGCGGCTGGCGGCGGTGTGCTGTTCAGGCTGTTCGGCGGCTGAGCGACTGCTTCATTTTTCGACGAAGGCGCGCTCGATCACATAGTCGCCGGGGTCGCCGATGCGCCGCGACGCCACGAAACCCAGAGCGTCCAGCATCCCACAGCAGTCCGTGAGCATGGCCGGGCTGCCGCACAGCATGGCACGATCATGTTCGGGGTCGAGCGGCGGCAGGCCGATGTCGGCGAACAGCTTGCCGCTGGCGACCAGTTGCGTGATCCGCCCCTGATTGCGAAACGGCTCGCGCGTGACGGTCGGATAGTAGATCAGCTTGGCGCGAACCTCGTCGCCGATGAAGGGGTTGGTGGGCAGGCGTTCGTTGATGAATTCGGTGTAGGCCAGCTCCGAAACGGTGCGCACGCCGTGAATGAGCACCACCTTGTCGAAGCGCGCATAGGTTTCAGGGTCCTGGATCACGCTCAGGAAAGGGGCGAGACCGGTGCCGGTCGCCAGCAGGTATAAATGCTTGCCGGGTTTGAGGTCGTGCAGCACCAGGGTTCCGGTGGGTTTCTTGCTGACCACGATAGGGTCGCCCTCGCGCAGGTGTTGCAGGCGCGAGGTCAGCGCGCCATGCGCAACCTTGATGCTGAAGAACTCGAGGTGCTCTTCGTAGTTGGGGCTGGCGATGCTGTAGGCGCGGGTGAGCGGACGACCATCCACTTCGAGGCCGATCATTACGAACTGGCCATTTTCGAAGCGCAGCCCGCGGTCGCGGGTGGTGCGAAAGCTGAACAGTGTGTCGTTCCAGTGATGAACGCTTATGACGCGTTCGGTTAGAAAGTTCGCCATGATCTGCCCTGAAGTCATTGTTCTGGGCCAATGATAGTGCGCTGGCGTTTATTGACTAAGCGCATTATTGTGATATCGACAATCTAATATCTGTATATGCGATACACCTTGCGCCAACTCGCCGTGTTTGCCGAGATCGCCCGCAGCGAGAACGTCTCGCATGCGGCGCGCGCGTTGAACCTGTCGCAGTCGGCTGCCAGTACGGCGATGGCCGAGTTCGAGCGTCAGTTCGACGTGCAGTTGTTCGATCGGGTGGGCAAGCGTCTGCGCCTCAACGACCGGGGGCGCAAGCTGTTGCCACGGGCGCTGGAACTGCTCGATCGCGCGGCCGAGTTCGAAAGCATGCTGCGCGGCGATGCGTCGATGGGCGATCTGCGCATCGGCGCGACATTGACGATCGGCAACTACCTCGCCACCCTGATCGTGGCCGAGTTCCTGCAACGCTATCCCGAGAGCCGGGTGGAGCTGCATGTGCATAACACCGCGACGGTGGTCGAGCACATCGTCGCGCATCGTATCGATCTGGGCATGATCGAGGGTGAGTGCCATTCGCCGGATGTCGAGGTCGAGCCGTGGATCGAAGATGAACTGGTGGTCTTCTGCTCACCCGGGCATCGTTTCGCGTCGGCAGGCGCGCTGTCGCTCGGCGAACTGGCCGATGAACCATGGATTTTGCGCGAGCCGGGCTCGGGTACCCGCGAGACCCTGGACCACGCGTTGTGGCGCCTCGGTGCGCAGGTAAACGTGCGCTTCGAACTCGAACATACCGAGGCGGTCAAGCGTGCGGTGGAATTCGGGCTGGGTCTGGGCTGCATCTCGCGGGTCGCGTTGCGCGACGCGTTTCGTCGCGGCAGCCTGGTGCCGCTGGCCGTACCGGCGCTCGATCTGCGTCGGATGTTCCAGTTCGTCTGGCATCGCGGCAAGTACCGCAACGAGGCGATGCGGGTGTTTCTCGAGCGCTGCCGCATGCTGACCCGCGGACTTCGTCGCAGCGACGAGATTCAACTGCCGAATGTGCGCTGAGCAAGCGCCGCCGAGTGGCGGCCGTAAGTTCTGCTTTTTTAGAAGACGACTCATTAGGCCAGTTGGCGGAGACCACAAATAATCGTGATCTTTTATCTACTA
>DDUE01000040.1 GCA_002344625.1 Rhodocyclaceae bacterium UBA2346 | reverse complement strand
CGATCTCGCAGAGCTCGCGGGTGAAGGGATGGCAGTGCTGCAGGGAAAGTCCGCCCTGGGTCGCCTTGCAGATGTGCGCGATGATGTTCCGCGACTTCACCGGGTGCCGGTGCAGATGCTCGACCAACGGCGAATCGGCGGACGGCCGGCAGTCATGCAAGGTCCGGCACGCATGCCCTTCGAAGAAGGCCAGACCCCAGCCGTCGCGGTGCTCGTCGGTGCGCCCCCCGCGCAGCACGAAGCCCTCGAAGGAGAACTTTATCGACGCGGGCTTGTTGGCATTCATTCCGAGCAACTGGCACATGATATTGCACTGATCCGGTGGGCGGGTCCCCGATCATGACCCGCTGCGGACCGGCCACAAATCTCGATTTCTGAAATTGTTATTACGCCCGCGCCCGCCCGTGCGCCGTATTCCAAACGTCATGAATCCACGCCCGCCCAGGGCGCGTGCGGCGCACCATGCCGACACCGACCGTGGCGGCCCGGTAGCGATGAACGGCCGAATAGCTTAGCAACTTTGATTGGTTTCAGCCCCCGTGCCGCTTGGGCACACTGCTCGGGTGACGGAATCGATGGACCGAAGATGCCCGGCAGTTTGCCTCCTCCGCATGTCCTCCCATGTGGCATTTCGGCGGTGTCCGATGACACCGCCCATTTTTTTGCTGGCCGGGGTGCGAAGCGCTGGATCGCGGCTTCCGCGGTGTGCCCCGGACGCCGCAGCGCTTTGGCGGGCAATTTTCCGTCATTGCGGAAAGGAGTCCAATATAGCGGATTTTTACTTATAAAACAATGAGATAAGCTTTACATAAATAATTGGAAGCGTTACCTTGACGGCCTCCGGTGTACGCCACGATCCGGCGCGCATCCGAAGTCGAAACCCTTTATCACGGAGTAGCAACATGGCACAAGAATCCTACGTTCATACCGCGCTGGGCGATGTCGCCGCACGCCAGCTGGCGAATGCGACCAAGACCGTTCCGCAGATGTCGAGCATCACGCCGCGCTGGCTCACCCATGTGCTGCAGTGGCTGCCGGTCGAGGCCGGGATCTACCGGGTGAACAAGGTCAAGGATGCCGGCCAGGTCGAGGTCGAGTGTTCCGGCCGCGACGAACGCGAACTGCCGCAGACCTTCGTCGACTACGTCGACGACCCGCGCGAATACATGCTGAGCGCGGTCAATACCGTACTCGACGTGCACACCCGGGTGTCGGACCTCTACAGCAGCCCGCACAACCAGATCGCCGAACAGCTGCGCCTGACCATCGAGACGATCAAGGAGCGCCAGGAGTCCGAGCTGATCAACAACGCCGAATACGGCCTGTTGAGCAATGTGCACCCCGATCAGCGGATCAACACCCGCACCGGCGCGCCGACCCCGGACGATCTCGACGAACTGCTGACCAAGGTGTGGAAGGAACCCGGCTTCTTCCTCGCGCATCCGCGCACCATCGCAGCCTTCGGCCGCGAGTGCACCCGCCGCGGCGTGCCGCCCCCGACCGTGTCGCTGTTCGGTTCCCAGTTCATCACCTGGCGCGGCGTCCCCCTGATCCCCTCCGACAAGGTCCGCATCGAGGACGGCAAGTCGAGCATCCTGCTGCTGCGCACCGGCGAAAGCCGCCAGGGCGTGGTCGGCCTGTATCAACCCAACCTGCCGGGCGAACAAAGCCCCGGCCTGTCGGTGCGCTTCATGGGCATCAACGACCGCGCGATCGCCTCCTACCTGGTTTCGCTGTATTGCTCGCTGGCCGTGCTGACCGACGATGCGCTGGCGGTTCTGGATGGTGTCGAAGTGGACAAGTACCATGTCTATCAAAATGACTACGCCTGAGTCCGCGGGCGTCGGCCTGCCCGACGTCGAAAGCCTGGCGCGGCTGGCCAACGCCTTCTTCAGCGCCTTACCGGGCGCCGGCGACGCGGCGAGTGTTCCCGCCCCCGAACGTTTCGCGGCACCGCAATCGTTCGTGCCAAGCCTGCCCGGCCTGGGGCTCGCGCAGGAAGCCACGACGCTGGCGCCGGTCCATCCGCCCGCCGCACCCACGCTGCCGCATGCGCTCGGGCTCGACCTCACTCCGCGCGTGGGCGGCTTCGTCGACCCGCTGGACCTGGGCATTCCGGGTGAAGCCGAACTGCGCAGCCTGCTCGCGCCACGCCTGCCCACGTCCGGCATCGGCGTGAACACGCCTCAAGCGGTCACGGCGCAGCCTTACTACTTCCTGGAAGCGCCCCGCCCGGGCGCGCCCGGCATTCGCGTGCCGGGGCAGGAATTCGCCTCCGAGCCCGCGATTCCGGTGCACAACCGACCGCCGTTCGACGTCAATCTGGTACGCAAGGATTTTCCGATCCTTTCCGAGCGCGTGAACGGGCGCCAGTTGATCTGGCTCGACAATGCGGCGACCACCCAGAAGCCGCAGTCGGTCATCGACCGCTTGGCGCATTTCTACCACCACGAGAACTCCAACATCCACCGCGCCGCGCATGAACTGGCGGCGCGCGCAACCGATGCGTACGAGGCGGCACGCGACAAGGTCCGCGGGTTTCTCAACGCACGTTCGGTGAACGAGGTCATTTTCGTTCGCGGCGCGACCGAGGCGATCAACCTGGTCGCCCAGGCCTGGGGGCGCGCCAACATCGGCAAGGACGACGAGATCATCGTCAGCAACCTCGAGCACCACGCCAACATCGTGCCATGGCAGCAGCTGTGCGCCGAAAAAGGCGCGCGCCTGCGGGTGATTCCGGTCGACGACTGCGGGCAGGTCCTGCTCGACGAGTATGCGAAGCTCCTCAACCCGCGTACCCGTCTGGTGGCGTTCACCCAGGTATCGAATGCGCTCGGCACGGTCACGCCGGCCAAGACGATGGTCGAGATGGCCCATGCCGCCGGGGCGCTGGCACTGGTCGATGGCGCGCAGTCGGTATCGCACATGGCGGTGGACGTGCAGGCGCTGGATGCGGACTTCTTCGTGTTCTCGGGCCACAAGGTGTTCGGTCCGACCGGCATCGGCGTGGTGTATGGCAAGGAGGACATCCTCAACGACATGCCCCCGTGGCAGGGCGGCGGCAACATGATCCGCGACGTCACCTTCGAGCACACCGAGTACCATCCCGCCCCCGGCCGCTTCGAGGCAGGCACCGGCAACATCGCCGACGCGGTGGGCCTGGGCGCGGCGATCGACTACGTGACCGCACTGGGCATGGACAACATCGCCCAGTACGAGCACGGCTTGCTGGTCTATGCGACCCGTCTCCTGAAGGACGTGCCCGGCCTGCACCTGGTCGGCACGGCGCCGGACAAGGCGAGCGTGCTGTCCTTCACCCTCGACGGCTTCAAGACCGAGGATGTCGGTGCGGCGCTCAACAAGGAAGGTATCGCCGTGCGCTCGGGCCACCACTGCGCCCAGCCGATCCTGCGCCGCTTCGGGCTGGAGGCGACGGTACGGCCGTCGCTGGCGTTCTACAACACCTGCGCCGAGGTGGACGCGCTGTACTCGGCACTGCTACGGCTGACCAGCGGACGCAATCCGGTCCGCAACTGATCCGCCATGGCAGCCCCCGGCGAACCTCGAATATCGCGGTTCGCCGGTTTTTTTCGTTTCAAGGGCGCGGCACGCCACTTCCGGATCGAACGATCCTCGTCAGGATTCGCTGCGGGGAAAACTGAGAACCAGGTAGGCGAGCGTCTCGCCGTCCACCAGATTGCGGTAGACATGCTCCACATCGGCGGAAAACTGAACGGAGTCGCCGGTGGCGAGGGTATGTTTGCGATCGCCGACACCCAGCTCGATCGAGCCCTGCGCGACGACCAGATTCGCGCGCGCACCGGCTTCGCGGGCACTCGAACGATGCCGCACGAGCGGCGCGAAGCGTAGTTCGAAGAACTCCGTGCGTGGCGTCGCCGCCTCGCGGAACAGCGCCCGTACCCGCACCTTGCCGCGCGCCGCGACCACCACCGCGCTGTCCGCGGCGCGGATCAGCACGTCGCGCTCGACCAGCGCCTCGCCCAGAAAGCTGGTCACCGAAATATCGAGCGCGCGCGCGATCTTCCACACGATCGCGATCGACGGCGTGCTGCGGCCCAGTTCGATCTGCCCCAGCATCGCCCGGCTCACGCCCGAACGTCGCGCGAGCGCGTCCAGGGTCAATTGCTGGCGGGCGCGAAAACGCCGCAGGTTCGCACCGACCGTCTGGGCGATCTCATGATCGGGTTCCCGGTCGGACGCGCTCTCGTCGTCGAGCGCGCGGCCCGCGTCCACGACCGGCCCAAGCGTCCCGCCGGGCGGATCGGAAGCCGGTGCATCAGTCGCCCAGTAGCTCATTGCGCGAACTCGCCTGGGTGATGTTGCTTTCCGCGGGCACGCTGTGCGTCAGCCAGACATTGCCGCCGATGCTCGAGCCCCGGCCGATCGTGACCCGGCCGAGAATCGTCGCCCCGGCGTAGATCACGACATCGTCCTCGACGATGGGATGACGCGGCAGGCCCTTCTCGAGCCCCCCGTCGGCACCGACCGGGAAGCGCTTGGCGCCCAGCGTGACCGCCTGATAGAGCCGTACCCGCTCGCCGATCACCGTGGTCTCGCCGACCACCACCCCGGTGCCGTGATCGATGAAGAAGCTGCCACCGATGCTCGCGCCCGGATGCAGGTCGATCCCGGTCTCGGAATGGGCGATCTCGGCCACGATCCTCGCGACCAGCGGCGCCCCCTGCTGGTAGATCGCATGCGCGAGGCGGTGATGGATGATCGCGAGCAGCCCGGGATAGCACAGCACGACCTCATCGACCGAGCGCGCCGCGGGATCGCCCCGGAACGCGGCCTGCACGTCGCTGTCCAGCGTCGCCCTGATCGCGGGCAGGCTCGCGGCGAACGCCCGTACGATACGGTCGGCGTGCCGGTCCGCATCCGCATGGGTGCGGCCGTCGCGCACCGCGAAGTAACGCAGCTCGAGCCGCAGCTCGTGCACCAGCGCGTTAAGCGCGGCGTCGAGCGTGTGCCCGACGTAGTAGTCCTCGCTTTCCTGGCGCAGATCGGCCGGCCCCAGGCGCATCGGAAACAAGGCGCCGCACAGCTTCGATACCACATCGCGCAACACCTCGCGCGACGGAAACTCGCGCCCGCCCCACTCCTTGCGCCGCTGCTGACCCTCGCGCCACTGTCCGCGCACTTCGCGCAACCGGGCAACGATGGTATCGAGATCCCACTGGAAGTCGGTCTCGCCCGGCAAGGCATTCGGATTCGGATGTGCGCTCATGGTGTGTATCGATCTCGTTCGGCGGACGGGGGCGCGCGGCCACGGCAATGCCGTGCATGCGGCTCATGGTCCGGCAGGATAGCCATGGCCATCCCCGCCGCTAACCAAAAATTGTTCAGATCGAACGCAGCAAAAACGCTAAGTCGCCCCACCGTGCGCCGCGCCCGATCCGCCGGCCCGGGCAGCGTAGCGTGCGCAAATCCACGCATAAGCAATTCACAACTAAATCGTTCTCCGCACATCGCGCGCTCCCTAAGATCGGGGCCGTTCCTAGCCGATCAGGCGGCGCAGGCCTGGATCGCCATGGCGCCAGCGGCACAGCCCCCCCACACGACCCAATCCGAACGGAGTACCCGGCATGACCAGCAGACGACGCTTTCTTCTCCAATCCTCCCTGATCGCCGCGGCCCTCTTCGCCGGCAGCGCGTCCGCCCAGCAAAAAGAGGTCACGATCGCCTATCAGGACATGCTGGTGCCATGGCGGGTGGCGCATGATGCCGGCGAGCTCGAAAAGGCAACCGGCTACAAGATCAACTTCCGCCAGATCGCCGGTGGCGGCGACGTGATCCGGGCGCTGGCCTCGGGCCAGATTCACATCGGCGAAGCCGGCTCCGCACCGATCGCGGCCGGCATTTCGCAAGGATTGCCGGTCGAGCTGTTCTGGATTCTCGATGACATCAACGACGCCGAAGCACTGGTGGTGCGCAACGGCAGCGGAATCGAATCGCTCGCCGACCTCAAGGGCAAGCGCAT
>DDUE01000044.1 GCA_002344625.1 Rhodocyclaceae bacterium UBA2346 | reverse complement strand
AACGAGCGTGCCGGCAGCCGCCGCCGGTGTGGCGGTGGCCGGCCTGGCGGCGGCTACTTCGGCGCGCGGTGACGCGGTGGCGGAGCGGCCGGCTACCGATGTTTCGCTCGCGGATCTCGATTTCAGCAATGCTCCGGTCGAGCCGAGCGCGTCGCAGTTGAAGGCGACATGGACCGTTCCCGGGGATTTGCGCCAATTGAGCGAAGTCGTCGAGAACGGCGGCGACCGCGATGTCGCCAATGCCCTCGATATGGGGGCGATGGCGCCCGAGGCCGAAGAGAACCTGTTGCCGGAAGATCTCTCCGTGCTCGATTTCGATCTCGATGCGACCCCCGAACCCCTGCCGGTGCTGGAAAGCGAGCCCGTGGCGCCGCGCGTCGATACGACGTCCGGAGGCCTCACCTTCGATCTGGACATCGATGCCGACCGTGGTCTTGCGTTCGAACCCGCCGTGCCGCCTTCGGCCGCGTCCGCGGCTCAAGACATCAGCATGGACAAGACGGTGGTCGGCACCGAGCTGGATCTCGATATGGCCATTACCGGCGCCGATGCGGGTCTCGCTTTCGACATGCCGGGTGAATCTGCCAAGCCGTCATTGGCCAAGCCACGCGTCCAGCACGGTGGCGGTTCCGATCAAGTCGTTACCCGGACGAGTGGCGGTGAAGATGCGAGTCTGAGTGCGACGGTGATTCAGGCCGATGTGATGAGGGATGACGATAGCGCCGAAATGGACCTGGAGAAGACCGGGTTCGACAACAGCCTGCTCGACTTCGATTTCGATCTCGAAAGCTCCATACCCGAGCAGGTGGCCGAAGTTCGCCCGTTGGATCTTTCGAATATCGACCTCAATCTCGAGTTGCCCGATCTCCCGGGCCCGCCTCTGCCTGAAGTGCCTTCGACTCCGAGTGTCGCGAGCCTGGCCGACGAGGCGCCGTCCATTCTTCCCGATGCGAACCAGGAGGTGGACACCAAGCTCGATCTGGCGCGCGCATACGAAGAGATGGGGGACAAGGAGGGGGCGCGCGAGTTGATCGAGGAGGTCATTCGCGAGGGTAACCCGGAGCAGGTCGCCAGGGCGAACGAACTCCTTGCCCAGCTTGGTTAAGCGAAGCCGCGCAGGCGGCGGTTGGCGGCGGCGCTCCGGCAGCGCGCGGCACGGCGCAACTGACAGGGCCGCCGCGAGCCGCGCATGCACCCGGGGATATTGATCCTGGCGTGGATGGTCGCCGTGGGACTGCTGCAGACGCTGGATCGGCTATCGTTGTGCGTGGCGGTCGCGCTGCTTGCGTGTGCGGCATGGGCCTACGCGCCCGAGCGTACCTGGCGGCTCGTGCGCCGGGTGAGATTCCTGTTGATCGCGATCGTGGTTTTCTTTGCGGGTTTCACACCGGGCGAAGCCTTGCTGGCCGACCTGCCGGTGCTCAGCCCGTCGCGAGAGGGTGCGGCGTTGGCGTTCGAGCATGCCGCCCGGTTGCTCGCGGTCGTGCTGGGGGTGGCGGTCCTGCTGCAGCACTTGCCGCCGGAGCGTTTGATCGCCGGTTTTCTGGCCTTGCTCAGGCCCTTGCAGCGCGTCGGATTCCCCGCCGAGCGGGTCGCGGTCAGGACGCTGCTGGTGCTCGAGTTCGTCGAGTCGTCGGCCCCGCGGCAATGGCAGGCGTGGATCCATGATCGGGATGACGAGGTGCCGCCGCCGATCCGGATCATGGATGCCCGGTTCGGATGCGCCGATCGGGCCGCGCTGCTGGTGCTGCTCTCGATCGTCGTGGTCACGATCGTTGCGGCGGCCGGTGCATGAGGATCGCGTTTGGCGTCGAGTACGCCGGCAACGCCTTCGAAGGTTGGCAGAGCCAGCAGCATGGGCGCACCGTCCAGGATGCGCTCGAGCGGGCGATCGGGTTGATCGCCGGGCATCCGGTGCGGCTGCATTGTGCCGGGCGCACCGATACCGGCGTGCATGCCACGGTGCAGGTCGCGCATTTCGACACCTTTGCCGTGCGGCCTGTCTCGAGTTGGGTGCGGGGTGTGAACAGTCGCTTGTCGGGGCCGGTCAGCGTGCGTTGGGCGCTCGAGGTGGACGACACTTTTCATGCGCGCTTCCTGGCCAGCGCCAGACGCTATCGCTACATTCTGCACAACAGCCCGGTTCGGCCGGCCTTGCTGGCCGGCAGGGTGGGGTGGTTTCATCCGCCGCTCCAACTCGACCGCATGTCGATGGCCATCGGCGCGCTCGTGGGGCGGCACGATTTTTCGGCGTTCCGTGCGGCGGGCTGCCAGGCCAAGTCGCCGCTGAAGATCATGCATGAGGCACGCGTGCAGCAAGAGGGTGAATATTTCATTTTCGACTTCCATGCGAATGCCTTTCTCCATCACATGGTGCGTAATCTGGTGGGGGCGCTGGTGTATGTCGGCAAGGGCCATCATTCGCCGGACTGGCTGGGCGAGGTCCTGCAAAATGGTGACCGCAGCCTGGCAGCACCGACCTTTCCGGCCGACGGGCTCTATCTTTGCGGGGTCGACTATCCCGATCGCTGGTCGCTGCCGGGGGAAGGGCGTATCATCCGCCTGCCTCGTCTCCCATGCGTCTGAATGAACCGAACCCGTATCAAGATCTGTGGCCTGACACGCGTCGAGGACGTTCACGCCGCCGTTGATGCCGGCGCCGATGCGATCGGCCTGGTGTTCTATCCCCCGAGTCCCCGTTTCGTGAGCTTCGAACGCGCGGCCGAACTGGTGCGGGCGGTGCCGCCGTTCGTGACCACGGTCGGGCTGTTCGTGAATCCTGCCCCCGATTTCGTGCGCGAAGCCTTGGCGCGGGTAGCCCTGCAGGTGTTGCAGTTCCATGGTGACGAGTCCGAGGCCGAATGCGCCGTGTTCGGCCGTCCCTGGATCAAGGCCGCAAGGGTACGACCCGGCATCGATCTGGTAGAATTCTGCGCTTCTCATCCGTCCGCTGCCGGCATTCTCCTCGATGCTTTCGTCGAGGGCTACGGCGGTGGCGGCAAGACCTTTGACTGGTCCCTGATTCCTGACGGACTCGGTCGTCGGTTGATACTTTCCGGCGGGCTCGATGCCGGAAACGTGACCGCGGCCATCCGCCGTACGCGGCCGTGGGCGGTCGATGTATCGAGCGGAGTCGAATCCGCCAAGGGCATCAAGGACGCCGAACGGATCGCTGCCTTCATCACCGGAGTTCGCAATGCAGATGGCTGACGCACCCTATGTTTTCCCCGATCCGGCCGGGCATTTCGGGCCCTATGGCGGTGTCTTCGTGGCCGAAACCCTCATCCCGGCGCTCGACGAATTGCGTCTGGCCTACGAGGCGAGCTGCACCGATCCGGACTTCAGGGCCGAGTACGAGTACGAACTCAAGCATTTCGTCGGACGCCCGAGCCCGATCTATCATGCCAAGCGTTGGTCCGAGGTGCTGGGCGGTGCGCAGATCTACCTGAAGCGGGAAGATCTCAACCACACCGGTGCGCACAAGGTCAATAACTGCATCGGACAGGCGATGCTTGCCCGGCGGATGGGCAAGCCGCGGGTGATTGCCGAGACCGGGGCCGGCCAGCATGGCGTGGCCACCGCCACCGTGGCGGCGCGCTACGGCATGGAGTGCGTCGTCTACATGGGGTCGGAAGACGTCCGCCGCCAGGCCGCCAACGTCTATCGCATGAAGCTCCTGGGCGCAACCGTGGTGCCGGTGGAATCGGGTTCCAGGACGCTCAAGGATGCGCTCAACGAGGCGATGCGCGACTGGGTGACCAACATCCACGACACCTTCTACATCATCGGCACGGTGGCGGGGCCGCACCCCTATCCGATGATGGTGCGCGATTTCCAGACCGTGATCGGCAGGGAATGCCTGACCCAGATGCCGGAGCTTGCCGGACGGCAGCCGGACTACGTCATTGCTTGTGTCGGCGGCGGCTCGAACGCGATCGGGATCTTTCATCCCTACATCGGCGTGGACGGTGTGCAGTTGATCGGTGTCGAGGCGGCGGGCGAAGGGATCGCCTCCGGCCGCCATTCGGCGACGCTGACGGCCGGCCGGCCGGGCGTGCTGCATGGCAACCGCACTTACCTGTTGCAGGACGAGGATGGACAGATCATCGAGACGCACTCGATTTCGGCCGGCCTCGACTATCCGGGTGTGGGGCCGGAGCATGCCTGGCTCAAGGACAGCGCGCGCGCGCACTATGTGAATGTGACCGATGCCGATGCGCTCGACGCCTTCCACAGTCTGTGCCGCCTCGAAGGCATCATCCCGGCGCTCGAAAGCTCGCACGCGCTGGCGCATGCGGTCAGACTGGCGCCGACGCTGTCGCGTGACAGGATCCTGCTGGTCAATCTTTCCGGGCGCGGCGACAAGGACATGCACACCGTCGCCGATCATTCCGGACTCAGCCTTTGATTCACGCCGGGCCGCACGCCGTCCCGGCACTCTCGCGATCCCCATATGTCCAGAATCCAGAATTGTTTCAAACGGCTTGCGGCCGACGGTCGTCGCGCGCTCATCCCCTTCATCACCGCAGGTGATCCGTACCCCGATCTCACGGTGCCGCTCATGCACGCGCTGGTTGCGGGCGGCGCGGACATCATCGAGCTGGGCGTGCCGTTTTCCGATCCGATGGCCGATGGGCCGACGATTCAGCGTGCGTCCGAGCGGGCGCTGGCGCAGGGCATGACGCTGCGCAAGGTGCTCGAAGTCGTCGCGGCGTTTCGTGCCGGCAACGCCCAAACGCCGGTGGTGCTGATGGGGTATGCGAATCCGATCGAGGCGATGGGGGCGGATCGTTTCGTGGCCACGGCTGCCGAGGCCGGTGTCGATGGGGTGCTGGTGGTCGACTATCCGCCGGAGGAGTGCGCGTCCTTTGCCGAGCAGGCGAAGACTGCAGGTCTCGATCCGATCTTTCTGCTGGCGCCGACCTCGACCGAGGCACGTTTCGACGATGTCGCGCGGATTGGCAGCGGCTATATCTACTACGTCTCGCTCAAGGGCGTGACCGGTTCCGGCGCTCTCGACTTTGCCGAGGTGGCCCGCCGCATCCCGCAGATCCGCGCCAGGGTCGGCCTGCCGGTCGGTGTTGGTTTCGGCATCCGCGACGCCGAATCGGCCCGGCGCATCGGCGAAGTGGCCGATGCGGTCGTGATCGGGAGCCGCATCATCGAAGAGATCAACCAGAGCAAGCCGGATGAAATGATCGAAAACGTCACCCGCTTCGTGGCCGGGATTCGAACCGCGCTGGATCAACTTCCGGGAGCACCGCAATGAGTTGGCTGACCAAGCTGCTGCCGCCGCGCATCAAGAAAGACGATTCGGCGGTCAAGAAATCGATACCCGAAGGATTGTGGAGCAAGTGCACGGCCTGCGAGGCGGTGCTCTACCGGGCGGATCTCGACAACAACCAGCTGGTGTGCCCGAAATGCGGCCATCATCAGCGCCTGCGTGCCCGGACGCGTCTCGATATCCTGCTCGATGCCGACGGGCGTACCGAGATCGGCGCCTCGGTGCAGCCGGTCGACGCACTCAAGTTCAAGGATTCGCGCAAGTATCCCGAGCGCCTTTCGTCCGCCAAGGAGGAAACCGGCGAAGACGACGCGCTGGTGGTCATGCAGGGCAAGATCCGCGGTCAGCCGGCGGTGGTCGCGTGCTTCGAATTCGATTTTCTGGGCGGTTCGATGGGCGCGGTCGTCGGCGAGCGTTTCGTGCGCGGGGTGCAGGTCGCCGAGCAGCAGCGCCTGCCTTTCATCTGCTTTACCGCGACCGGCGGCGCGCGCATGCAGGAAGGCCTGTTGTCGCTGATGCAGATGGCCAAGACCACGGCGGCGCTGACCCAGTTGTCGCGCCGCAAGCTGCCGTTCATCAGCGTGCTCACCGACCCGACCATGGGCGGAGTGTCGGCGAGCTTCGCATTCATGGGCGATGTCGTGATCGCCGAGCCGGGCGCGCTCATCGGCTTTGCCGGTCCGCGCGTCATCGAGCAGACCGTGCGCGAGACCCTGCCGGAGGGTTTCCAGCGGGCCGAGTTTCTGCTCGAGAAGGGGGCGGTCGACATGATCGTCGACCGCCGCAACATGCGCGACAAGATCGCCGACCTGCTGTCACTGCTTACGCGCCAGCCGGCACAAGAAGGCTGAACGATCTTGGTGCAAGCAGAATCACCGGCGACGCTCGCGGGCTGGCTGGAGTTCCTCGATCATCGCCACGGCGCGCCGATACAACTGGGGCTCGATCGCGTGGCGCGCGTCCTGGCGAACATGGCCGGCCACTCCGAGGCGCGGGTGATCATGGTGGGCGGCACCAATGGCAAGGGGTCGACCTGCGCGATGCTCGAAGCGATCCTGGTCGCGGGCGGCTATCGGGTGGGTTGCTACACTTCGCCGCACTTGTTGCGCTACAACGAGCGCGTACGCATCGACGGCGTCGAGGTGGGTGACGCACGGCTGGTCGAAGCCTTCGCCGCGGTCGAAGCCGCCCGCAATGGCGAGGCGTTGACCTGCTTCGAACATGGCACGCTGGCCGCATGGCACGTGTTCTGTGCCGAGGCGCTCGATGTGGTCGTGCTCGAGGTGGGGCTCGGCGGGCGACTCGATGCGGTCAATGCGATCGACGCCGATTGTGCGATCGTCACCAGTGTCGCAATGGACCACATGGATTACCTGGGCGATACGCGTGACGCGATCGGGTTCGAAAAGGCCGGTATATTCCGGGCCGGCCGGCCCGCGGTGTGCGGCGACCCGCAGCCGCCCGCAGCGCTGGTCGAGCATGCGCGGGCCGTCGGCGCGCAGTTGTGGATCAGCGGACGGGATTTCGGCTTCGGGGGCGATCGCCAGCAATGGGGGTACTGGCGCTATGCGGCGCCAGCGGCGGGCGGCGCGCTGCATCGTCGCGGCGGGCTCGCCTATCCAGCCCTGCGCGGTGCGAACCAGCTTCTCAACGCGTCGGCGGTGCTGACCGCGCTCGAATTGCTGCGGGAGCGCGTGCCGGTTTCGATGCAGGCGGTCCGGCAGGGCTTGATGCTGGTCGAATGCCCGGGACGGTTTCAGGTCCTGCCCGGGAAGCCGGCGGTGGTGCTCGATGTGGCGCACAATCCGCAGGCGGCAGGCGTGTTGTCGGAGAATCTCTCCAACATGGGTTTTTACCCCGAGACCTGGGCGGTCGTCGGCATGCTCCGCGACAAGGACGTCGAAGGCGTGGTCGCGCGCCTGAAGGACCGTGTCGATCACTGGCTGCTTGCGAGTACACCCGGTCCGCGCGGCCTGCGCGCCGCCGAGCTGGCCGAACGCCTCGCCGCCGCCGGCGTGGCGGGCGACATACACTGCAACGATACGCCTGCGGCCGCTTACCGGGCGGCGCGGGAGCGCGCCGCCGAGAGTGATAGAATCGTGGTCTTCGGTTCCTTTCTTTCCGTATCGGATGTCCTGGGTGTGATCCGGGCAGACCGGCACTGAGACGATCCCGTGACAGATAGTGAAAATCTCGATCTCCAGAAGCGCTCCAGGCGCAGACTGGTCGGCGCCGCGGCGCTCGCGCTGCTGGCGGCCATCGTGCTGCCGATGGTGATGGAGGACGAACCCGGCTTTCCGGCGCAGGAGATCCAGGTCAGCATCCCCGATCGCGACGCGGACAGCGCGTTGGCCAAGCCGATCGCCAACCGCGTGCCGGCCGCTCCGGGAAGCGATTTCGTACCGGCGCCGCAGGAAGTGGCGAGTGATGACAGCGAGGCGCCGGCGGAAGAGATCATCACGCCCCGGGTCAGCCCGCCCGCGCAAACGGCTCAACCCGAGCGGCCGGCCGACAAGCCGACCGGTGCCGCAACCCAGGCGGCGAAGCCCGCCGTGCCACCGGCAGCGGCCACCGCACCCACCGACGAAGCGGCCCGGGTCAAGGCGATACTCGACGGCAAGCTCGCAAGCAACGCGCCTCGGCCGGCGTCGGGCAGCAGCTTTGTCGTTCAGGTGGGCGCGTTCGGCGAACCCACCAAGGCCGCTTCGCTCAGCGGAGACCTCGCCAAGCGGGGTTTCAGCGCGTACACCGAACGCGCGGGGCCGGTCACCCGGGTGCGGGTGGGGCCGTTCGCCAGCAGGGATGAGGCCGATCGCGCGGCGGAGCGGCTGCGCGCGCTGAACATGAGTGCGGTCGTGACATCCCGCTGACGGTGCAATGACGGTTTTCGACTATATTGTTCTCGGGCTGCTGGTCCTGTCGGCGCTGGTGGGCACTTGGCGCGGTCTGGTGAGCGAGGTGATCGCACTGTTCGCCTGGCTGGTGGCCGGGTTTGCGGCCTGGATGTATTCGGAGCGGGCGGCGCCGCTGCTCGCGGGCGTGGTCACCGACCCCCTGTGGCGCCAGGTGGCCGCCGGGGCCTTGATCTTTGTCGGGGTGCTGGCATTGGCGGCGCTGCTGCGGTTCCTGCTGCGGGAGTTGCTCAAGGCCGCGGGGCTGGGGCCGGTGGACCGCTTGTTCGGCACTGTTTTCGGCGTGGCGCGGGGCCTGGCGATCGTGCTGGTGCTGGTGTTGTTCGGGGGATTGGTCGGGGCCGCGGACGAGTCCTGGTGGCAGGAGGCCTTGCTTTCGCCCCCCCTGGAAACGGCGGTGATCGCCGCCAAGCCCTGGTTGCCGGAAGCGGTGGCCGAGAAGATTCGCTTCAGATAGGTGGTGTTCCATGTGCGGAATCATTGGAGTGGTTGCGACCACGCCGGTAAATCAGTTGCTTTACGACGGGCTGCAGGTGCTGCAGCATCGCGGACAGGATGCGGCCGGAATTGCCACCTGCGAGGCCGATCGCTACTTCATGCACAAGGGGCCGGGGCTGGTCCGCGATGTGTTCCGCACCCGCAACATGCGCAACCTGGTCGGCAACTGGGGCATCGGCCATGTGCGCTATCCGACTGCCGGCTCGGCCTGCAATCCGGCCGAAGCCCAGCCTTTCTACGTGAATTCCCCATTCGGACTGCTGCTCGCCCATAACGGCAATCTGACCAATGCCGCGGAGCTGAAGCGCGAGCTCTTCATGTCGGATCTGCGCCACATCAACACCAACTCCGATTCGGAAGTGTTGCTCAACGTGCTGGCGCACGAACTGCAGGCGGCGTCGAGCGGCTTCAAGCTCGACGAGGAAGCGGTGTTCCGCGCGGTTGCCAACGTCCATCGCCGCTGCCGCGGGGCTTACGCGGTGGTCGTCATGATTGCGGGCTACGGGTTGCTGGCCTTCCGCGATCCCTATGGCATCCGGCCGCTGGTGATCGGCCGCAACGAGGCGATGGGGGGCAGCGAATGGATGGTCGCGTCCGAGTCGGTGGCGCTCGACGTGATCGGTTTTCGCAAGATTCGCGACGTCGCGCCCGGCGAGGCGGTACTCATCGACACCCGCGGGGTTTTTCACAGCCGCCAGTGCGCGACCGAGACCGTTCAGGCGCCGTGCATGTTCGAGTTCGTCTATCTGGCGCGGCCCGATTCGGTGATCGACGGCATTTCGGTATACGAGTCGCGGGTGAAGATGGGCGAGTTTCTCGCCGAGCGCCTGCGCCGCACCCTGCCTCATGTCGAGATCGACGTGGTCATCCCCATCCCCGACTCCAGCCGCCCGTCGGCCATGGAGATGGCCTTCCGGCTGGGCCTTCCGTATCGCGAGGGCTTCGTCAAGAATCGCTACATCGGCCGCACCTTCATCATGCCCGGGCAGGCGGTGCGCAAGAAGTCGGTGCGCCAGAAGCTCAACACGATCACCCAGGAGTTCAAGGGCAAGAACGTACTGCTGGTGGATGACTCGATCGTGCGTGGCACGACCAGCCGCGAGATCGTGATGATGGCGCGCGATGCCGGTGCCACCAAGGTGTATCTCGCGTCGGCGGCGCCGCCGGTGCGCTACGCCAACGTCTATGGCATAGACATGCCGACCCGCGGCGAGCTCATCGCCGCGGGCCGCGACGAGCACGAGATCTGCCGCGAGATCGGCGCGGACGGGCTGATCTACCAGGATCTCGACGATCTCAAGGCGGCGGTCCGGGCGGTTAACCCGACGATCAGTTTTTTCGAGACGTCCTGTTTCGACGGCAGCTACGTGACCGGCGACATCACCGCCGAGTATCTCTACGGTGTCGAAAACCAGCGAGGCGGCGCGACCGGGGGCAGCGATGACGGCGAAGGCGGCCAGCTGGATCTCAATCTCGTCACCAGCCACGACCACTGAGGTTGCAGCACATGGATCAAAACGCGCTCGACATCGATTTCGATACGCTGGCAGTTCGGGCCGGCACCTCGCGCAGCCACTTCAACGAGCATAGCGAGGCCATGTTCCTGACCTCGAGCTTCGTGTTCGAGAACGCCGCCCAAGCCGCCGCGCGCTTTTCCGGCGCGGAGGAAGGCAACGTCTATGCACGTTTCTCGAATCCGACCGTCTCGATGATGCAGGACCGGCTGGCGGCGCTCGAGGGCGGCGAGATGTGCGTCGCGACATCCTCCGGCATGGCGGCGATATTGTCGCTGGTCATGGCGGTGATGAAGGCGGGCGAGCATGTGGTGGTGTCGATGGGCGTGTTTGGCGCCACCCAGCAGTTGTTCGGTACGATTCTGTCGAAGTTCGGCGTCGCCAGCACGTTCGTGCCGGCCACCGATCTCGATGCCTACCGTGCCGCGGTCAGGCCGAACACGAAACTGTTCTTCGTCGAGACGCCCTCCAATCCGCTCACCGAGGTCGTGGACATTGCCGCCGTCGCCGCGGTCGCGCACGAGGCTGGCGCGCTGCTGGCGGTCGACAACTGCTTTTGTACTCCGGCGCTGCAACAGCCGCTCGCGCTCGGGGCCGATGTCATCATCCATTCGGCCACCAAGTACCTCGATGGCCAGGGTCGTGTGCTGGGCGGGGCGGTCGTCGGATCGAAAGCGGTCCTGGACGAGGTGTTCCGCTTCCTGCGGACTGCCGGCCCGTGCATTTCGCCGTTCAACGCCTGGGTCATCCTCAAAGGCCTCGAGACTTTGCGTATCCGTATGGAGGCCCAATCGGCCGGCGCGCTGTCGCTCGCACGCTGGCTCGAGGCCCAGCCGGGTGTGGCGCGCGTCCACTATCCGGGGCTTGCGTCGCATCCCCAGCACGCGCTGGCCATGCGTCAGCAGCGCCGCGGCGGAGCGATCGTGAGCTTCGACGTCAAGGGCGGGCGGGGGCAGGGGGGGGGGGGGGGGGGGGGGGGGGGGGGGGGGGGGGGGGGGGGGGGGGTGGTGGTGTTTGTGGGGGGCCTGGGGGGGGTGGCTGCGCGGCTCGCTTGCGGTGCGG
>DDUE01000063.1 GCA_002344625.1 Rhodocyclaceae bacterium UBA2346 | reverse complement strand
GGCCTGCCAGGGCGTGATGATGGAACTGGAAGACTGCGCCTTCCCGCTGCTCGCCGGCATGCTCGCCACCGATGATCCGAACGTCGCCTTCAAGGACGCCGACGTCTGCCTGCTGGTCGGCGCACGGCCACGCGGCCCGGGAATGGAGCGCGCCGATCTGCTCACCGCCAACGGCGCCATCTTCACCGTCCAAGGCAAGGCGATCGCCGAGAATGCCAAGGAGAACGTCCGCGTCCTCGTCGTCGGCAACCCCTGCAACACCAACGCACTGATCGCCGGCAGCGCCGCGCGCAAGGTTGGCCGCACCAACCCGGCGAACTATCACGGCATGCTGCGTCTCGACCACAATCGCGCACTGTCGCAGCTCGCCACCAAGGCCGGCCGCCCGGTTGCCAGCTTCAAGCAACTCGTCGTCTGGGGCAATCACTCGCCGACAATGTACGCCGACTATCGCAACTGCACCTCCAACGGTGACAACGTCAAGGCGCTGATCGACGATCCGGTTTGGAACAACGACACCTTCCTGCCGACGGTCGGCAAGCGCGGCGCCGCAATCATCGATGCCCGCGGCCTCTCGTCCGCAGCTTCCGCCGCCAACGCGGCGATCGATCACATGCGTGACTGGGTTCTCGGCTCCGACGAATGGGTGACCATGGGCGTCCCCTCCGACGGTTCGTACGACATCCCGGTTGGCATCGTCTTCGGCTTCCCGTGCGAATGCAAGGGCGGCTTGTTCAAGATCATCCAGGGAATCGCCATCGACGACTACTCGCGCGACAAACTCAACAAGACGCTCAAGGAGCTGACCGACGAGCGCGAGGCGGTCAAGGACATGCTGTAAGCGGCAATCTGCCGACTGTCAGCCGCGGCTCCGGCCGCGGCTTTTTTTTGCCGCCTGACCGACTGCCACCGCGCACCCGGGAACCGCTGGTCCAAGCAGCAAGGCGGCGGGCAAGGTACATGGCTGGACCAGCAGGACGTTTCGCATGCCCCGGATCAGCCGTTTCCGAGCCGAGTCCGGGAGCACAAAGCTCCTGCCGGGATTTGAGCGCCATGCGCCTCCTTCCGGCCAACCGCACCACCTCAGCCAGGCTCAACGGCCAGGTGCGCGGGTGTGGCGCGCCGATCGCCAGTTCGACCATCACTTTGTGGGCTGACCGTTCCGGTGCAACGGTGACGCGCGCATAGCTGCTGCCATGGAATGCTGACCTGCGGCGGCCGCTCGTAGCGCCACGAACTTGGTAGACTGCGCCAAGCAAAGGCATCGATACTGCGCCATGAACTGGATGACCATCACCTGGCCGATGGTGGCGGCGGCCTGCCTCACCTTGGGCTTGATTGAGCTGAGCATCGGCCTCTCACATCACCCACGCGCGCCACGCCTGCTGTTTGCACTCAGCGCTTTCACAGTTGCCTGCGTCTCTGGACTGGAATTGGCGTTGATGCGAACGGACGTCTTCGCCGAATGGTGGCTATTCACGCGTTTTCTGGACACTGCCGTCGGCATAATGCTCGTGACGCTGATGGCGTTCATCTGGGTGTATCTTCGTACCGGGCGAAAGTGGCTCGCTCTAGCGGTTCCGTGCCTTTACGTCATGGGATTGGCTTTCGACTTTCTACCGTGGGCGCCTCCCGGATCGGGCATGACCTACCAATCGTTTAGCGGTTTCAGACTGGTCGAAACCTTCGGTGGAGCCAGCTTCTACGTGGCCGAAGGCATCCCGAACCCCTGGAACGTATTCCCGTATCTGGCCGTTCTGGCGCAGATCGCGTTCGTCGCGGATGCCTCCGCGAAATTGCGGCGCAGCACTGGGGAGCGACGTGCTACCGTCGTTGGGGGCGCCATCGTGTTCTTCTTTCTGTGTGGGGGCTTGCAAGCAGCCCTGGTGGACACCGGGGTCCTCGATACACCCTACATGATCAGTTGGGCCTATCTCCCCGTACTGGTGGCGATGTCGATCGAGTTGAATGCCGACGTCCTGGCGGGAGCACGGCTTGCCGGCGTGCTGCAGGAGAGGGAACGCCACATGGATTTGGCCTGTTCGGCTGCTGATCTGGGCATGTGGACATGGGACATTGGTCGCGATTCGATCTGGGCCAGCAGGCGTGCCCGCGAGCTGTTCGGCTATTCGGCATCGGAATCCATCGATCGCGCGCGCTTCTTTCGCTCAGTCCATCCCGAAGACCGCGAGGTTACCGATCGGGCCATCGAGGAGATGTTGGCTCGCGACATGGGCTATGAAGCCGAATACCGCGTGCTCCTCCCCGATGGAAGAACGCGCTGGATGGCAGCGCGCGGGCAGATCGAGCGTGATGGGAGTGGCAAGCCAAAGCTACTGCGCGGGGTGGTCCTCGACATTTCCGCGCGGCGAGGTACCGAACTGGAGCTGCAGCAGCTGCGCAGTCAACTGGCCCACGCCAGCCGCGTCTCGATGATGGGGCAGTTCGCATCAGCGCTCTCGCACGAGTTGAGCCAGCCGCTTGGCGCCATCCTGCGCAATGCAGAAGCGGCCGAACTGTTCCTGGAGCACGACCCGCCGGACATCGAAGAAGTGCGGGTCATTTTGGCTGACATCCGTCACGACGACCAGCGGGCTGGCAGCGTGATCGACCGGTTGCGCGCGCTGCTGAAGCGCCGCAACTTCGCCCCCCGGGCGCTGTCGGTGAGCGATGAACTGGCAAATGTCGCCGCCCTTGCGCGCAGCGATTCTTCGTCCCGGAAAGTACGACTGGAGATCGACGCGGCGCCCGACCTGCCAGCGGTCATGTGCGATCCGGTGCACCTGCAGCAAGTGCTGTTGAACCTCATCATCAACGCCATGGATGCCGCCGAATCCGTACAAGCGGCAAGACGGCGGGTGACAGTGCGGGCGAGATCCCGTGGAGCGAGCGAGATCGAAGTGGCGGTCAGCGACTCAGGCCCCGGCATCCCGCCGGAGAGCCTCGGGCGCCTGTTCGAGCCGTTCTTCAGCACCAAGGCAGACGGCATGGGCATCGGGCTCTCGATTTCGCGCACGCTCATCGAGGCGCAGGGCGGGCGCATCTGGGCGGAGAACAATGCCGGTGAAGGCGCGACATTCCGCTTCACGCTGCCGCTGGCGGAGTCAGCGAAGCCGTCATGAGCGAACCCGTGCCCATCGTTCATGTCGTCGACGACGACGCATCATTCCTCGTCGCGCTCGCACGCCTGCTGAAGGCCGCGGGTTACTCCGTCCAGACGTACGCATCGGCAGTCGATTTTCTCGCGCAACTCGGCGAAGGCGCAGGGTGTGTCGTCACGGATCTTCGGATGCCGGGGATGGATGGCCTCGATCTCCAGCAGGCGCTGATGCGCGCGGCGAACGTGCTGCCGGTGGTCTTTCTCACCGGCGAAGGCGACATCCCGACAACGGTCCGGGCGATGCGCCAGGGTGCCGAGGACTTTCTGACGAAACGCGCGCCCAAGGAGGATTTGCTCGCTGCGGTGGACCGGGCCATCGCCCGCGATGCCCGCCGGCGTGCCGAGGACGCGCGGTTGCGCGCGTTGCGGGCCAGATTCGTCAACCTCACGAATCGTGAGCTGGTGGTATTGCGGCACGTCGTCCAAGGCAGACTCAACAAGCAGATCGCGATCGTCCTCGGCGTCAGCGAGCGAACGGTGAAGCTGCACCGTACGGCCATCACGAGCAAACTCGGGGTACGATCGGTGGCCGAACTGACACGCCTCGCCCAAGCGGCGGGCTTGTTCGACGGAACCCCGGACGAGCTTCCCTAAAGGGAAGTGTTCAAGCGACCATCTTGGCGCTACAGTACCCCAAAGCTTGCGCAGCGGATATGAAGTGCTCAACTCACGGGAGAAATGCATGATGAACAACTCGAGAAGGCTGGCCGTTGCCGCCGTTGCATTGACGATGGCGTTGGGACTGGTCGCGGCGCCGACGACCGCAGAGGTGAACAAGCCCAGCGCATCGCCCGAACAGGTGAAGGCCATCGAGACCTGGACCTACACGCTGGCGGTGCAAGCGGCCACGTTCGCCGCGCCGCTCGTCGCCATGTACAACCTGCGCTCCACCGTGGCTGTCGGCCCCAAA
>DDUE01000086.1:28592-28801 GCA_002344625.1 Rhodocyclaceae bacterium UBA2346 | reverse complement strand
GCGCCCGGCGAGCCCCCGGGTCGCCGCGCTGCTCGCGGCGCGACTCACGGCGTGGCTCGGGCGTGTCGAAGCTTTCCGGGCGGTGCGAACGTTTCTTGTGCGTGCCGGCTTCGAAATAGTCCGGTTCCGGCGCGAAGCCCGGCACGATTTCTTGTGGAATCTGCAGCTTGATGAGTTTTTCGATTTCGGCGAGGCGCGATTTTTCTTCG
>DDUE01000086.1:0-28279 GCA_002344625.1 Rhodocyclaceae bacterium UBA2346 | reverse complement strand
CGGTGCGGCCGATGCGGTGCACATAGTCTTCGGCGGTGTGCGGCAACTCGTAGTTGATGACCATGGGCAGGTCGTCGATATCGAGACCGCGTGCGGCGACGTCGGTAGCGACCAGTACCCGCAGTCTGCCGCTCTTGAAGGCTTCGAGCGTGTCGCTGCGCTGCGCCTGGCCCTTGTCGCCATGGATCGCGTCGGCGGCGATCTCGTGGCGGACCAGGAAGTGGGCCAGGCGTCCGCACAGCAGTTTGGTGTCGACGAAGATCAGGGCCTGGGTGTCGGGCTGGTTGCGCAGCAGCTGGGCGAGCAGGTTGCGCTTGAGGCCGCTGGAAACCGGATGCACCCGATGGGTGATGGTCTCGGAAACCATGTTGCGGCGTGCGACCTCGATCAGTTGCGGGTTCTTGAGCATCTGGTCGGCGAGGCGCTTGATCTCGTCCGAGAAGGTGGCCGAGAACAGCAGGCTTTGGCGCGCGGACGGCAGCAATTCGAGAATGCGCTTGATGTCGGGAATGAACCCCATGTCGAGCATGCGGTCGGCTTCGTCCAGCACCAGCACCTCGACTTGGCCCAACTGTATGGTCTTTTGCTGGACGTGGTCGAGGAGGCGCCCCGGTGTCGCGACGACGATCTCGATTCCGGTACGCAATTCGGCGACCTGGGCGCGCATGTCGACGCCGCCGTAGATGCAGGCCGATCGCAAGGGCACGTACTTGCTGTAGGTCTTGACCGACTCATGAACCTGCACCGCCAGTTCGCGCGTCGGTGCGAGGATGAGCGCCCGGACCGGATGGCGGGCCGGACTGGTGGAGGTGCTGGCATGGGGGGCGAGGCGCTGGAGCAGCGGCAGCGTGAAACCGGCGGTCTTGCCGGTGCCGGTCTGGGCGCCTCCCATGACATCCAGGCCGGCGAGAATCACCGGGATGGCCTGCATCTGGATGGGGGTCGGTTGCGTGTAGCCGGATTCGGCGACCGCGCGTTGCAGCTCGGGGTTCAACCCGAGATCGGCGAAACTCATAAGTCCATGTCTATGAAGAGGCCTGCGATGGCGCCGCCGCGCCCCGGCCGGGCACTGGGTTTAAGAGAGCGCATGGGCTCGGGAATCTTGGGAAGCGCGCGCGCCGTCAGACTGAATGTGTCGAAGCGCGGATTATACACCGGCAGGCTGGGGCGTCTTGTCGGATGTGCGCGGGACCTGTGCGGTTCGATCCGTGCATCGTGCCTTAGCGCTGTAGCGCGAGGTAGGCCGTGACCTCGTCGCGGTCGTGGTAAAGATGCTTGATGCGCAGATCGTAGGGGCCGACCTTGGCAAGCCGCTTGTGGATCAGGGCGCGGCACTTCTCGATCTCCGCCAGCCGTTTCTTCATCGGCAGCTTCAGGTTGAAGATCGAACGCCGGCAGCGCCCGCTGCCGATCCAGTCGGCAACCAGCGCCGCGACCCGGGAGGGCTGTTCGACCATGTCGCATACCAGCCACTCGACCGGCCGCCTGGGGCGCCAGGTGAAGCCGTCGGCGCGCACATGCTCGACCATGCCGGTCGCCATGACCGATGCGGCCATGGGGCCGTTGTCCACCGCGGTGACGTTGAGCCCGCGATGGGCCAGCTGCCAGGTCCACCCGCCAGGCGCTGCGCCGAGGTCCACGGCACGCAGGCCGGCGCGCAGGTGGCTCGTACGCTCTTCTTCGGACAACAGCGTAAACAGCGCCTCCGCAAGCTTGAGGGTCGAGCGGCTCGCGGCCTCGTGCAGCATGCGCAGGCGCGGCACCCCCATTGGCCAGAGCGCTGCGCGGCCGGGCAGGGCAGCGCACAACCATGCGGTCGTGGTATCGCTGAACAGCACATGCAGTTCGGCCAATTGCCGGCCGCGGGTGCGATGGAGGCCCGCCTTCTCGAGCGCGAGCTGCAAGGGTTCGGCAAAGCGCCGGCAGAATCCGGATTGTTGCTTGGCCAGATCGGTATCGGGTGTCTCCAGCAACAGTGCGGAGAACGCCTGGCCGGCGGTACGTGCCGCCGCAACGATCGGTGTGGCGCGGTCCCGGTCGGGCAGATCGTCCACCCGGGCGAACCAGGGCAGCAACTGGCGTGCGAAACTCAGCGTCTGCCAGTCGCAGGCATCGGCCAGATCGGCAAACGGCAGCGCCTCGCGCGTTTCGAACACGACGAAGGCGGCGCCGGGGGTGGCACGTACCTGTCCGTCGAGGCAGACCCTGCGGGCGAAAGCGGTGAGCTCTTCGGCCACTTCCTTCTCGAATCCGGCCCGGCACAGGGCGAGATATCCGTAGGCGATCGGTTCGCCGGGGGGCGACCACGGCGGTGCTTGGTGTTTCGTGTCGTCGGACATCGGCGGGCTCGTTGTTATGATTGCGTTTGGAGCCGGATGATAAAGTGCGCGTGCGGCTCGACAAAGCGCGATTTGCGCAGGCATGACGATCGCGGCTGCGGCCGCGGATGGGTGGGAGTGAGTGGATATGGATTATCGGCAACTGGGGCGCAGCGACCTGAAAGTGTCGGGGATATGCCTGGGTACCATGACTTTTGGCCAGCAGAACACCGAGGCGGACGGGCATGCGCAACTCGACATGGCACGCGATGCCGGCATCAACTTCATCGACACGGCCGAGATGTATGCCGTGCCGGCGCGCGCGGAAACCTATGGTGCCACCGAGTCCATCGTCGGCAACTGGTTGCGGCGGCAGGCGCGTGACCGGATCGTGCTGGCCACCAAGATCGCCGGTCCCGCCCGCAGCCTGGACTGGATCCGCGGCGGCCCGCCGGCCCTCGACCGGGCGAATCTGCGCGCGGCACTCGAGGGCAGCCTGCGGCGCTTGCGCACCGACTATGTTGATCTCTACCAGTTGCATTGGCCCGAGCGCAATCAGCCGATGTTCGGGCAATGGCAGTATGACCCCGCGCGCGAGGCCGAATGCACCCCGATCCGGGCCCAGCTCGAGGCGCTGGCGGAACTCGTCGCCGAAGGCAAGATTCGCTATGTGGGGCTGTCGAACGAGCATCCCTGGGGCGTCATGCAGTTCTTGCGGCTGGCCGACGAGTATGGTCTGCCGCGCGTCGTGTCGATCCAGAATTGTTACAGTCTGCTGAACCGCGTGTTTGAATACGGGCTGGTCGAGATCTGCCATCGAGAGCAGGTCGGCGTCCTCCCCTACTCACCGCTCGGGTTCGGTCATCTCACCGGCAAGTATCTGGTCGATCCGGCCGCGCCGGGCAGGCTGACCGAGTTCGAGAGCTTCGGCCAGCGCTATACCAAACCGAATGTCGTTCCGGCGGTGACGGCGTATGCCGACCTGGCGCGCAAGCACGGACTCTCGCCCACCGAACTCGCGCTTGCGTTCGTCTATCGGCGCTGGTTCGTGACCAGCACCATCATTGGCGCGACCAGCCTCGCGCAGTTGTCCGAAAACATCGCGGCATGGGCGCGGTCCTTGGACCAGGAACTCATGGCCGAGATCGAGGCGGTACATCTGCGCTACACCAACCCGGTGCTCTGACCGGCGTTGGCCGCCTAGTGCGCCGCAGGTTCCACCGCCGGTACGTCGAGGCGGGGCTCCGGAGGCGGCGCCGTCGTCGGCGTGAGCCGCGACGGGACGACCTCCATGCCGTTCAGAATCATGTAGTCGTTCATGTCGCGCCAGCCCTTGAACACCGAGGCCTTTTCGGCCTTGGGGTTGAGGATGTAGCAGTCCTCGAGGGAGCGGCCCGCGTGGCGGCAGGCGCTGCCTATTGCGCGCCCTTCGCTATCCACGATCTCGGCCTCCTTCTTCGGGTTGGGAATCTCGAGCAGGTCGTAGACCATCTCGCAGCCGGCCAGCAGGGGTAGGCAAACGAGCAGGATCAAGCGTCGGATCTTCATGGTGGGCTGCGGTATCCGCGAGTGTGAGCATCGTCGCCCATGGTAACGGCACGCTGCCGAAAAGCTGAAGTGGCAGGCGTCCGAAGGCGCATGACCGCAGCCGGGGCCCGGCAAGGCGTGGCGCGAGTGCGATTCTTTACCATTATTTGCCCGATCGGGTGGTGCGGTGTCACGCAACTTTTTCGTGGCCGGTATATGATCGCGATCGCGCACGGGGCGCAAAAAGCTTTTCTTTTCAATTGCGGCGAGCCAGACGATGGCTCGATCCGATTGGTGATCATTCTGGAAATTTCGTGAACCTAAAGTGTTTTGATTCGATCGTTTCCCTGAGGCTGGTGGTGTCGCTGTCGCTGACCGTGTTTGCCGGCGCGGTTCATGCCGCGCCGGCGCCGGGCAAGGCGGCTGCGGCCAGCGGTGAAGTCAGGCTGGTGCATAACCTCGGCGTCGAACGTGATGCCGCACTTCAGGCGCTCGCACAGCGTTTCAATGAAAGCAGCAAGGGCTTCAAGGTGAAGGTGCAGCAAGGCGGCCTCACCGAGGGCGAGACGGCGCACATGCTGATTCTCGACGGCGAGGACAGCGAACGGTTTCTGAGCGGCAAGCCACGTTTCAAGCCGCTGCACGCCGCCATGCACGAAGCCGGCGTACCGCTCAGGACGCTGAAGCCGCCACCGGTGCTCAGCCGCACCGCGGTCGACGCCAAGGGCCAGTTGCGTGCGTTGCCGGTCGGGCTGTCGACGCCGGTCCTGTTCGTCAACCGCGACGTGCTCGGCAAGGCCGGCCTGAACCCGGATGCGCCCTTGCCGACCTGGACCAAGCTGCAGCAGGCGCTCGACAAGCTTTTCGATGCGGGCGGAACCTGCCCATACACAGTGTCGCAGCCTGCGCGGGTCATGATCGAGAACACCAGCGCGTGGCACAACGAGCCGACCGCGGCCATGCAGGGCAAGATTCTGCAGCCATCGTTCAACAACATGCTCCAGGTCAAGCATGTCGCGCTCATGGCGAGCTGGCATCGGGCGCGCTTCATGCGCATCTTCGAGACCGATCGTGAGGCCGAGGAGCGGTTCGTCGCGGGCGAGTGTTCCGTGATCGCCGCACCATCGTCGAACTGGGCCGGGTTCCGCCGCAAGGCGGGTTTCGATATCGGCATCATGCCACTGCCGTATCACGACGACATGTTCGGTTCGCCGCAGAACACCCTTGCCGACGGCGCCACGCTGTGGTTCGCGGCCGGCAAGCAGAAAGCCGAGTACAAGGCCATGGCGGCATTCGTCGATTTCTGGCTGCAGCCTCCGAACCAGATCGCCTGGCAGCTCGAGAGTGGTTATCTGCCGCTGAATCGCGCGGGTTTCTTCGCGGCCCAGAGTGACCTCCTGGGGGGCGACCTCGCGAACGTGCAGGTGGCCGTCTCGCAGCTCACCAACAAGCCTGCCACGGCCCAGTCCTCGGCGGCGGCGGCGATCGGCGGCGCACGTGTGATCGGCATCGTCGATGCCGCGCTCAGGGATGTGTGGGCCGAGCGCAAGCCGGCCAAGCTGGCGCTCGACGAGGCCGTGATGGCTGCCCGGGTACCGGTGCCCAAGGGTAAGTAGGCTCCGCGGATGGCGCCCGCCCGCTGGCCGTGGCCGCGCGTGCTCGCCCACCGCTGCGGTGGGCAACTGGCGCCGGAGAATACGCTGGCCGGCCTCAATGTCGCGCATGCGCTCGGTTGCCGGGGCGTGGAGTTCGATGTGATGCTGAGCGGCGAGGGGTCGCCGTTCGTCATCCACGACGAAACCCTGGAGCGGACCAGCGACGGCTGCGGCGACATGTCGCTCGCACCGGATGCCGCCCTGCATGCGCTGGATGCCGGCTCCTGGTTCGATCAGCGTTTCGCCGGCGAGCGCATTCCGGGTTTCGGGCATGTGGCTCGACGGTGTATCGCGCTCGGTCTCGCGGCCAACGTCGAGATCAAGCCGGCCACCGGCTGGGATGCGCCGACCGCCCGGGTGGTCGCGTCCGCGGCGGCTGAGTTGTGGCGCAGCGCGGCGCAGCCGCCCTTGCTGTCTTCATTCTCCGAGATCGCGCTTACGGCGGCGGCCGAGATCGCGCCACATCTGCCCCGCGGCTTGCTGGTCGAAAGCATGCCCGCCGACTGGGCGGTGCGTTGCCGCCGGCTCGGCGTCGTCGCGCTGCACACGGAGGCGGGCCAGGTGACTGCGGCGCTCGCGCAGGCGGTCCATGCCGAAGGCCTGTGGCTGGTCGTGTACACCGAGAACGATCCCGCGCGTGCCCGGCAACTGCTCGAATGGGGAGTCGATTGCGTGATCACCGATCGGCCCGATATCGTGCGGGAGGCAGACACATGAGTGCGTGCGGTTTGCGTGGTTCGGCGGTTGCGTGGTGGGGTGCGTTACCGCACGGTGCGTATTCTTCCGCTCGTCGCCTGGTGCGGTTGACGGGGCATGTGTGGCCCCCTAAGATCGCGGGTTTTCCGTGAGTGTCGCAATTTTGCCGATTCCGCCGATCTTTGCGCCCATTGCCGTCGACATGCAGTCGGTCGATGCCGTCATCCGGCAGCGCCTCCATTCCGATGTGGTCCTGATCAGGCAGGTCGCGGAATACATCATCCACAGTGGCGGCAAGCGCCTGCGCCCGGCACTGGTGGTGTTCTGTGCGAACGCGACCGGTTACCGCGGCGTGCATCACCATGAGCTCGCCGCGGTGGTCGAGTTCATCCATACCGCGACGCTGCTGCACGACGATGTCGTCGACGAATCCGATCTGCGGCGCGGCAACAAGACGGCCAACGCCTTGTTCGGCAACGCCGCGTCGGTGCTGGTCGGTGATTTTCTCTACTCGCGCGCGTTTCAGATGATGGTCGGCGTGAATGACCTGCGTGTCATGCAAGTCCTGGCCGACGCTACCAACGTCATCGCCGAGGGCGAGGTGTTGCAGTTACTCAACTGCCACAATGCGGATGTGGGTATCGACGACTACCTGCGCGTTATCCGCTACAAGACCGCCAAGCTGTTTGAGGCGGCGACCCGTCTCGGGGCGATCCTGGGGGGCGCCGATGCGGCGCTGGAAGCGCAACTCGCAGCTTTTGGTATGCACCTCGGCACGGCCTTTCAGATCGTCGACGACGTGCTTGACTACACTTCCGACGAGGTCTCGCTAGGCAAGCATCTGGGCGACGATCTGGCCGAGGGCAAGCCGACGCTGCCATTGATTTTTGCCATGCAACATGGCACGGCGGCCCAAGCGGCCCGGGTGCGGACAGCGATCGAATCCGGAGGTCGTGATGACTTTCAAGCCATCCTCGAGATCATTCACGCGACCGGCGCGCTGGACGAGTCGCGCGTGAGCGCGCGCGCGGAGGCGCAGCTTGCAGTCAATGCACTTCAATCATTGCCACCTTCCATTTTCAAGAATTCGCTGCTAGAATTGTGCTCCTTCGCGATTGAGAGAAATCACTAGATCGCGCTGAACGTCGGGGAATAGCTCAGCCTGGTAGAGCACTGCGTTCGGGACGCAGGGGCCGGAGGTTCGAATCCTCTTTCCCCGACCAAAAATCCCGCAAAAAAGCCACCCGCCCGGTGGCTTTTTGTTTTTGAGTCAGGCGTTTATCGATATCAGCTGTTAGGCTCCTGCGTCCCGCTGTCGCGCCAACTCCGATTAGCGCGACACGAAAATCGCCATTCGTGTCGCGCCGGTCTAAAACCGCCTTCCTAGACGAATCCTCGCAACTGCTGAGGTTCGTAAGGCCATCATCATCAACCACCTTCGCGTGATACCAGGGAAACCCGCGAGTACATGTGGTATGCCGATGGCAGCGTACAGCACCAAGTGGCGGGCCAGTTGGGTTGGCGCATGAAACCGAGTCCGTAAGCGGGAATGCTGGAACCTGGATCGGACGTTCATTGACTGGGTTCTTGGGGGCTCGCAAGCCTTCGCCTCGATCTGCAACGAATGCGACTATCTGGCCGTATGTCTTTCCAGACACTTACCGGAATTTCGGTCAGCGGCGCCGAGCTATAGCTCTTGATTCGGGTAAGTGTTCCGTAAGACGGGGGGCCGGAGGATGAAGGTTTTCAACATCCGCAAGGAACCTGTTCATGCCTCCCTCCCCAGCCTTCAAGCACCGCTTTAAAGCAAGCGCCGTCAACCTGGCCCTTGTCTCCGCTGTCGCGGCGGTACTGGCCTGCCCGGCTCCTGCGTTCGCCCAGCAGCCTTCCGGCAAGGACGAGCCCGAGGGTGCCTCCTGGGGCTTGGGCCTGGCCGGCATCAGCGCACAGACGGCGTACAAGGGTATGGATCGCGAGACCAGAGCCTTGCCCATGATCTCTTACGAAAATCGGTATGTGAGGCTGGACGGCCCGAATCTGGAACTGAAGCTGCCAGGAATCGAGTTGAGTGAATCGCAACGCCTCAACTTCGGCGTCGTGGCCAAGCTGTTCGACGGCGCTGGCTACGAGGCCGGCGACTCGCCGGCCCTGGCTGGCATGGCAGAGCGCAAGTCCAGCGTCTGGCTAGGCGCCAAGGTGGAGTGGGAAAATGACCTGGCCGGCATCACGCTGGAGTGGCTGGGTGATGCCTCTAGCAACAGCAAGGGGCAACGCCTTGCCCTGGGCTTGGAGCGCAAGCTCATGCTGAGCCCAAGCTTGATGCTGATACCCCAGGTGGGCGTTGAATGGCTAGACAGGAAGTATGTGGACTACTACTACGGCGTGCGTGACAGCGAGGTAACGGCGGGGCGTGCGGCTTATACCGGCAAGGCCGCGGTCAACCCCGAAATCAGCTTGACTGGCATTTACCGTTTTGACAGGCATCATTCGATGATGCTCAATGTCGGTGTGACGTTCCTGGGCAAAGAGATCAAAGACAGCCCCATCGTGGATCGCTCGACCGAAAACCGGGTGATGCTGGGCTACCAGTACAGTTTCCGATGAGCCGAATACTCCTGATCGAAGACCACGAACGGCTGGCCCGGCTGATACACAAGGGCCTGGTGGCCGCAGGAATCGGCGTCGATGTGAGCGAACGCATCGACGCTGCATGGGCTGCCGTCCAACAGATACCTTACCAGGCTTTGGTTCTTGACCGGGGATTGCCGGATGGGGACGGACTGGTCTTGCTGCAGAAGCTGCGTAGCGCCGGCTTTCGTACCCCCTGCCTTGTACTGACGGCGCGTGATGCACTGCATGACCGGGTGGAGGGTCTCGAAGCCGGAGCCGACGACTACCTGCCCAAGCCATTCGCCATGGACGAGATGGTGGCGCGAGTGCGTGCCTTGCTGCGCCGCCCCGTGGAGTTCCGCCCGCTTGATCCCACTCACGGCGATCTGACGCTGCGCGCCAACGCAAGTGTTCTATGCAGCGGAGACGAGCGCATCACCCTGGCCCCGGCTGAGGTACAGATCATGCTGCTGCTCTTGCGCAAGCATGAGGAGGTCGTGCGCCGCAGTGCCTTGGAGGCAGCGGCATGGGGGCTGAGCGAGGCGGTCACACCAAACGCGCTGGATGTGGCCCTTCACCGCATACGCCGCAAACTGGTCGCAATCGGTTCGCGGCAGCGGATCGTCAACGTCAGAGGGCTCGGCTATGCGCTCCGCGAAGAAGATTCCGCTGAATAGCCTGAGGTTGAAGGTTCTGCTGGCCTATGTTTTCGGCATGATTCTCAGCATTGCGCTGGTCGTGATCGCCGCAGTAGCGGTGCTTCAGAGCGATAAACTGGCCCGGATGGACCTGGCTGACGCTGCGGAGGGGCTGGCGGAAAAGATCAGGTTCGACGGCAATGGCAGACCCGTCGGATTCGATGCCAGCATGGACGATCTGGCGTGGCTGTACGAAGGTCCCCAGCGCGAAATTGCGTATCGAATCCTGGACGACGCCGGGAAGGCGGTCGCTGCCTCGAATGCCGGAGAGAGATTCTGGCCGGCTGGCGGAGATTTCCTCCGGTTGGTGCGTGGGAGCTTCGACTTCGGGCACGAGGGATTGGTCGTATATGGAGTCACCGAGCCGCTCGAGCATGGTGGCCGGACGTGGTACCTGCAGTTCGCGGCCAGCGCGCGGTTCATGGAACTCCTCCATCATCGCATCGCGTTGCCGCTGGTGGTAACCGGCGTTACGGTATTCAGCCTCGTGCTGCTCGTCGCCTTTGGCCTGTGCGCCTACCTTACCTTGCGCTACACCCTCAAGCCACTGCGAGATGTATCGGAGTCTGCGGCAGCAATCTCGCCGCGCTCCATTCATGCCCGACTGAAGACGGAAGTCGTCCCCTCGGAGATTGCCCCGCTTGTCGACAGTTTCAATCGGGTGCTGGAGCGTCTCGAAAACGGCTATCGCGTGCAGAAGGAATTTCTCGGTACCGCGGCGCACGAGTTGAAGACGCCACTCGCGTTGATTCGTGCGCAGATAGAGCTGGGGGAAGATGGCCCTCAGGATCGTGACGCGCTCTTGAGCGATGTCGAATACATGACGCGTCAGGTGCAGCAGCTACTGCTTCTGGCTGAGGCCAGCGAGGCGCACAACTACAACTTCACCACCGTCCGGGTGCAGGATGCAGCCGACGAGGCCGCGGCTTATCTGCAACGCATGGCCGGTGCCGCCGACGTGCGCTTGGAGGTATCCGCCGTTGCCGACAACGTGGAGTGGCAGGCCGACCGCGGCGCCTTGTTTACTGTGCTGAAGAATCTGTTGGAGAACGCCATTCAGCACGCACCTGCAAAGACGATCGTCAGCGTGGAAATTCAACGCGACGCGGTGACAGTGCGGGATTCAGGGCCAGGCGTCGATGCAGCTCAGCTTCCCCTGTTGTTCGAGCGGTTCTGGCGCGCGGCGCATCGGCGCGACCACGGGGCAGGGCTGGGTTTGTCCATTTGCCAGGAAATTGCGTTGGCACATGGCTGGATTCTCACGGCCGTGCGGGCCGAGCCCGGATTGAGGTTTCGGCTCGCGATCGCACGGGGCGGCGATGTATCGCCATGGACGCTCTGATGGCGTTGGTATCCGAAGTCAACGCGCGCCTTTTCGTAACCTCAAGGCGCAGATCGACGAGCGCCGGTGGCGCGCACGCAGAGTCGAGCCGCCCAGGCAGCGGTCTCGGGCTTCAGCTGTGCCGATGACAAGAGCAATTGAGCGGCTGCACCAACCGTGTGATGTCGATGTCGGCCAGGGTACGGCAACCCGTCAGGACCATGGCGATCTCCAACTCGGTGCGCAGGATGTGTAGGACATGCACCACGCCCGAGGCCCCGGCTGCGGCGAGACCATGTACGAAGGGCCGTCCAATCAGCACTGCGGATGCGCCCAGTGCCAAGGCTTTGAAGATGTCGGTGCCACGGCGGATACCTCCGTCCAAGAGCAAGGGAATGCGCCCTTCAACGGCGTGGGCGATCGCTGGCAATGCGTCGATGGTGGCCGGTAGGCCGTCCAGCGTGCGTCCACCGTGGTTTGACACGACGACGCCCGCGATGCCTTCGTCGGCCGCACGTACCGCATCGCCGGGAGCAAGAATGCCCTTGAGCAGAATGGGAAGTTTTGTGATCGACCGCAGCCATTGCACGTCATCCCACGTCGTGGCGCTACGTACGAGCTTGGTCTGCAACAGTGGGATGCCACCAGCACGCACAGGCTCATCCGGCAGTGAGCGCATGCCCTCCAGATTGACCGCCACCACGCCTTGGGGCAGCGTGAATCCGGTGCGCTGTTCGCGGTTGCGTACGCCGTTGACCGGGGCATCCACTGTGACGACCAGCGCCTGGTAACCGGCTGCCTCCGCTCGCGCGACCAGTTCCCGAGTGAAGGCGCGATCGAGCTGGATGTAGAGCTGGAACCATAGTGGACCCTGCGTTGCCTGTGCTAGCGTTTCGAGCGAAGTACTGGCCTGCGTGCTGACGACCATGCAGGTCTGCATCGCAGAGGCTGCCAACGCGGTGGCCAGTTCGCCCTCGGGGTGGGCGAGTTGCTGATACGCCACGGGTGCCAGGAGGATGGGGGATGCATGACGATGGTTTAGCAGGGCCAGTTCGATATCGCCACCGCCAACATCCGTCAATACGCGCGGTAGCAGGCGCAGCCGGCGGAAGGCGTCGAGGTTGTCGCGCAAGGTGAGCTCGTCGGCCGCACCGCCCTGCAAGTAGGCCCACGCCGATGCGCTCATGCGCTCGCGCGCCAAGGGCTCGTAGTCACCCACGGAGACGACTTCGGCGGGAATCTGCGCTAGTGTTGGGAGCATATGTGCGTGTTCCTCGACAATGTTGATCCATTGCCATGACCGGTGGCGATGAAACACGCCGTCCGGTTGGCGGAAACACCGGGCAATGATGATTACGCCCGGTCGAAATCGGCGCCGTGGGGGGTGTGCATGGGAAGGCGTGTTTGCGGCTATGCCTCACGTCGTCCCCCATTGGCGGATTAGATTGTGATAATGGGCAACGATCCCCGTTACGGCTTCATCGTCGTCGGGCAGTAGCGATCGGATGCGCATGATCGACAGATCGAGTTCATAGAGCATGCGCCGCTTCCAGTCGTCGGGCACCATCGACTGGGCCCAGAAGAAGCACGCCCAGCGAGAGCCGCGCGTCACCGGTGTGATTGAATGCAGGCTGGTTGCCGGATAGATCACTGCGTGGCCTGCCGGTAACTTGACGCGTTTCTCGCCGTAGGTGTCATGTACCACGAGCTCGCCGCCGTCATATTCCTCGGGTGACGATAGGAAAACCGTGGTGGATACGTCGGTGCGGATGCGTTGCGCGGTGCCCGGAATCACGCGTATGGAGCCATCCACGTGGGTTCCAAAGTCCATGCCCTCGTCGTAACGGTTGAACATCGGTGGCAGCACGTGCAGTGGCAGTGCGGCGGAGGAATAGATGGCGTTGCGCCCCAGCGCACCCAGCACGATGTTGCCGAGTTCGACTGCATCGGTGCTCTCCACGGGAAGTTGAAGGTTGTTCTTCACCTTTGCGGCCTGATCGCCGGCCGTGCGCCGACCGCAGATCCACTGGGTGTCTTCCAGCCTCTGGCGGATATGGGTGATTTCTGCTGGAGTCAGTAAGTCCGGAATGGTTACGAGCATGGGGCGCAAAGCCTGGTGTGTATTGACAATCGGGGTGAAGTACTTTGACGCGCTCGGCTGCTTCGCCGGTGCCGGCCGCCGGGTTGCTGGTTCGGTGTCGAGGTGAAGGGGCGTCCCTCACCTCGACCACCGTGCATTCCAGCCTCAATCGGCCTTGGCTGCATCCAGGCGCTTCTTGCTCCCGCGTTTTTCTTGCGCGTCCGCGGCACCCTGGTGCGCGCGCACGATCGTTGAGTCGATGAACAGCTGCGCCAGATCGGCATCGCCCTTGAGCGCTTCGGCCATCTGCGCCCAGATGCCTTTCCTGCTCCAACGATAGGCGCGGATATACGCTGTGTGCCACCGCCCGAACTGCTTGGGCAGGTTGCGCCATGGTGAGCCGGTGTGTGTGACCCACAGTACCGCCTCGACGAACATACGATTGTCGCGTCCTGCGACGCCGCGTTCTTTTGCTTTGCCTGCGCACAACATCTCGATGCGCGCCCACTGGGTGTCCCGCAACATGCTCCGATTCATCGTCGCAACTCCAAGAAGCGAAAAATGTAGTTAGCTTCAGTTTGTGAACAGCGCTGAATCAAAAGCTGTAGTTCAGTCGTGCGGTGAGGCTGCGGCCGGGTTGTATGGTCGCGAAAGATCCGACGTGGGAGGAGTCGTAGTACCGCTCGTCGAACAGGTTGGTAACGTTGAGTTGAACCGAGGTCTTGGGGTTGAGCCGGTAAGAGGCCATTGCATCGGCGCGCCAGTACGCGGGCACCGCATAGGTGTTTTCCGGGTTCACGTACTTGCGGCTGACATGATTGGCTCCGCCGCCAAGCGTAATCTTGTCGCTGATGGCGTAGGTCGTCCAGAAAGAGAACGTGTGTTTGGCCGTGTTGATGGGAGTGTTGCGGGTGTCGTTGTCCGTCTGTTCGGCGTCGAGATAGGTATAGCCGGCGGTGGCCGCCCACCGTCTGTTGATTTGCCCGGCTACGCCCAGGTCGAATCCGCGTCCGCGATGATTGCCCGCATTCAATGTGTAGTTGCCGTCCTCATCGGCGATGCGCGCGTTGTCTTTCTCGGTGTTGTAGATGGCGGCGTTCAGCGAGAGATCGCCGCCCGACGAATCCCATTTGATGCCGAGTTCCGTGTTGCGGGTCTGTTCGGCTTTGGTGCTGGTGGTGAATTCGTTGAGCGATTCTGACGGGCAGTTGCCGCCGCCCTGATTGGCGCAGGCGCCCGGAGGCGATGAAGTCGTATTCAGCGAAGCGTAGATCGTTGCATTCGCAATCGGCTTGAACATGATGCCGATTTGGTAGTCCGTGAGCGTATCGCCCCAGCGCTGGGCACCATCGTCGATCTCGAAATCCTCGATGCGGACACCGCCGTTGACCATCCACCGATCGTTGAGTTTCACGGTATCGAAGGCGTAGAGTGCCTCCGTGTCGGTCTTGACCGGCGTGCCGAGCGGGCCGAACGATCCCGTAGTGGTAAACGGGCTGAAGGGGTCCGGATTGAACAGTGGTGTTTGGTTGGGCGTCGTCACCGTCGTGGTCGAGGACCCGTTGCGGACCCGGTCGCGGGCCACCTCGACACCAAACGATACGCTATGCTCGAATCCGCCGAAATTGAACTCACCACGGACATTCGTGTTAAACGTGGCGGTTTCGGTATCGCGATTGGAGGCGCGGTAGCCGCCGTTGCCGTTACGCGCAACCATGAACTGACCGTTGGCAATGGTGACCGCCGGTCGCATGATGGCCATTTTTACGTCGGTTTCGATCCACGACAGTCCCGAGGTCAGCAGGAAGTCGTTGGCGAATGCATGTTCGAACTTGAGGTGCGCGCTGGAATTGTTCGCCTCGCGGAAGTCGCGTCCAAGCACGCCGTAATAGTTGTCGCGATCGATGTTCTCGAGCGGTAGATGCGGGTCGCCGGGTGTGCCAGAGCCGTAGTCCGCCCAGCCTGGAATATGACTGTTGGCGTTGTAGGCCGCGTTTGCAAAAGGTACGCGCGCGCCGGGGCGCCCCGTGCTTTTGACGTGTTGAAATTTGAAGGTCAGCTTGTTGTCGCCGTCGATGTTCCAGGCGATTGAGGGCGCGATGCCCTCCTTGTTGTCTTCGACGTGCTTGCTACCGGGCACCCCCGAATCCTGCCAGAGCAGATTCAGACGCCCGCTGACGTCATCGGAAAAGGAGAAGTTGCCGTCGTACGTGGCGCGCTGTTGGGAGGCATTGCCGAACATGACCGAGAGATCGTTGAAGCGCTCGCCCATGCGTGGCTCCTTCGAGTTGAGGCTGATACTGCCGCCTGCCGAACCGGCTCCCGATGTGACGCCGTCGGATCCCATGTTGATTTCGATGTTTTCGATGTTGAAGCTTTCATAGGTCGTCCGGCCTCGCGTGCGCACGCCATCGACGGCGATACTGAAAGCGGCCTCGAATCCCCGGATATAGGGACGCATGCCGAAGGGGGTGCCACCTTCGCCGCTGCCGAGCGTGACGCCGGGTGTGGTGCGCAGGATGTCTTCGACCGAGGTGGCGCCGCGTTCCTCGATCTCGCGCCGGGTGATGACCCTGACCGTCCGCGGCGTGTTCAACAACGGGGCGGTCAGGGTTGCCGCGCTGCCTTGGCTGACGTTGAGGCGATCGTGTTGGCCGGTTACGACGGTCGGGGCCAGTTCGACCTCACCTTCCCGGGCGTCCTGTGCCGCGGCCGGACCCGAAACGGTAATCGATACCGCGAGAACCGGGAGAAGAAGTCCGAGTGTGGATTCGGATAGACACTTGCTTGCGGGCGATTGGGGTACCTGGGAATGAGCACGAGGGGATGCGTTGGCGCATTCAGGCTCTTGGTATTGAAGTTCAGGATGCGACAGGGTGTTGCGTTCCTCGATTCGACGGCGCGTCATCGGTCTTTCCTATTGCGAAGTGGTGAGCGAGGGCGCTTGCGGGCCGAGACGACGCGTTTGTCGCGACGCCTTGGTGGCTGGCGGATTCCTCGAGCAAAAATAAACCCCGGAATCGGTGTGCATCCGGCTTCCGAGACGGGACTGCGATAGCGATCGCGTCACACGCATGGAGCAATGTGAAGAGATCTCTAAATGCGAATGATTGCTTTTTGATATGGCGGGAGTTGGGCGAATCGTGGCAACGATGGCGCTTTGCGCGCTTTGTTGACATGCGTCGACACAATCACCCACAAGACTGCCGGCGGTGCGCTGGCCTGCGACACCGCCTCGAGTCTGGAAATGGAGTGATCCCGATGGCGCCGGGACTGCGGGAATTCAGGCTGGTAGTGTGATGACCGCGAGCAGGCCACCTTCGGGACGGTTGTGCAGCGTTACCTCGCCGCCATGGGCTCTGATACAAGAACGCGCGATGGCCAAGCCGAGGCCCGTGCCGCCGGTTTCGGGGCCGCGAGCAGCATCCAAGCGGACGAAGGGCTCGAACGCTCGATCGAGCTGGTCGGGGGCAATGCCCGGGCCTTCGTCTTCGACCTCGATGCGGATATCTTCACCTGCTTCGCCGAGGCGCAGCCAGACGCGTGTGCGACCATAACGCGTCGCATTGTCGATCAGATTGTTCAATGCCCGCTTGAGGTGAACCGGGCGACAGTGATAGAGGGTGGCGGGCGGCGCCGTCCATTCCACCTCCTTGCCCAGCATCCGATGATGGCTGACAGCATCATTGATCAGCGCACTGAGCTCGACGGCACGGGTCGACTCTCGTTTGGCATCGTCTTGCGCAAAGTGCAATGTTTCTTCCGCCATCACACTCATTTCATCCAAGGTCAGAATCATCGCCTCGCGCAGTTCGTCGTCGTCGATCAATTCCGCACGTATGCGCAGCGAAGCCAGCGGTGTGCGCAGGTCGTGGCCGATGGCAGCGATCATCCGAGTGCGGCCATTGACGAAACGGACCAAGCGTTCCTGCATCTCGTTGAATGCGTTGGTAATCTCCCGAATGCCCTGGGGACCTTCAAGTGGCAACTGCTGGGGATGGTCGCCCCTGCTGAAGCGTTCTGCTGCCAGCGCCAAGCGTTTGAGCGGTCGCATGATCCGCCGCCCGAAAAGAATGGCAATCAAGCTGATCGGCAACACGCCAACAGGCAGTGAGAAGCCTAGTACGCGATCCCAGTGGGGATGCATCATGGCCGGCCAGTGCCGGCTGTGCAGAGATTTTCCGTTCGGAAGGTCGATATCAATGTCCAGTGCCCACGCGTTGCCGCCGCTCAAGGCCTGGGCCAGCCAGGACGGGGCGTGTTCCTCAATTGGGAAACTCCGGGCGTCGACCTGTCGGAGATGGGCGCGTACCGATTGTCCGGCGGGCAAGCTCAGGCGATCGCGGATGGCCTGAGCCAGGGCTGCCTCCTGGTCATCCATGCTGGGAGATGTACCGGGCGGGGGGCTTGTTATCGTGAAGCGCGATTCCGGCAGATCGAGCGCTTCCAGCACGGAGTCGGCCAGAGCACTATGCGAGACCACTAATCGGTACGTGCTCAGCAGCCTTGCTTCAATCTTGCGGACAGCCAAAGGATGAATCTGGTCGGAAGTACCCCACTTCCACAGGATCAGTGCCGCAATGAGGTGAGAAGCCACCATCGCCAGGATCAGCAGCGCCAGAAGCTGGCCCGCCAGGCTGCGTGGAAGCAGTCTCATGCTGTACTGGCGGTGACCTTGGACGCCAGCAGATAGCCATCGCCGCGAATGGTCTTTAACAAACTGGGGTGCCGGGGGTCCGGCTCCAGCTTTTTACGCAAACGGCTGATCTGGCTATCAATGCTGCGATCAAACAAGACGCAGTCAGAACGTTGGGTCAGATCAAGAAGCTGGCTTCGGCTCAACACACGATTGGGGTGTTCAAGCAGAACCCACAAAAGACGAAATTCCGCCGTGCTGATGGGAATGTTCGAGCCTTGAGGGTTGCGCAACTGACGCTTCCTGGTATTGAAGAGCCAGCCATCGAAAGTGAAGTGCTTTTGCGGTGCCAGCACCCCGGTATCGGAACCGGCATCCGGTGTTTCCGTCTTCTTGTCGTGGGGTATGGCCCTGCGCAACACGCTACGGATTCTCGCAACCAGTTCCCGGGGGTCGAACGGCTTGACGACATAGTCATCGGCGCCCACTTCGAGACCCGCAATACGATCAGCCTGCTCCGTAACGGCCGTCAGGAGAATGACCGGAATATCAAGATGTTCGGTCACGTAGCGACATAGTGATAGCCCATCTTCGCCAGGTAACATGACGTCCAGCACGATCAAGCTGAACGTGCGCTGTGCCAGCAGCTCACGCATGCCCTTGCCATCACCGACCGTCTCAACGTCGAAGTCAAACCGACGCAGATATTTTGACAAGGGGTCTCGTATGCTCTGGTGATCGTCGACGATCAGGATGCTGGGGCGAAGAGTCACGGTTTTGGGGTGTAGCGAATGAGAATCGTTAATATTACCTCGTATAAAGTGTCGCTGGTACCGTGCCGCGACGGCCCGACAGCGCTTCATTGGGACGGATCTTTCGGCTTTTGGCGCCCCAAACCCATGGGTAGTAGTAGCCTGAGTCGGGTGGCGGATGTCTTTGCGGGAGGGGCGACATGAACCGGCTGGTGATCAATGCAGTGTACGAGATCGAGCTGTGCAGCGGCGAGTTGCGTCGCTGGACTTACCTCGGCAGTGACCAACGGGGCGGGGTCTGGTGGCGGGATACGGAAAGCCGCCTGGAGTTCAACGAGTCCGGACTGATGTACGCATGGCGGGTCGTCGCCAAGGTGGTGGATCGGGAAGCGGGGTGAGCGGGTTGGGCGCCGGGGCGCCGGTTGGCTGGAGCACGGGCGATTCGGACTTTGCTTTTTCGCTCGCCGCGCTTTTGTGCGATGCAGCAAAATGCTAGTCTCCCGTCTTGTGATGCAGCGCATGCGCGCGGGAGCCGGTATGAGTGAAGTAGATCTGAAGCAGTTTTTTCTGGAACGGGTGCGCTTGTTCGAGCATTTTCCGGCCGACAAGGTCGACGAGATCGTCGCCGGATCGCAGCTTGCCACCTTCGAAGGTAACGAGGCGATCCTCGAAACAGGCGACGAAGGGCGATTCATCGGCGTGGTGATCAGCGGCCTGGCCGAGATTTCGGTCAGCGACAACACCGGTACCCGCTCGGTGATCAGTCAGCTGGGCGAAGGAGACGTGTTCGGCGTGATGTCGCTGCTGACCGGCGAGCGCATCGCCGCGGATGTCATCGCCGGCACCCGTTGTTTCGTGCTCTTGATTCCGGCCGCGGTCTTTCACGAATCCATCCTGACCAAGCCCAAGGCCGTCGCGTATCTGTCGCGCCTGCTCGCGGAACGGACCCGCGCGATGTCGGCCGACCCGGCCGTTGCGCAACGCAGCAAGCTCGCGCGTTCGGACGACCCCTACGCACTGTCGCTCGGCAGCACGGTGCGCGGCAAGGTCGTCGCCCTGAACGTCGGGATCAGCCAGATCCACTTCGGCATCTACGACACCCGCGATCTCGGTTCGGATATCCACGGCGTGATCGACAACGCCGATCCGGACGTCGCGCGCGTCAGCGTATCCGTCGGTCCCCACGCCCGCAGCCTCGAGCGGCCGGCGTTTGCGCTGCGGGATCTGTTTGCGGTGATCCAGGAATCGACCCGTCTGCTGGGCGAGGCGTTCGAACTGCATCTGCACGACATCACGGCGGTCGGCCACCGGGTGGTGCATGGCGGCAGCAAGTTCGCCAGCGCGGTGGTGATCACGCCCACCGTGATTGCCGACATCGAGGCCCTGGCGATATTCGCGCCGCTGCACAATCCGATCAATGTCGAAGGCATTCGTCTGGCGATCCAGCGCTTGCCCGACGTGCCCCATGTGGCCGTCTTCGATACCGCGTTCCACCAGACCCTGCCGCCTTATGCCTATCTCTACGGGCTGCCTTACGATCTTTACAAGCGGGACGGCGTCCGTCGATACGGTTTTCATGGCACTTCGCACCGCTATGTGTCGCTCAAGGCGGCCGAGGTGCTCAAGCGTCCGCTCGGCGAGCTCGAGATCGTCTCGTGCCACCTGGGCATCGGGGCGTCGCTGTGCGCGATCGATCATGGCCGTTCGGTCGACACGACGATGGGCATGACGCCCACCGACGGCCTGATCATGCCCAGCCGCTCGGGCAGCATCGACCCGGCCGTCATGATTCACCTGTTGCAGAATCACGGCCTGTCACCGGATGCGCTGGCGACGCTGATCAACACCGAGAGCGGCCTCAAAGGCATTTCGGGTATTTCGAGCGACATCCACGAGATCGAGGCTGCGGCCAGCGACGGCCATCATCGGGCGTTGCTCGCGCACAAGGCGTTCTGCTACCAGGTGCGCAAGAACATCGGCGCGTATGTCGCGGCGATGGGCGGCATCGACGTGCTGGCCTTCACCGGCGACATCGGCGAGACCAGCGCGACCGTGCGCAGCCTGGCCTGTCAGGGCCTGGGCTACATGGGCATCCGGCTCGACGAGGAACGCAACCGTAATCTCGGCAAGCTCGGATGCTGCAAGGTCATCTCGACCGACGATTCACCGGTGACGATCCTGGTGATCGCCAACGACGACGAACGCCTGGTGGCGTGGGAGGCCCTGCGCGCGATCGAGCGCAACGAGTTGATCGCGGCGATGAAGGAAGAACAGGCCGAGGCGCCGATTCCGATCGAGATTTCGGCTCACCATGTGCATCTGTCGCAAGCCGATGTCGACAAGCTGTTCGGGCCCGGGTACCAGCTGACGCCCGAGCATGAGCTGTCGCAGCCCGGCCAGTTCGCCTGTGCCGAGAAAGTGCACCTGGTCGGCCCCAAGGGGCGGATCGCCAACGTGCGCGTGCTTGGGCCGACCCGCAAGGAGACCCAGGTCGAGATCGCGATGACCGAGCAGTTCAAGGTCGGCATCCAGCCGCCGATCCGTCAGTCAGGCGATCTCGCCAACACCCCCGGCGTCACCCTGGAGGGCCCCTACGGCAGTACCACCATCGAGCGCGGAGTGATCTGCGCGCAGCGCCACATCCACATGGCGCCGGAAGATGCGCAGCGTTTCAGGGTGCGCGACAACTACGTGGTGCGGGTGCGCGTCAAGGGCGAACGCGAACTGATTTTCGGCGACGTGGTGGTGCGCGTGAATCCGGCGTTCCGGCTGGCGATGCACATCGACACCGACGAGGGCAACGCCGCCAACATCCGCACCGGCATGATCGGCTATATCGAAGAGATCCAGAGCCGCCACTGAGCGCGCCGCCGCTTCACCGCCCGCCGGGCGGTGCGGGCTGGCGGCGTTCGCGTGCGCGCTCGAGAAAGCCGCACACCTGCTCGGCGCCATCGAGAATCCGCGGCGTATGGCGCTGGATCAGGTCGGGATGCACGAAGAACAGGTTGTCGTGGCGGTTTGCGGCGAGTTCGGGCCAGCGCCGCCACTGGTCGAGCCACTCCGGGCGGGACGCACCCATGCCGCTCGCGACGATCGCTTCGGGGTCGGCCGCGAGCACGCTTTCCACCCCGATGCGCGGCGCGAGCGCGCTCAGCGTGGCGAACACATTCTCGCCGCCGCACAGCCGGATCACGTCCGAAATCAGGTGCTTGTCGTTCACCGTCATCAGCGGCTGGTCCCAGATCTGGTAGAACATCCTGACCTTGGCGCGCCCGCCGAAGCGCGCCTCGAGATCGGCATGCCGGGCGCGAAAGGCGCTGGCCGCCGCCGACGCGACCGCCTCGGTGCCGGCGATCCGGCCCAGGGCCTCGACGCTGTCGGCCACATCGCCAAGGCTGCGCGGCTCGTTGAAGAACACCGGGATGCCCAGTGCTTCGAGCTTGTCCAGATGGGCTTCCGGGTTGCCGCTTTGCCACGCGACGATCAGGTCGGGTGCGAGCGTGGCGATCGCCTCGAGGTCGACGTTGTTGTAGGACCCGACGTGGGTGATCTGGGTCGCCGCCTCCGGGTAGTTGCTGTAGGCGACGACGCCGACGATCCGGTCGCCGGCGCCGGCCGCGAACAGCAATTCGGTGACATGCGGTGCGAGGCTCACGATGCGGCGCGCGGGCTCGGCAAGGCGGATCTCGCGCCCGACGTCGTCTTCGATCAGGATTTCGGCGCCGGCCGGTAGGGCGATCACCGCTGAGGCGATGGCGGCGAGGATTGCCTGCGGCATGTTCATGTTCATGGTATGGCGGGTCCGTGCGCGGAATCGGCGATAATCACCGGCTTCGATTCGATGCCGGGATTCTACGCGATGCGCACAGCCGATGCCCTGATGGTGCAGGGGACGACTTCCGATGCGGGCAAGAGCACGCTGGTCGCGGGCTTCGCACGCGTATTGTCGCGCCGCGGGCTGAAGGTGGCGCCGTTCAAGCCGCAGAACATGGCGCTGAACTCGGCCGTGACCGCGGATGGCGGCGAGATCGGGCGGGCGCAGGCGCTGCAGGCCATTGCCGCGGGGGTGGCGCCCCACACCGATTTCAATCCGGTGTTGCTGAAGCCCTCCACCGACATCGGCGCGCAGGTGATCATTCACGGCAAGGTGGTCGCCAACCTGTCGGCCGCCGATTACCACCACTACAAGCCGATTGCGATGACCGCGGTGATGGCATCGTGGCACCGCTTGGTAGCGGCCTACGATTGCGTGCTGGTCGAGGGGGCCGGCAGCCCGGCCGAGATCAACCTGCGCGATCGCGACATCGCCAACATGGGGTTCGCCGAGCGGGCCGACGTGCCGGTGATCATCGTCGCCGACATCGACAAAGGGGGGGTGTTCGCCCATCTCGTCGGTACGCTGGCGCTGCTGTCGCTTTCGGAGCAGGCGCGTGTCAAGGGCTTCGTGATCAACCGCTTTCGCGGCGACATCGCGCTGCTGCAGCCGGGGCTGGACTGGCTCGAGGCCCGCACTGGCAAGCCGGTGCTGGGCGTCCTGCCCTATCTGCAGGGCTTGTTTCTCGACGCCGAGGATGCGCTCGGCCACGCGCGGGTCGACAAGCAGGCCGCCAAGCTGGCGGCCGTGGCGCCCGCTTATCCGCGCATCTCGAACCATACCGACCTCGATCCGCTGCGCCTGCATCCCGAGGTCGATTTTCGCTGGGTCGGCCCGGGCCAGGCGATACCGCCGGCCGACCTCGTGGTCATGCCCGGTTCGAAAAGTGTGCGGGCGGACCTCGCGTGGTTGCATGCGCACGGCTGGCGCGATTACCTGGCCCGCCATCTGCGCTATGGCGGCAGGATCCTCGGGATATGCGGCGGGTTTCAGATGCTCGGGCGCGGCATCGACGACCCGCACGGCGTCGAGGGTGCGGCGGGCCGGGGCGAGGGACTCGGCTGGTTGGACATCGAGACCGTGCTGACGCGCGACAAGCGCCTCGAAAACGTCGAGGGCATGCTCGTGCAGGGCGGTGCGCAGGTACGCGGCTACGAAATCCACATGGGCGTCAGCACCGGGCCCGACCTCGCGCGGGCGTTCGTGCGACTGGCCGATGGCCGGTTCGACGGCGCGGTGTCGGGCGACGGCCAGATCGCCGGAACCTATGTTCACGGCGTGCTCGACACACCGGAAGCGCTGCAGGCCGTCCTGGGGTGGGCGGGCGCGGAAGATGCGGTCCGGGTCGATCCCGCCGCGCGCCGGCAAGCCGACCTCGACCGCCTCGCCGATGCGATCGAACGCCATCTCGACTGGTCGCGGATCACCGCGATCATGGCCGCGCGCCGGTAGCCAGGCCGTCGCCCGTCAGACCTGACCGGGATCAATTACACCCGGGCCGTAGACCTCCACACTGCCTTCCGACGGCATGCCCGCGCGCAGCGGCGCCTGCCCGAACGGGTGCATCGGCCGGTGGCATATGCCTCGATTTCAGCCTGGGGAGTCTTTCGCATGATGATCAAACTTGTCGTTTTCATTGCCGTGCTGATCGGCATAGCGGTGTTCGGGATGCGCGGCTACCGCAACACGGTGAGGCGTTTCGAAGCCGAGCAGGCAAGGTTCGACGATGCCGCGTCGGCCGTCCGGGCCGAGCACGACGCGAAGCGCGCGTCCTGAGGTGCGGATCATGCGTATACGTTCGATCCCCCTGGCAATCGCGCTCTGCGGTCTCGTCGCGACATCGGCATCCGGCGCCGGGCTGGCCTGTCCGGACATCGCGGAGGCGCGGCAGGTCGCGGTCTGTCCGTCCGCCGAAGAGCTCGAGTACACGTTTCTTGGCTATTGCGGCGATAACGCGCGTCTTTACGGCCGCGACGGCGATACCTGCGAAAGCTTCGAAAACTACCGCAAGGTCAAGGATATCGCCCTGTGGGAATCGGCCGACGGCGCGTTCAGCGGCTACGTCTCGTGCGCCACCGCGCCCGCGGCCGTGCGGGCCGCCGGGCCGGTCCGGATGACGGTCGAGCGCAAGGGGACGTTGACGCTGCTCACCTGCAGCTATGGCGACGACATCCGGCTCGTCCACCGCACCAAGGCAGCTTGCGAGGTGCTCGGGCAAGGCGAATGTGCGCAGCCCGGAGATTGCCGGGCAAGCTGCGAATAGTCGTGGTGGTGTTCGTCGCCCCGGGCACGGTGCGGCGAGGCCGGCGCCCCGGTCGTCCTGTCTGCGCAGGATGGCCGGCGGCATCCGCGCGTGTCGCGTCAGCCGGTCTGCCGGAGCGCCGCGTCCAACTGATCGACCAGTTCGGCCCAATCGGCATCCCGCTGCAGCTCTTCGCGGATGAAGCTGGTCTGCCCGGGGTTCCAGAACGGCGCGTCCGCGAGCGCAAGATCGTGCGCCAGCGGGCGGTTCGCTTCGATGAAGCGCTTGATCGCTTCGGCGTCGCTGGGCAAACCGAGTTGCTCGAACAAATCCGTGAATACATGTACGGGTGTCTGCATGACTGCCTCCGCATGAAAACAGGCCGGCCCGGGTGTGGTGTCGGGCGAGGGCGAAAAACTTGCCGTCCTGACTTTATAGGCCATGATCGTCCGCCTGTCTGCGCCCGGCCCGATGCGTCCGACCGCGTGCCCGCGGTGCTTACTCGCCCGCCGGGTCGTGCGCCTCACCGAATGCCGGCGGCCAGCCCTTGCCGATGAGAACCAGCTCGCTGAGCGGATCGAACGGCTCGCCCTTGACCTGAGCGTCGAGAAAGTCGTTCGCCGCCTCGTGCAGTTGATCGCTGGCGGTGCGGTAGGCGTCGGGGGCGGCCGGGTCGCCTTCTTCCGAGGCCGCGAAGATCACGCGCCAGCGCGCTTCCGCCTCGCGGCAGGCGATGCCCAGTTCGGTGTGGGAGACCTGGCCGCGCCGTGCGACGCCGAATTCGCGGCAGAATTGGTCGGCGGTATTCATGAAGCTCACGACCAGTTCGACCTCGCGAGTGCCGAGGTTCAGCGCGCGGCCGCTGGGCGCCGTCTCGAGCGCGACCAGCAGGGCGGCGTCGAGCACCAACTCACCCGGGCGCGCGATCGGTGCCGGGGCGGAGGTGGTATCGGTCGAGGCCGGCAACAGGTAGTAGCCGAACAGCGTTCCCAGTGCAAGAAGTGCCACCGAAGCGAATGCCGCCGCGCCGCCCGTGCGTTCGCGAATCCATGCCGCGATGCGTGACGTCGGTGCGATACGTTCCCGGGCGGGCGCCGGTCGTCCGCGCTCGGCCGGCGCCGGCAACGGCGCGTTGATGATCGCGGCGATCAGTCCGGCCGGAACGGGTTCATCGAGTTTGGCAGCGAATGCCTGGCGGGCGAGCACGCCGCTTTCCACCAGTTGCCGAAGGCGCAGGCGCAATCCGGCGTCGGCGGTGAGCGCGTTTTCGATATGCGCGTAGTCGGCGTCGTTGGTCAACTGGGCATCGAGATAGGCGAGCAGCGTTTCATCGTCGATCTGCATGTCAGTCTCCAACGCCGATCGTGTCTGCAAGTTTTCCGCGTGCCCGCGCAAGCCGGCTCATGACGGTGCCGACCGGAACCCCGAGTGCCTGCGCGGCTTCCCTGTAAGACAGTCCGTCGATCGTGATCATCATCAACACCATCCGTTGTTCTTCCGGCAACTGCGCGATTGCCTCGCGCACCACGCGCGCATCGCTGCGCGCCTCGACCACGATACGGCCGTCTTCACCCGCCAGCGCGTCGAGCGTTTCGCTGTCGGCCACGGTCTGGTGACGCTGGTGGGCGCGATAGTCGTCGACCCAGGTCGTCTGCAGAATCCGGAACATCCAGCTCGCCAGGCTCGTGCCCGGCTGCCACTGATGCCAGCGCTCGATCGCCTTCAGGCAGCCGGCCTGGACCAGGTCGTCCGCGGCTTGCGCATTGCCGGTCAGGCCGTAGGCGAACCGGCGCAGTCGCGGGAGCAGACTCACCAGTTCGGCGCGGGGGTCGTCGATCGACATTGCGGGTCTCTTATGCTAACAACGGCGAATGGGCGAAAGTATTCCCGCCGGGATGCGGAATTTTTGTCTGCCGGCCGCGTTATGGGATTGAGCACGTTCAGTTGCCACCTGCACGCCGTCGTGCAGGCTGGCGTTCACATCGGAGCGGAGGATTCTAGCATCATGCACACACCGGGCATCGAAGCGCAGCGCAAGGCCGCGGCGGCGGGTTGGCTGGCGCGGCACGCACGCACCGTCGTTGCGGGCATCGCGATCATGGCCATGCTGCCGTTCGAAGCGGTGGTGCTGTCGGCGCCAGGCGCGAGACCGGTGCTTGGATCGATCGGGATGGCCCAGGCGGACGACGATGACGGTGATGGTGACGATGACGGCGGGGGCGGGGCTGCTGCCGGTGGCGGCAGCGATAGCGGCGGCGGGATGGATCACGAACCGTTCGAGCCGGTTGGGCGCGTCGACGCCGAAACGTTCATCGCAGACGAGCTGCTTGCGCTCAATCCCTCGGCGGCGGCACTCGGCCGCGCCACCGCGCTCGGGGCGCGGATAATCGAGCGGATCGATGCCGCGAGCCTGCCGCTGCGCGTGGTGCGCCTGCGCCTGCCGCCCGGCCTGGACGCCCGCAGCGCCCGGCAGATACTCGCCGAGCGCGATCGTGCGACGTTCGAGCTGCATCATCTGTACAAGCTTGCGCAGCAGACCGCCGACACATCCCCGTGTGGCGGCGCCGCGTGCGGTGCCTTGCGGCTGATCGGCTGGCCCGACGATGCGTCCAACTGTGGCCGCAACCAGGCGATCGGCATCGTCGATACCGCCGTCGCGGTGGCGCATCCCGCGCTTGCCGGCGCCAGCCTGCGAACGCGCGAATTCGTCGATGCCGGTAGCGTGCCGGCCGCGGCCGACCATGGCACGGCGGTTGCCGCGCTGCTGGTGGGGCGCCCGGGGAGTGGGTTTCCCGGCATGGTGCCGCATGCGCAGCTGTTCGCCGCCAATCCGTTCTACACGCTGCCTTCGGGCAATGGCGCCGCCAGCACCGTCGGCCTGGTCCAAAGCCTGGACTGGCTGGTGCGCGAGCGGGTGGGTGTGATCGGGCTGAGTCTCGCCGGCCCGTCCAACAGTGTGCTCGAGGCCGCCGTGGCACGGGTGGCGGCCAAGGGCGTCGTGGTCGCGGCGGCGGCCGGCAATGGCGGACAGAATGCGCCGCCTGCGTATCCCGCGGCATTCTCAGGTGTGTTGAGCGTGACCGCGGTGTCGGAAGATCGCCGCATCTACTGGCGCGCGAACCGGGGCGACTATATCGACTATGCGCTGCCCGGCGTGAATGTGTGGACCGTCGGACTCGCGGGCGAGGGCAAGCGCCGCAGCGGTACGTCATTCGCCGTACCCTTCATGGTGGGTCTGGCCTCGCAGTCGCTGGCGCAGCGTGCGCTCGGGCGTGATCAACTGCTCAAGGGCGAGCTTGCGGCGCTGACCGACCTGGGGGCGCCGGGGCGCGATCCGGTGTTTGGCTGGGGCAAGCCGCGCTTCGGCGGGATCTGCCACTGAAGGCGGAACGGCCAGTCGGTTGCGCGTATTCAGATTCCGCCGGATTCCGGGGCCAGACGTTCGACGGCCGCCGCGATCCGCTTCGGGGTCGCGAGCTTTCCCGGCAGCGCCGCCGACAGCATGGTCTGGCGCTGCTTGCCGGCGCTGAACCAGGTGCGCCGCACATAGTGCCCGAGCAGGGGCGCGTAGTCCCACGTCACCACCTGCACCGGCACGAACAGGACCGGCAGGTAGCTGCGGCAGATGACGTGGAAGGTCTCGAAGTCACCCGCCGGCACGTAGCTCATGCGCATGTCGGCGACTTCGCATTCCCAGCGGAAAGTCTGTGAGCGGCGATTGCCGCCCCGGGTCCAGGTGGTGTGGCGGGGTTTGACGAAGCTGACCTTGTTGCCGGGGGCCAGCGGCCACAGCTTGCCCCGGGCGCCCTCGATGGGGCTGTCGGCCCGCCCCGGCGGGGGGGGGGGGCGCGGTTGCGGGGGGGGGGGGGG
>DDUE01000028.1 GCA_002344625.1 Rhodocyclaceae bacterium UBA2346 | reverse complement strand
CCATCGCGCCCGCGCGGTGCGCGAAGCGGCGCAGGCTGCCGGCCACGTTGATTGCGCTGCCACTCCCTTGCACGCCTTCGGCGACCAGCACCGACGCGCTCATGCCCACCACGCCTATCAGCCCCACCGCCAGCAGCGCCGAGACCAGCAAAAGCAGAATCGCCCGGCTTTCGAGCCGCGCGCCGCAGCGGCGCAACCAGGCTACCGACACCGGCGTCTCCGCACGCGTCGGGAATACCTCCAAAGATCGCCGGGCGCCCCGGGCGCCCGAGTACAGAATTCATCTCTTTCAGAATCATATACTTGCATCGTACCCCCCATACCTCTAAAGAGGTAGTTGCGAGCACCCTCCGGCCCGGCCCGGCATGGCGGCACATCGTCACCCCTCCTAGACTGCTATCGACCCAATGCATCCAGGCTCAACGGACGATCACGATCATGGCACTTGCAACCCAAGTCTACGCGGCCCGAACCCTGACCCGGTTCGCCCCCTTCAACGACATCGACGCCCGCACCCGCGACGAGCTCGCCGGGGCGGTTCGCGTGCAGCACGCGCACCGCGGCGAGTTGATCGTACATCGCGGCGACCGCCCCAGCGGAATGTATCTGCTGGTGGAGGGCGCGGTAAAGCTGTTCCTGATCTCGAGCGGCGGCGCGGAGCGGATCGTGCGGCTGGTCGGCATGGGCGACAGTTTCTGTGAGGAATGCGCGTTCTCGGACGCGCCCCAGTCCCTGGCCGCGCAGGCGACCTGTGACAGCGTGGTGCTGTTCGTGCCGGCCGGCGCGCTGCGCAAGGCGATGCGGCAAGCGAGCGGGCTGGGCGAAGATCTGCTCGCCTGTCTGTCGGCGCGGATGTCGGCGCTGGTATCCGGCATCGAACAGTGCGAACAGCGCAGCAGCATGCAAAGGGTCGCGCACTACCTGGTACACCATGCCAACGGCGACTCGAACACGCCGGAAGTGAAGCTGTGCGCCAGCAAGCAGACCATCGCATCGCAGCTCAACATGACCCCCGAGAGCTTTTCGCGGGTGCTCAGCCGCTTCGCGCGCGAAGGCTTCATCCGCTCCCAGGGGCATCGTGCGATACGCCTGACCGACTACTCGGGGCTGATGAGTCTCGCCGTCTGAAGCGGCGCCGGCTGCGCCTGCGCCTTGTTGGCCGGCGCCGCCAGCCAACGCTGGAGCAGCCTGCAAGTGTCGAGATCGAAGCGCCGCGGCGGCGGCGCGGCCAGCAGCGCGTCGAAGGTCGCCGCCGCATCCGCGCTGCCCAGATGACACCAGTGGTCGATCAGATGAAACGCCGTCCGGCCCGAGTGCGCGGCATGCTCCACGACCACCACCGCCCCCTCCCACGGCCACGGCTTGAGGCGGACCGCGGCGAGTGCCCCCAACAGACGCTCGTCATGGCTCGCCAGGCTTTCCGCGCCGGCGCACACCCCCGCGCACCGCTTCATCTGGTGCGCCATGCAAGCCCCCTTGCCGCTCGGCTCGAGGCCGAGACGGCGCGGACATAGCCGGTAGGCGGCCGCCATCTCGCGCATGAGCGCATCGGCCTCCTTGCGTTCGCGGAAGAGACCGTACAGCGCCCCCCAGGTGGCGGGATCGCTGCCGTCTATCAACACCCGCTTGAACAGCGGCGGGCGCTTGCGGTCGGCAATGAACTGCAGCGCGAACGCCGTGCCGCTGGCACGCTGCATGCGGTTGTGCACCGGCCGGTCTCGTTTCACCAGCTCGGCTTCGAGCAGGAGCGCGGCCAGCTCGCCCGCCGTCTCCTGCCAGTCGACCCTGCGCACCTGGCGCGCCAGGTCGGCCTCCTTGCCCTTGCGGCCCGCGGCGCCGAAATGCTCCGTGACCCTCGCCCGCAGGCTGGCGCTCTTGCCGACGTACAACGGCAGGTCGTTCTCACCGAAGAAACAGTAAACGCCCGCCGCATCCGGCAGGCCCTCGAGCACCCCCGCGGGAAGCCCGGCCGGCCGCGGCGGCAGCTTCATCGCGCGTTCGCAGGCCTTGGCGAGCACCGCGTCGGCAAAACCATCGCGCACCGTACGCATGAACTGCCACAGCACCTCGGTGTCGCCCATGGCCCGATGGCGCGCGTCGCAACTGAAGCCATGGCGCTCGATGAGCGCGTCGAGACCATGACGATGGTGGTCGGGATAGAGCGCACGCGAAAGCTTCACCGTGCACAGCACCGGCGCGTCGAAAACCTCGCCGATGCGGGTGAAAGCGTTGCAGATGAAGCCGTAGTCGAAGCGCGCGTTGTGGGCGACGAACACCGCCCCGCCGGCCAGCGCGCGCACCCGCTCGGCCAGCTCGGCGAAGACCGGCGCGGTGGCCACCATCTCGTCGGTGATGCCGATCAGGCGCTGGATCAGCGCCGGGATGTGGGTCTGCGGATTGACCAGGCTTTCCCAGCGCGCCACGACTTCGCCGGCCTCGACCCGGACCATGGCGATCTCGGTGATCCGGTCGGTCACCGGGTTGGCGCCGGTGGTTTCGACATCGACCAGCACGAACACTTCAGGCAGAGACATCGACAACCCTATCCGGCACGCGCCGGACGTACGCGCGCGCAGTGGCCCGAACGCCTGCGATGCACCGCGTCAGTGATTGGCGTCGTAGTAGTACGGCTTGACCGGCACCTTGGCATCGCGGTCTTCCTGGGTTTGCAGCGGCTGCGGCTTGTCCCACCACAGGGCGCGGCCCTTTTTCTGCTCTTCGAGTTCCTGCGGATGCTTCGCCATCCATTCGCGCATGAACTTGGTGTGTTCCGACTCGTACATCGCCATCTTTGCCGCTCCAGAAGGGTAAGCACGAATTGTACGGCGTCGCGCGCCTCGGTGTCATTCCGGTATGCGCCGCACCGGGCGCCCACCGCTCAGGCCGCGAACGATTCGTCGTAGACGATCCAGGCGGCGGTGGCTGCGAGCAGCAGCGCCATGCCGTAGTTGAACATGCGCAACGCCAGCGGATTCTTCATCCAGGCGCGCATGCGGTCGCCGGCCATCGCCCACAGCGCGATGCACGGCAGATTCACCAGGGCACAGATCAGAGCAAGCCGCAGCGCCCCGTCCCAGGCACTGGCGCGCGGCAGAAACAGGATCGCCACGTTGACCACCATCATCCACGCCTTGGGATTGACCCACTGGAACAGCGCCGCCCCGACGAAGCCCAGCGGGCGGGCCTTTCCGCCCGCGCCCGGCTGTCCGGCGTGCGCCTGGCGCCAGGCCAGCCACAGCAGGTAGCCGCAGCCCGCCAGCACCAGCGGCAGGCGCAGCGCGTCCAGCCACACCATGACCCAGGCGATCGTGCTCGCGACCAGCATCACCTGCACGCCATGGCCGATGCTGATCCCCAGCATGTGCGGCACCGTGCGGCGGAATCCGAAATTCACGCCGCTGGCGGCCAGCATCAGGTTGTTCGGGCCGGGGGTCACCGACATCGTTGCGACATAAGTCATGAGCGGAAGGTCGAGCATGGTCGGCTCCTGTCTGGATTGTTCGCGGCAATTGGATCCGCGATTCGACCCGCACAGTGTGAACCTTCGCGAACGATAGTTACAGATTCACGAAATTGAATTTATACTGGACACAATCCCCCATTAACACGCCTGTACCCTTACAACGGCCCCGCACCTGTAACCCTCGCCGCCCGGACCGAAGATGACGCCGCTCGCGACCGACACAGCACGCTCGCCCATGCGCGAGGTACCGCTCTACCAGGTCTTGGCCGACGAGTTGCGCGGCGCGATGAACGACGGCCGCCTGCCCCCCGGCGCGCGCCTGCCGTCGGTGCGCGAGGCGGCCAGGAGCCGTGCCCTCAGCATCAACACGGTGCTTGCGGCCTATCGCCACCTCGAATCCTGCGGCCTGGTCGAGGCGCGCCCGCAGGCCGGTTACTTCGTCCGCGCGCGCCTGGCGTCGCCGCCGCCGGGAGTCTCTTCCACGCCCGGCTCGGCGCGCACGGTCGAGGTCGCGGTACTCAACCGGATCACCCGGGTGGTCGCGGCACAATCGAGCCCCGACACGATCGATCTGTCACTCGCGACCCCCAAAGGCGGCGACCTCTACCCGGGCGAGAAGCTCGCCCGGCTGGTGTCGGAGCTGGCGCGCCGGCAGGCCACCCTGGTGACCGACTACTCGCTGCCGCCCGGCCCGATCCGCCTGCGCCGGGAGATCTGCCGGCATGCTGCGGATCTCGGCATGACGCTCGCCGCGGACGACATCCTGCTCACCAACGGTTGCATGGAAGCACTGCAGCTCGCCTTGCGCGCCGTCACCCGCCCGGGCGATGCGATCGCGCTCGAATCCCCGACCTACTTCAACCTGATCCCGCTCGCAGACCGCCTCGGGCTCAAGACCATCGAGCTGCCGACCCATCCCGATACCGGGTTGTCGCTCGACGCCCTGGAACTGCTGCTGTCGGAAAAGCGCATCCAGGCCGTGGTGTGCATGCCCACGGTGCACAACCCGCTTGGCACCAGCATGCCGGTCACGGGCAAGAAGCGGCTTGCCGAACTCGCGAACCAGTACCGGATCCCGGTGATCGAGGACGCGCTGTATGCCGAACTGCAGTACGCGACGCCCTTGCAGCCGGTGGCGAAGAGCTTCGACCGCGACGGCTGGGTGATCGTGTGCGCCTCGTACACCAAGACCCTGGCGCCGGGCCTGCGGGTCGGCTGGATGGAAGGCGGACGCTTTCGGCGCGACCTGGCCGAGCTGAAGTTCTGCTCGTCGGTGGCACAGCCGGCCTTGCTCGCCGAGGCGCTGGGGCTGTTTCTCGAAAGCGGCGGCTATGCCCACCACCTGCGCCGGCTGCGGCGCGCCTATGCGGGCCGGGTCGACCGCCTGCGCGGGCTGATCGACACGGCCTTCCCCACCGGCACCCGCGCCACCCTGCCCACCGGCGGCTTCCTGGTATGGGTGGAACTACCTGACGGCTGCAATGCCGACGCCTTGTTCGACGCCGCGCTCGCGCACAACATCAGCATCACGCCGGGCAGCCTCTACTCGCCCAGCGGCCGTTACACCCGCCATATCAGGCTGTCGGGGTGCTACGCGTTTTCGGATCGGCATGTGCACGCGCTGATGACCCTGGGCGAACTGGCGGCGCGCCAGCAGGCGTGAGCGTGGCTGCGCTCACCCCCACCAATAGCGCACGATGTGGAAGAAGATCGGCGCTGAGAAGCTGATCGAATCGACGCGGTCGAGCATGCCGCCGTGCCCCTCGATCATGTTGCCCCAGTCCTTCACATTGCGGTCGCGCTTGATCGCGGACAGCACGAAGCCGCCGAAGAAACCCATCGTGTTGATGACCAGCGCGATCAGCCCCGCCTGCAGGGGTGTGAACGGCGTGATCCACCACAAGGCCGCACCGACCAGCGTAGCGCTCGCGACGCCCCCCACGAGCCCTTCGAGCGTCTTCGACGGCGAGATCACGGGGGCGAGCTTGTGCCGGCCCAGGAGCTTTCCCCACACGTACTGGAACACGTCGCTCGACTGCACCGTGAGCACCAGGAACACGATCAGCAGCGCATTCGCGCCGGCATGCCCCTCGATGTCGAGGGTCAGCAGCGCCGGCACATGCGAAATGCAATACACGCAGATCATCAAGCCCCATTGAACCTTGGCGGCACGCTCGAGAAAGCGCGTGGTGTCGGACCCGAGCGAAGCCGAGATCGGCAGCAGCAGAAACGCATACACCGGAATCAGGATGGTGAACAGTCCATACCAGTGCGTGGCGATCAGGATGTATTGCAGCGGCAGGAACACATAAAAGCTCCAGATCAGCGCGCGATGGTCGCCCCGCCGGGTATGCGTGAGCGACACGAACTCGCGCAGGCTCTGGAACGAGATGAAGCCGAACAACAGGATCACGCCCCAGTCGCCGGCCCAGATCGCCAGCGCGATCAGCGCGATCATCACCCACCACGCCTTGAGGCGGGCATTGAGGTTGTCGATCGCCGCGCTGGGCGCGTCGGGCGCGGCACGCCGCTTGAGCAGGGCGCCGACCGCGCTGGCCAGCGCGAGCACCGCGAAAATCCCCGCGAACAGGTTGAACAGGGTCGCACTCACGTTCATTCGGATTCAGTCCTCGGCCGGTGCAAGCGCGAGCAGATCGCTCCGCGCCCGCTGCAGAAAATCGTTCTTGGCCTCATCCGGCCGCACCGTGATCGGATGCCCGAAAGTCAGCGAGCACAGCACCGGCACCGGGATGAAACTGCCTTTGGGCATCACCCTGCCGAGATTCTCGATCCACACCGGCACCAGCTCGACCCCCGGGTTGGCACATGCGAGATGATAGAGGCCGCTCTTGAACGGCAGCAGGCCATCGCCGAGATTGCGCGTGCCTTCGGGAAAGAGGATCAGCGAATCGCCGCCGGCGAGCGCCGCGCTCATCATGCCGATCGGGTCGACGTCATCGCGCGCAGCGGTACGATCGATCAACACGCCGCGAAACACCTGTTGCGCCATGTAGCTGCGCAGCCTGCCGGTGAGCCAGTAATCGGCCCCGGCGACCGGCCGGGTGCGGCGCCGCAGGCGCGGCGGCAAGGACGCCCAGATCAGCACGAAATCCGCATGGCTGCGGTGGTTGGCGAAATACACCCGCTGGCGCGCCTCGGGGGCGCAGCCGTGCCAGACCGCCCGCGCGCCGGTGATGAATTTGGCCAGGCCGCACAGGGCTGATCCAACGAGTCGTTCGAAGGCCATTGCTCTTGTTCCGAAGGAGTCTCAGACACACACCAGCGCGGCCACCAGCAGCGACAGGGTCTGGAGTACCGTATACACGCATTGCCGTGCCAGCAGGGCGCGCGCGCCAACGCATCTCAGCGCGAGCGTTCGCCCGGATCGCGACGGGCGCGTAGACGTCCGCAGCCCGGCCAGGGCCCGGTCGAACGCCACCATATCCTCCGCCGGCGCGGCGTCGGCCTGGCTCCAGCGCCGCGCCCACGCGTCGAACAAGGCGGCGTCGAGACGCACCCGCGATGCATGATAAGCCGCAAGCGCGCCGCAGGCGAGGCTCGCCAGCACGGCCGCAAGGCCGGCCGGTCCGAGGTCGCGCCAGAACAAGACCACGAACGCCAGCGCCGCCAGCACCAGGCTCCAGCGGGCAAGGCCCCCGCCGAGCGCCAGCAGCGCCGCACACAGGCGCGCTGCGGCGGCGGCATCCTGGACTTGGGGTTCGAGCGGCTCAGTCATGCCACGCACTCGTCGCCGTGACCGCCATGGCGGCCGGATCCGCGCAGGCCACCAGCGCCGCGCGATGCGCCGGGCCGAGCACCACCCCG
>DDUE01000015.1:12096-12216 GCA_002344625.1 Rhodocyclaceae bacterium UBA2346 | reverse complement strand
TCCGGCGCCAGCGGTATCGAGCAGTCCGCACGGCAAGAGGCGGTTCGAGCGCGCGCGCGCCGACTGCCGGTCATGCTTGCCCACCACCACCAGATCGGCATCGAGCGCACGGCCGTCGTC
>DDUE01000015.1:0-11816 GCA_002344625.1 Rhodocyclaceae bacterium UBA2346 | reverse complement strand
CGTCGTCGGTGCCGAGCAGCAGCAAGGCATCGCAGCCGCACAATGCCTCGACCCGGCGCTCGCGCACGCCTTGCAGCCTCTTCGGGTCATGCTCGACCGCGTCCGGCTCGCCCGGCACGACCGCGTAGCCACTTTCGATCAATGCCATCCCGGCCGCTTCCCAAGCCTTGGCATGGTCGGCCCGCCCGTGCAGATAGATCGTCTGCCCGCCGTCGCGGCCCAGGCGCGCGCGTTCCGCGTCCGCCCGCTGGCGGCTTTCGAGCGTGGCCCGGAACGCATCGAGACGCAGGTAGAGCCTGCCGACGATCGCGATCATTGCCTTGCGAAAGGCGATCGAGAACGGACCGGGCAGTTCGAGCCATCCGAGCGGACGGTGCGAGTCGCTCCCCCCCACCGGCTCCGAAAACGGAAACCCGACCAACGGGTGACCACGCGCATCGACGAGCGAAGCCGGCCAGGGCTCGCCGCCGGTCGGCCAGATCCTGACCACCGCGATGCGCTCGTCGGCGGCCAGCCCGAGCGCCGACTGGCGCTCGCACCACCAGTCGCGCTCGTCGGCACACCACTTCGACGCGAGATAGTCGGGCGACATCAGCACCACCAGGATCGCACTCGCGCCGATCTCGTCGCGCAACTGGTCGGTGAGCGGCGCCATCGGATCGATTCCCTGCCCCGGCCGGTGGCTGTCATCCAGGAACAGCCGCAGGTCCTGGCGAAAGCGTCGATCCGAACGCAACTCCCGCTCGAGCTCGCGCGCGAACGCAAGCGACCACGGCTGCAGATAACTCTGCCCGCTGCCATCGTCGCCATGGCTGTAGCTCACGAACACGTCATGCACGAACGGCGAACCGACGTAGGCCATGCGATGCTCCTGTCAAGTCGTCCGGGCCGCCTGCGGCCCCGCCCCGGATTTCACTATTGCACTCGATCGAGACACAATCAAGGTCGCGTTTTTGCGGCACAGACGGTGCCGGACGGCTCGTGAGAGGCGGCCATGCACACGACCGCGCGGAGACTTGAGGCATGCCGAAGACGGGCCAATGAGCGGACCCGGTACGACCCGCGGCGGCTATCGCTCAGCCCAGCGCCGCCGCCAGCCAGTCGGTGAAATCGGCGACGGCCGAGCGCGCGGCCTGCTGCGGTGTCGTCACGACGTAGTAGTCGAACGGTGACGCCGCGGTCAAGCCGAAGAGCGGCACCAGCCGCCCGGAGTCGACCCAGGCGGCCGACAGGCGGCGGGTGCCCATCGCCACGCCGAGCCCGGCCGCCGCGACTTCGAACAGCATCCCCAGATCATTGAACACCGCCCCCTGTTCGGGCTCGCCGCGCGTCTGGCCGCACGCTTCCAGCCAGGTCCGCCAGGGCAGCAAAGGCGAGCGCAGCAAGACGGCGCGGCCCAGATCGGCAGGCGCCTGCAAACCGAGTTCGGCCACGTAGGCGGGCGCGGCGAGCGGCAGCACCACGTCAGCGAACAGGCGCACCGCGTCACGGCCCGGGTAATCGCCACGCCCCCACCGCACCTCCACATCGGCCGCTTCGGCGGTGACGTCCTGCAACGGAATCGACAGGTGCACCTCGAGCTCGACCTCCGGATGCAGGCGCAGATACTCGGGCAGGCGCGCCATCAGCAACTGGCGCGCAAAGGTCGGCGGTACCGAAACGCGCAGCCGCTCGCGCGCCGGCGGGCTGAGCACGCCGCTCGTCTGAGCCAGCTTGTCGAACGCTTCGCGCACGTTGTCGAGATACATCCGCCCGGCCGTGGTCAGACGGACCCCGCCGGGGCCGCGATCGAACAAGCTCATGCCGAGCTGGGCCTCGAGCTGGCGAATGCGGTGACTCACCGCGCTGGGGGTGACACACAGCTCCTGCGCGGCCTGCGCAAAGCCGGACAGGCGCGCAGCCGCTTCGAAAGCGGCCAGCGCATGCAGCGGCGGCACCCTGCGCAAGGAGGTGCTCATGGCCGCGGCACCACCGACAGCGCGGCCACCTGGCGCTGTCTGAAACAGTCGGTGGTGTGGTCGTTGACCATGCCGACCGCCTGCATGAAAGCGTAGCAGATGGTCGGACCGACGAACTTGAAGCCGCGCCCGAGCAGTGCCTTGCTCATCGCGACCGACTCGGGCGTCGCGGCCGGCACGTCGGCCAGGCTGGCCGGCGCGTTGTGCCGCGGCACGCCACCGGCGAAACCCCACAGCCAGGCAGCCGGGTCGATACCTTCCCGCTGCAGTTCGAGCCATGCCCGCGCATTCCCGATCGCCGCGTCAACCTTGGCGCGATTGCGGATGATGCCCGGATCGGCAAGCAGCCGCGCCTTGTACCCATCATCGAAAAGCGCGACCCTGGCGGGGTCGAAACCCTCGAAGACCTCGCGATAGCGGGCACGTTTCTTCAGCACGGTGAGCCACGACAGCCCCGCCTGGGCGCCTTCCAGCAGCAGGAATTCGAACAGCCGCTGTGGATCGCGCACCGGCACGCCCCACTCGCGGTCATGGTATTCGATGTAGAGCGGATCTTCGCCCACCCAGGCGCAGCGACAGTTCATGCGGGGACTCCCGGCCGGTTCGTGGCTTGTTTTCGCCACGTGATAACCGAAATTCCGCGCCGAGACAAGCCGGTTACAAGTTTGCATTACGCGGGCGGCGGTGGAACAATCGCTGACGACACCCGAGCGGGTGGCTCATCCATCGACTTGGAGACGACAAGCATGAACCTGACGCGAATGGCTACGCTGCTGGCCTTTTCCTCCACCCTGGCCCTGTCGGCGAGCGTCTCGGCCGAAACCCTGCGATGGTCGAGCGCCGGTGATTCGCTCACATTGGACCCGCATTCGCAGAACGAAGGGCCGACCCATGCGATGAGCCACCAGATCTACGATTCGCTGGTCTATCGCAACCAGGAGATGAAGCTCACGCCGCGCCTGGCGCTCGAATGGAAGCTGACCGACGACCCGACGGTGTGGGAGTTCAAGCTGCGCGAGGGCGTCAAATACCACAACGGCAACCCCTTCACGGCGGACGACGTGGTGTTTTCGATCATGCGCGCCAAGCATGAGAACGCCGACATGAAGGGCCTGCTCACCACCGTGGTCGAAGCCATCAAGGTCGACGACCACACCGTGCGCCTGCGCACCGACGGCCCCAACCCGCTGCTGCCGAACAACCTGACCGACCTGTTCATCATGGACAAGGAATGGTCGGAAGAGAACAAGGTCGCGGTGCCGCAGAACTTCAAGGCGGGCGAGGAAACCTACGCGGTGCGCAACGCCAACGGCACCGGTCCATACCGGCTCATATCGCGCGAGGCCGACGTCAAGACCGAACTGGCGCGCAACGACGACTATTGGGGCAAGGGCCAGTATCCGCTGGAGGTGAGCCGCATCGTCTATACCCCGATCAAATCCTCGGCGACCCGCGTCGCGGCGCTGCTCTCGGGCGAGATCGACTTCCTGCTCGACCCACCGGTCCAGGATCTGGACCGGCTCGCCGCGGCGCGCGGCCTGGCGGTGCGCAGCGGCCCCGAGAACCGCACCATCTTCCTCGGCATGCAGCAGGCGGTACCCGAGTTGCGCACCTCGGACGTGAAAGGCAAGAACCCGTTCGCCGACAAGCGCGTGCGTGAAGCCTTGAACATCGCGATCAATCGCGACGCGATCGGCAAGGTGGTGATGCGCGGCCAGTCGGTCGCGGCCGGGATGATCGCGCCGCCTTTCGTCGACGGCTACAGCGCCGAGCTCGACCGGGTACCCACCGTCGATGTGGCGCGCGCCAAGGCCTTGCTGGCCGAGGCCGGCTATCCCAACGGTTTCGCGGTGACGCTCGCCTGCCCCAACGACCGCTATGTCAATGACGAGGCCATCTGCCAGGCGGTGACCGGCATGTTCGGCCAGATCGGGGTCAAGGCCCGCCTGGATGCGCGCTCGAAGAGCATCCACTTCGCCGAACTGCCCAAGGGGGAACTCGACTTTTATCTGCTCGGCTGGAGCGTGCCGACGATGGACTCGCACTACGTGTTCCACTACCTGATCGAGACCCGTTCGGACAAGGGCGGCTCGTGGAACTCGACCGGCTTCTCCAACGCCGAAATCGACGGCCTGATCGACGCGATGACGCGCGAAACCGACCCGGATCGCCGCGCCGAAATGGTGGCCAAGGTCTGGAACACGGTGCAGAGCGAGGTGATCTACCTGCCGTTGCACCACCAGATGCTCAACTGGGCGATGAAGAGCAACATCGACTTCCCGGTACATTCGATGAACTATCCGCACTTCAAGTGGCTGAAATACACCAAGTAGGCGAACCCGCCCGACCGCACGGCACCCGGCCCGCCCATCCGGGCAGCCGGGCCGGATCGAACCCGCTCCACACTGACGCCGGCCCGACCACGTCGCGATGCTAGCCTTCATCATCCGGCGCCTGCTCCAGTCGGTGCTCGTCATGCTGACCGTCGCGCTCGTCGCGTTCGGCCTGTTCCGCTACATCGGCGACCCGATCAACAACATGGTCGGCCAGGAAGCGACGCTGGTCGAACGCGAACAGTTGCGCGCGCAACTCGGCCTGAACGACCCGGTTCCGGTGCAGTTCGCGCGCTTCGTGGCGAACGCCGCGCAGGGCCAGTTCGGCATGTCTTACCGCATGGCGCGCCCGGTCGCCGACGTGATCTTCGAACGCCTGCCGGCCACGCTCGAACTCGCGCTGATTTCCGGCATCGGCGCGCTGGTGGTGGGCATCGCGCTGGGCGTCTATACCGCGCTGCGGCGCGACGGGTGGCTGAGCCAGATCATCATGAGCCTGTCGCTGATCGGGGTTTCGCTGCCGACCTTCCTGATCGGCATCCTGCTGATCTACGTGTTCGCGGTGCAACTGCAGGTGCTGCCGGCTTTCGGCCGCGGCGAGGTGGTGCGGCTCGGCTGGTGGAGCACCGGGCTGCTGACCGAAAGCGGTCTCAAGTCGCTGATCATGCCGGCGATCACGCTCGGGCTGTACCAGCTCACGCTGATCATGCGCCTGGTGCGCGCCGAGATGCTCGAAGTGTTGCGCACCGACTACATCAAGTTCGCACGTGCGCGCGGGCTGTCGGATCGCAGCGTGCACTTTCGCCATGCGCTCAAGAACACCCTGCTGCCGGTGATCACGATCACCGGCCTGCAGATCGGCTCGATCATCGCGTTCGCGATCATCACCGAAACGGTATTCCAGTGGCCCGGCGTGGGCCTGCTGTTCATCACCGCGGTGCAGTTCGTGGATGTGCCGGTGATGGCGGCCTACCTGGTGCTGATCGCGCTGATCTTCGTCGTCATCAACCTGATCGTCGACCTCCTTTACTTTGCCGTCGACCCGCGCCTGCGCGTGAAGCGCAGCGGGCGTGGTTCATGAGCGCCGCCGCCCGGCCGCCCGAAGGAGGCGTTCCCTCCCTTGGGGAGGATGTCGCACAGCGACAGGAGGGTCGTCCAGTGAATGGGAAGCCCATCGTGAGTGCATCGTCCGGCATCAAGACGCCGTCACTGTTCGCCCGTATCGCCGACAACGACTTGTTCTACAGCTTCATCCGCTCGCCCCTCACGGTGGCCGCGGCGGTGGTGACGCTGGTGATCTTCGCCGCCGCGCTGTGCGCGCCGCTGATCTCGCCGCAGAACCCGTTCGACCCCGCTACCCTCAACCTGATGGAAGGCTTCACCCCGCCGATGGCGCCCAACGCCTTCACCGGCAACGTGTTCTGGCTGGGCACCGACGCCCAGGGGCGCGACATCTTTTCGGCGATCCTGTACGGCTCGCGGGTGTCGCTGCTGGTGGGCTTCGCCGCGGTCGGGTTCGCGGCGGTGCTCGGCATCACCCTCGGACTCGTCTCGGGCTATGTCGGCGGCTGGGTCGACAGCCTGATCATGCGCATCGCCGACGTGCAGCTGAGCTTTCCGGCGATCCTGATCGCGTTGCTGATCTTCGGCGTGTTCAAGGGCATCGTCCCCCCGAGTGTGCAGGACAAGGTCGCGATCTACGTGCTGATCGCGGCGATCGGCCTGTCCGACTGGGTGCAGTACGCGCGCACCGTGCGCAGTTCGACCCTGGCCGAGAAGAACAAGGAATACGTCCAGGCCGCGCGCGTGATCGGGGTGCCGGCGCCGGTGATCCTGCTGCGCCACATCCTGCCCAACGTGATGGGGCCGGTGCTGGTGATCGCGACGATCGGGCTGGCGCTGGCGATCATTCTCGAATCGACACTGTCGTTTCTCGGCGTCGGCGTACCCCCCACCCAGCCCAGCCTCGGCACCCTGATCCGGGTCGGGCAGGATTTCCTGTTTTCCGGCGAGTGGTGGATCGTGCTGTTCCCCGGCCTCACCCTGCTGGCCCTGGCGCTGGCGGTCAACCTGCTCGGCGACTGGCTGCGCGACGCACTCAACCCGAAACTGCGATGAGCGACCCGACCCCGCCCCCCCTCCTGTCGGTGCGCAACCTGCGCATCGAGTTCCCGACCCGGCGCGGCACCCTGGTCGCGATCGACGACGTCTCCTTCGACATCGCCCGCGGCGAAGTGCTGGGCGTGGTCGGCGAATCCGGCGCCGGCAAATCGCTCACCGGCGCGGCGATCATCGGCCTGCTCGAGCCCCCCGGGCGGATCGCGGCGGGCGAGATCCTGCTCCACGGCGACCCCATCCACCGCTTGCGCCCCGACCAGATGCGCCACATCCGTGGCCGGCGCATCGCGATGATCTTCCAGGATCCGCTCACCAGCCTGAATCCGCTGCTGACAATCGGCCAGCAACTCGGCGAAACGATCCTGACCCATCTCGACGTGGACGAGGACGGCGCGCGCAAGCGCGCGATCGCGCTCCTCGACGAAGTCGGCATTCCCGCGCCGGCGGAGCGCATCGACCACTACCCGCACCAGTTCTCCGGCGGCATGCGCCAGCGGGTGGTGATCGCGCTGGCGCTGTGCGCCCAGCCCGAGCTGATCATCGCCGACGAGCCGACCACCGCGCTCGACGTATCGGTGCAGGCCCAGATCATCACGCTGCTCAAGCGCCTGTGCCGCGAGCACGACACCGCGGTGATGCTCGTCACCCATGACATGGGCGTGATCGCCGAAACCGCCGACCGGGTCGCGGTGATGTATGCCGGACGCCTGGCCGAGATCGGCCCGGTGCGCGCGGTGGTGCAGACGCCGCACCACCCGTACACCCGCGGGCTGATGGGCTCGATCCCGGTGCTGGGCGCCGACATCCGGCGTCTGGTACAGATTGACGGCGCAATGCCGCGGCTCAACGCAATCCCGCCGGGCTGTGCGTTCAACCCCCGCTGCGGCGCGGTTTTCGAGCGCTGCCGCAGCGACCGGCCCGACCTGCTGCCGGCCGGCGCGACCCGCGCGGCCTGTTGGCTGTTCGATGCCGGACACGCAAGCGAGCAGACGCGATGACGGCCTTCATCCGCACCCCGCCCGCCACGCTCCCCGTCACGCCGGCTGCGCCGCTGCTGCGGGTCGAGAACCTCAAATGCGCGTTCGACGTCTCCAGGCCGTTCCTGAACCGCGTGCTCGAACGCCAGCCGCGACGCTTCCTTAAGGCAGTGGACGGCGTTTCGTTCGAGATCGCGCGCGGCGAAACCTTCGCCCTGGTCGGGGAATCCGGCTGCGGCAAATCCACCGTCGCACGCCTGATCGTCGGCCTCTACGAATCCACCGACGGGCGCATCGTGTTCGACGGCCAGGACGTCGGCCAGATCCGCTCGGGCGCACAGATGCAGGCCTTGCGGCGGCGTTTCCAGATGATCTTTCAGGACCCCTACGCCAGCCTCAATCCGCGCTGGCGGGTGGACCGCATCATCGCCGAGCCGATTCGGGTCTTCCGGCTGATCGACGACAGCACCGCGATCCAGGCGCGGGTCGCGGCGCTCCTGACCCTGGTGGGCCTGTCACCGGCTGACGGGCACAAGTTTCCGCATGAATTCTCCGGCGGCCAGCGCCAGCGCATCTGCATCGCCCGGGCGCTGGCGAACAACCCCGAATTCCTGGTGTGCGACGAGCCCACATCGGCGCTCGACGTATCGGTGCAGGCGCAGATCCTCAACCTGATGAAGGACTTGCAGGACGAACTGGGCCTCACCTACCTGTTCATCAGCCACGATCTCGCGGTCGTGCGCCACATGGCCAACCGCATCGGCGTGATGTATCTCGGCCGCATCGTCGAGATCGCCGCCAGCCGCAGCCTGTTCGAGGATCCGCGCCACCCCTACACCCGCATGCTGCTCGCGACGATCCCCGACATCTCGATGACCGGCACGCGCGAGGAAACGGTCAGGGGCGAGGTGCCGAACCCGATCACACCGCCCCCAGGCTGTACCTTCCACCCCCGCTGCCCGCTCGCCAACGAGCGCTGCAAGCGCGAGGCGCCGGCCCTGGCCGAGGTTTCACCCGGGCAATTCGCGGCATGCCATGCCATCGGCGAGGGTCGGGCGCACGGCGGCGCGATCCAGCGCTGAACCGCCCGCACCAGCAGGCCCGCCCATCCGGGGGGCCGGCCACCGTCCCGCTCGCACGACACGCCTCACGGTGCCGCACCCGGCTCCAGCCGCGGCACCGCCGCGAGCAACACCTGGGTGTAGGCGTGCCGCGGCCGCTGCAGCACCTCGTCGGTCGCTCCCTGCTCGACCACGCGGCCGGACTGCATCACGCACACCCGGTCCGACAGATACGCGACCACGCCGATGTTGTGGGTGATGAACAAGATACCCAGCCGCTGCTCATCGACCAGGCGCCGCAACAGCTTCAGGATGCCCGCCTGCACCGATACGTCGAGCGCCGAGGTGACCTCGTCGCACACGATGAAGCGCGGCTCGAGAACCAGCGCACGCGCGATCGCGAGCCGCTGGCGCTGGCCGCCCGAAAACTCGTGCGGATAGCGCCACAGGCTGTCGGGCGGCATTTCGACCCGTGCGAGCAGCTCGGCCGCGCGGGCGCGGCGCTCGGCGTCGTCGCGGCCGATACCGTGCACCCGCATCGGCTCGACCAGGGTGGTCACGATCGGCAGGCGCGGATTGAGGCTCGAACCCGGGTCCTGGAATACCACCTGCATCTGCCGCCGCAGCGGCCGCAGCGCGCGCGACGAATGGCGGGTGATGTCCTGGCCCTGCAACACGACACGCCCGGCGGTCGGCTCGATCAGGCGCAGCAGGGCGCGCCCCAAGGTCGTCTTGCCGCAGCCCGACTCGCCGACCAGTGCCAGCACCTCGCCGGCACGCACTTCGAGCGACACCCCGTCGACCGCGCGAAAGTGATCCACGACCCGCCTCAGCAGCCCGCGCCGCACCGGGAAATGCACCGCCAGATCCTCGAGGGCCAGTAAGGTGTCACCGCCGCCGGGGGTGCGCGCGCCGCGCGGCAGGTGCTCCGGCAAGGCCGCGATCAGGCTGCGGGTATACGGATGTTGCGGGGCATGCAACACCGCGGCCACCGGTCCGCACTCGACCAGCGCCCCTTTCTGCATGACCCCCACGGTGTCGGCGATCTGCGCGACCACGCCGAAGTCGTGAGTGATGAAGAGCATGCCCATGCCGCGCCGGGTCTGCAGCTCGCGCATCAGCCGCAGGATCTCGGCCTGCACGGTGACGTCGAGCGCGGTGGTCGGTTCGTCCGCGATCAACAGCGCCGGCTCGCAGATCAGCGCCATCGCGATCATCACCCGCTGGCGCTGACCGCCCGAGAGCCGGTGCGGATACTCCTTCGCCCGCTGCACCGCGTCCGGAATGCGGACTTCCTCCAGCGCCGCCACCACGCGCGCCGCGCGCGCCGCGTCGGACAGTTCGGGGCGATGCAGTTGCAATACCTCGCCCAGTTGCTCGCCGATCGTCATGACCGGGTTCAGCGAGGTCATCGGCTCCTGGAAGATCATGCCGATGCGCGCGCCGCGAATGCGGGTGAGCGTAGCCGCGTCGGCACCGAGCAGGTCCAGCGCCTCGCCGCCTTCCTGCGTGCCATCCGCGCGCTCGGCATGGAGGCGAATGCGCCCCTGCGGATGGCGGAAGCGCCCCCGAGGCAGCAAACCCATCACCGACAGCGCCGTCACCGATTTGCCGCTGCCCGATTCGCCCACCAGGCACACGGTCTCGCCACGCTGCACCACCAGGCTCACGCCGGCCACCGCGCGCACCCAGTCACGCCCGTTTCCCAGCTCGGTGACCAGCCCGTCGATCTCGAGCAGTTTCGCCATCACGCCGCCCCGCCGCGCTGGGTGTGCGGATCGACCGCGTCGCGCAAGGCCTCGCCGACCAGGTTGTAGGCGAACACGGTCAGGAAGATCGCCCCGCCGGGAAACACCGCCAGCCACCAGTTGAAACTCGACGACTGCACCGCCTGGTTGAGCATCTGCCCCCACGACGGGTCGTCGACCAGCCCGAGGCCGAGAAAGCTCAGCGTCGCCTCGGCCAGGATCGCCGACGCGACGCCGAAGCTCGCCGCCACCAACAGCGGCGCGAGCCCGTTCGGCAGCATGTGGCGGAACAGGATCGACGGCAGCGGCAGTCCGCACGCCACCGCCGCCTGGACGAAATCCTGGTCACGCAGCTTGAGAAACTCGGCGCGCACGAAGCGGGCATAGCCCGACCACGAGGTGATGCCGATGATCACCATCATCATGTAGATCGAGCGGCCGAAGAACGCGACGAAGGTGAGCAGCAGGAACAGCGTCGGGATCGCCTCGAAGATCTCGACCAGGCGCATCCCGATCATGTCGACGACGCCCGAGAAGTAGCCCATCAGCCCGCCAACGACGATGCCGATCACGATCGCGATGCCGGTCGCGATGAAGCCGATGCCGAGCGCGACCCGGGTCGCGTGGATCATGCGCGAGGCGACATCGGCGCCGTTCTCCTCGGTGCCCAGCCAGTGCGTCCGCCCGCTCGCCGCGAGCGGCGCCTCGATGCCGGTGTCGCCGAAATCGCGCAGATAGTCCTTGGGCGAGTACGGGATCGGCGCGCGCACCAGCGCCTCGATCCGGCCAGAGGCCTCGAGTTCGCGATAGCGCTCGTAGACCGTGAGCGTTTGCGGCGCGGCCAGGCCGTAGGCCAGCGCCGCCGTGCCCGCGAGCCCCAGCAGCCACAGACCGAAGCGCTTCACGAACGGGCCCGGCACCAAGCGCAGCACCAGCGCCAGCCCGAACCCGCCCATCCACAGCCAGTCGAGCGCTTCGAGCCGGGCCAGCGCCGGACTGCTGGCCTGGCCATCGACGACCATGTAGAGCGGGTGGGTGTTGGCGAGCAGCGGCGCGAAGATCGCGATCAGCACCAGGAAGCCGATCCAGGCCAGCCCGAGGCGGGCGCTCGCGCGCCGCAGCAGCGCCGCCAGCACCTGCCGCCCCCACGGCCTCGGCGCCGTGACCTCAGTCATAGCTCACCCGCGGATCGGCGATCGCATACGCGATGTCGGCGAGCAGGTAGCCGGCGAGCGTGAGCAGGCCGGAGATCAGCGTCACCGACAGCACCAGTTCGCGGTCGCGGGTCTGCACCGCCTCGACCGCAAGCTTGCCCATGCCGTCGATGCTGAAGATGCTCTCGATGATCACCGACCCGGCCAGCAGGCTCGGCAACAGGCCCGCAGACACGGTGATGAGTGGCAACAGCGAATTGCGGAACACATGCCGCCACAGCACGGTTTCTTCATCCACGCCCTTGGCGCGGGCGGTGCGGGCATAGTCGGCGGCGAGGTTTTCGAGCAGCGACGAGCGGGTGAGTTTGGCCAGGAACGCCAGCCCGCCGTAGGACATCGCCACCACCGGCAGCACCAGATGCCAGGCGCGGTCGAAAAGATAGCCGCCCTGCACGAGATCGGAAGAG
>DDUE01000071.1 GCA_002344625.1 Rhodocyclaceae bacterium UBA2346 | reverse complement strand
CTGCAGATCCACCCGGGCTGGAAGGTCGGTCTGACCGGCGCGAACGGAAGCGGCAAGTCCAGCCTGTTCGCTGCCCTGCGCGGCGAGTTGCATCAGGACCAGGGCGATCTGGACATCCCCCCGGCGTGGGTGATCGCGCATGTGGCGCAGGAGACGCCTGGCATCGTGCGTTCGGCGATCGAGTACGTGCTCGACGGCGATGCCGAACTGCGTCGCATCGAGGCCGAACTGCAGGCGGCCGAGGCGGCGCACCAAGGCGGGCGGATTGGCGAGTTGCACGCCCGCCTGGGCGAGATCGGTGGTTACGCGGCGCGCGCCCGGGCCGCGGCGCTCCTCGACGGCCTGGGTTTTCTGCCGGACGATCTCGAACGGCCGGTGGCCGATTTCTCGGGGGGCTGGCGGATGCGCCTCAACCTCGGGCAGGCGCTGATGTGCCGTTCGGACCTGTTGCTGCTCGACGAACCCACCAACCACCTCGACCTCGACGCGGTGATCTGGCTCGAACAGTGGCTGCGCGACTACCGCGGCACGCTGTTGCTGATCTCGCATGACCGCGAGTTCCTCGACGCCTGTGTGGGGCATGTCGCGCATGTCGAAAACCAGCGCCTGACCCTTTACGCCGGCGGGTACTCCGATTTCGAGCGCCAGCGCGCCGAGCGGCTGTCGCAGCAGCAGTCGATGTTCGAGCGCCAGCAGCGCGAGATCGCCCACATCGAGGACTACATTCGCCGCTTTCGGGCCAAGGCGACCAAGGCGCGCCAGGCCCAGAGCCGCATCAAGGCGCTCGAGCGCATGGAGCGGATCACGGCGGCGCATATCGATACGCCGTTCAGCTTCACGTTCCGAGACTGTCCGGCGGCCCCGGACCCCTTGCTGCAGATCGAGGACGGGGCGGTGGGTTATGACGGCCGTGCGGTGCTCGGCGGCATCGGGCTGACCCTGCGTCCGGGCGAGCGGGTCGGCCTGCTGGGGCGCAACGGTGCGGGCAAGTCGACGCTGATCAAGCTGCTCGCCGGGCAGCTTGCACTGTCGGAGGGCGAGCGCACCGAGGGCAAGGGCCTGGCCACCGGCTATTTCGCCCAGCACCAGCTCGAAACCCTGCGCCCCGACGAGTCGCCGCTGCAGCACATGCTGCGCCTCGAGCCGGGTGCGCGCGAACAGACCTTGCGCGATTACCTGGGCGGCTTCGATTTCCGTGGCGATACTGTCGGTGCCGGGGCGGTCACCGGCGCGGCCACTCCTTGCGGCAGTTTCTCCGGCGGAGAAAAGTCGCGCCTGGCGCTGGCGCTCCTGATCTGGCGGCAACCCAACCTGTTGCTGCTCGACGAGCCGACCAACCATCTGGACCTCGAAATGCGGCATGCGCTCACGCTGGCGCTGCAGGATTTCGAAGGGGCGATGGTGCTGGTTTCGCACGATCGGGCGCTGCTGCGCGCGACTTGTGATCGATTCTTGCTTGTAGACGCTGGGCGGATCCAGGCCTTCGATGGTGACCTCGACGATTATCGCGACTGGCTTGCCAGCCGGCGGGCCGAGGCGAGCGCGGCGGCGCAATGTCCGCAACGCAATGCCGACAAGGCTTCACGCAAGGCCGATCGCGCGCAGGCGGCGAATGAACGCCAGTCGCGGCTGGCCGCGCGGCGTCCGCTGGTCAAGGAACGCGAACAGCTCGAACGCCGGCTGGCGGGCTGGCAGGGTGAAAAAAAGCTGCTGGATGAGCGGCTTGCAGCCCCCGATCTCTACTCGGGCGGCAATTCGGCGCTGCTCCGGGATCTGCTCAAGCACCAGGCCGAGCTGGCGGCGTCGATCGATGCCGCGGAATTGCGCTGGCTGGAGATCGAAGAAGCACTGGAAGCGCTGCCGGCCGATTGATTCCCGGGGCGCCGTGTGGCCGGTTTCGGTAAACCCCGACTGTGTCGCGGTGCGCGTCGTGGCACTCTTGAGCCTGCGTGCGCAGGACGGGGGCGCGGGCACACGGAAGGGCATGGTCGTGGCGTTCGGTTGCGCGGCGCGATCGAAGCGGGAGGGCGTGAGAACATGGTCGTGAGCGACGCGGCGATCGGGAAATTTCGGCGAGGGGGGCGAGGGTGTCTGCAGCGACATTGGAAGTAGTCGATATACACAAGCGCTATGGCGACCATGAGGTGCTCAAGGGCGTCGACCTGACCGCGCGCGACGGCGACGTGATCTCTATCATCGGCTCGAGCGGATCGGGCAAATCGACCTTCCTGCGCTGCCTCAACCTGCTCGAGCAGCCCTCGCGCGGACAGATCTGCCTGCGTGGCGAGGCGCTCCGGCTTGCGCCGGACAAGCACGGCGAATTGCATGCGGTCGACCGGCGCCAGCTCGAGAGAATGCGCGCACGCATCGGTTTCGTGTTCCAGAACTTCAATCTGTGGCCGCACATGACCATTCTGGACAACATCATTCTCGCGCCGATGCTGGTGGGCGGGCTCGGCCGCAAGGCCGCCGTCGAGCGTGCCGAGGCCTTGCTGTACAAGGTCGGGCTGCACGACAAGCGCAAGGTCTATCCGGGCAATCTGTCGGGCGGACAGATGCAGCGGGTCGCGATCGCGCGCACGCTGGCGATGGAGCCGGAGCTGATCCTGTTCGACGAGCCCACCTCCGCGCTCGATCCGGAGCTGGTGAACGAAGTGCTCGGCGTCATGCAGGGCTTGGCCGAAGAGGGGCGTACGATGCTGATCGTGACCCACGAGATGCGGTTCGCGCGCGATGTGTCCACCCAGGTCATGTTCCTCCACCAGGGCCGGGTCGAAGAGTTCGGGCCGCCGTCGCGCGTGTTCACGACCCCGGAGTCGGCGCGCTGCCGCGAGTTTCTGGCCAGCCACCTATAGCGCGCGCAGCCTCGATAGACGTTTTTACAACAGCCAGGAGTATCCGATGAAGTTGAACCGCAAGCTGTTAAGCACCCTGATCCTCGCCGCCGCCGGGCTGGCCGTTTCTCCCGCACATGCCGACAATCTGCGGATCGCGACCGAAGGCGCGTACGCGCCGTTCAATTTCATCGACGCCTCGGGCAAGCCGCAGGGCTTCGATGTCGATGTCGCGCTCGCCCTGTGTGAAAAGATGCAGACCGAGTGCGAGATCGTGGCGCAGGATTGGGATGGGATCATCCCGGGCCTGCAATCGCGGCGTTACGATGCGATCATCGCCTCGATGTCGATCACCGAGGAGCGGCAGCGCGTGGTCGCGTTCTCCGACCCCTACTACTCCAACGTGCTCGCCTTCATCGGCCCGAAGGGGCAGGAGATGTCGGTCGAGCCCGAGGCGCTCAAAGGCAAGACGCTCGGCGCGCAGCGCGCGACCATCGCCGGGCAGTACCTCGAGGACAAGCTCGGCAAGGTGGTCACGGTCAAACTCTACGACACTCAGGACAACGCCTACCTGGATCTCGCGGCCGGGCGCCTCGACGGCATGGTGTCGGACAAGTTTCCCGCCTACGACTGGCTGAACTCCGAGGCCGGGCAGAAGTTCGAGTTCAAGGGCGCCGACGTCGACATCAACGACAAGATCGGCATCGCGGTGCGCAAGCAGGACGACGCCCTGCGCGAGCGTCTGAACAAGGCGATCGGCGAGATCGTGAGCGACGGCACCTACCAGAAGATCAACGAAAAGTACTTCCCCTTCCCGATCTATTGATCGGCCCCGGCCGGGGCGCCGCACGCGCGCCCGGTCCGCGTGACTGACTGAGACGTAGCGACGCATGGATCTGCAGGGATTTGGTCATCTTTTACTGTCGGGCACCTGGGTTACCCTGCAGCTCGCCTTCACCAGCCTGTTCTTCGGGCTGGTGCTCGGGCTCGCCGGCGCGGCCGCCGCGCTCGCGCCGATTGCCCCGCTGCGCTGGCTCGCGACCACCTACAACACGCTGATGCGCGGCATTCCCGAGCTGCTGCTGGTGCTGATCATCTACTTCGGCGCGACCGAACTGATCGAACGCCTGACCGGCAGCTATGTCGAGGTCAATGCCTTCGCTGCGGGTGTCGCCGCGCTCTCGATCGCGTTCGGCGCCTATGCGACCGAAGTCTTTCGCAGCGCGCTGCTCGAGATTCCCAAGGGCCAGCGCGAGGCGGCTGTGGCGCTGGGGATGAGGCGCTGGGACACCTTCCGGCGCATCGTGCTGCCGCAGCTGTGGCGGATCGCGCTGCCGGGCCTGGGAAATCTGTTCCTGGTGCTGCTCAAGGATACCGCGCTGGTGTCGGTGGTCGGCCTCGAAGATCTGATGCGCCAGGCCTACGTCGCCGCCGGCTTCACCAAGCTGCCGTTCACCTTCTACATGGCCGCGGCCGGCATCTACCTCGTGCTCACCATCATCTCGATGCAGGTGATCCAGCGGCTCGAGCGCTGGGCGAACCGTGGTTACCTGGGGGCGCGCGCATGAGCGAGCTCATCGTGATGCTCTCCGAATGGCTGCAGACGCTTGCCGGCGGCGCGGAGCCGTGGACGGCGTACGCGCGCTACCTGCCGCGCATTCTGGAGGGCGTGGGGCTGACGCTGGAGCTGATCGTGTTTTCCGGCGTGGTCGGGCTCGTGATCGCCCTTCCGATCGCGTTGATGCGCATCACCCACAACCCCTGGCTGTGGATGCCGGCCTACGGCTACATCTTCTTCTTTCGCGGCACGCCGCTGCTGGTGCAGATCTTTCTGGTCTACTACGGTCTGTCGCAGTTCGAGGGCCTGCGCGACACCGGCTGGCTCTGGACCGAAGTGCTGTCGCAGCCCTACTGGTGCGCGATCATCGCGTTCAGCCTGAACACCGCGGCGTATTCCGCCGAGCTGTTGCGCGGTGCCATTCTCGCGGTGCCGCGCGGCGAGATCGAGGCCGCGCGCTCGCTCGGGCTGCCGCGCGCCACGCAGTATCGCAAGATCATCCTGCCGCGTGCGTTCGGCATCATCCTGCCCGCCTATGGGAACGAGGTCATCCTGATGCTCAAGGGGAGCGCACTGGCCTCGACCATTACCCTGCTCGACCTGATGGGGGCCACCCGCAACGTGATCGCGCGCACCTACATGAACATGGAGTTCTTCCTGCTGGCCGGTTTCCTCTACCTGCTGATGGCGGCAATCCTGATCGGCCTGTTCAGGGTCGCGGAGCATTTCATCAACGCCCACCGGCGCGTGCCGCGGCGCAAGGCAGTCGGGCTTAAGTGTTAGAATCCGCGCTCTTTTCAACCTGATCAAAGGGCGCGTCCGTGCAAATTGTCTGTCTCGACCTCGAAGGCGTATTGGTTCCGGAAATCTGGATCGAATTTGCGGCACGTACGGGGATCGCCGAATTGCGGCGCACGACCCGCGACGAGCCCGACTACGACGTCCTGATGAAGTACCGGCTCGACATCCTGGCGCGCCACAAGCTCGGGTTGCCGGACATCCAAGCGGTGATTGCCGAGATGGGGCCGATGCCGGGCGCGCGCGCCTTTCTCGACGCACTGCGCAGCCACTACCAGGTCGTGATCCTGTCCGACACCTTTTACGAGTTCGCCAAGCCGCTGATGCAGCAACTCGGCTGGCCGACGCTGTTCTGTCACAGCCTCGAGGCGGACCGGCAAGGCTATCTGGTGAACTACCACCTGCGCATGCCCAATCAGAAGCAGGAGGCGGTCAGGCGCTTCAAGGAACTCAACTTCACCGTGGTCGCGGCCGGCGACTCGTACAACGATCTTGCGATGCTGGGCGAGGCGCATGGCGGCATCCTCTTCCATCCGCCCGCAAGCGTGGTGCGCGATTATCCGCAGTTTCCGGTCACGCTCGACTATGCCGCCCTGCGCGAGCAGATCGATCTGGCGTTCGCGAACGCGGCACGCTGAAGGGGGTGACGGACACCCGGGGGTGTCCGTCGGCCGAAACGGCGAGGAGAGGGACCGTTCCGGTTTTGCTGCCCGGTTGGCGGGTGAGCGCCCGCGTCAGAGTACGTCGGGGCCGGTGTCGCCGGTGCGAATCCGGATCGCCTGTTCCAGCCCGATCACCAGCATCTTGCCATCGCCGATGCGGCCGGTTGCCGCGTGTTTGCCGATCATCTCGACGACGCGATCGAGGATCGGGGTGGGCACGGCGACCTCGATCTTCACCTTGGGCAGAAAGTCGACCTGGTATTCGGCACCGCGATACAGCTCCGTATGACCCTTTTGTCGTCCGAATCCTTTCACCTCGGTCACGGTGACGCCCTGCACGCCGATGACCGAGAGGGCCTCGCGGACCTCGTCGAGCTTGAAGGGTTTGATGATGGCGGTGACCAATTGCATGCGCTGCTCCTGACCTGGCTGGGAATGAATGGCGATGGGGCGGCGCGCTGCGCGTGGAGCGAGGCGCGCCGATGGTTTCACGACGCCCACGGTGCATGTTCTGTGCCAGGCGGAGGCGGGCCGGCGAAACACTTGTCATGCGCGCCAGGCTCGGGGGCCGGCGTGCCGGCGCGATGGTATGGTCGCGGGCTGCGTGCATCATTGTGGTGCATCGGCCGTGCGACGACAGGGGGGCGGGGCGCCGGCCCGGATCGAAACCGACTACAATCAGGGCAAATTCAATCAGGAGGTGTGTGATGAGCGCTCCGCGCTTTTTCGACGAGATTGGGGCCAAGCTGAGCGAGCTGGCCGCGAACAGCCCGGCCAAGGACATCGAGAAGAACGTCAAGGCATTGATGGGGAGCGCGTTCGGCAAGCTCGACCTGGTCACCCGCGAAGAATTCGATCTGCAGCGCGAGATGCTGGCGCATGCGCGCATGAAGCTGCAGGAGGTCGAGGAGCGCGTCGCCGCGCTCGAGGCCGAAGTCGCGCGCCTGAGCCAGGGCGGCGAGGCGCGCTGACCCGCACGCGCCGGTCGGGGTGACGGGGACGCCCCTCGCCACCCTCTCGGAATATCTCGAATGCATCGATGCGGTTACACTGGACGCCTTGCAGCCGTGGAGGTCCAGCATGTCGCTCGCGATCGTTCGCACTCGCGCCCTGGTCGGCCTGAGCGCCCCCGAGGTCATCGTCGAAGCCCACCTGGCAAACGGTTTGCCTGCTTTCAACCTGGTGGGCCTGCCGGAGGTGGAGGTCCGCGAAGCGCGTGATCGGGTGCGGGCCGCCATCGCGACCTCCCGGTTCGAATTTCCCCAACGCCGCATCACGGTAAACCTGGCGCCGGCCGATCTGCCCAAGGAAGGCGGGCGCTTCGACCTGCCGATCGCGCTGGGTATCCTGGCGGCATCGGGCCAGGTGGATGCGGCGGCCCTCGGCGCACACGAGTTCGCCGGCGAATTGTCGCTCGACGGTTCGTTGCGCGCGGTGCGCGGCGCATTGGGCATGTCGCTGGCGCTGCGTGCAACGGGCCGGGCATTGGTCGTGCCGGCCGGCAACGCCGCCGAAGCCGCGCTGGCAGGGCAGACGACCATCCTGCCGGCCGCGAGCCTGCTCGAAGTGTGCGCGCATCTCAACGGCCATCACCGCATCGCGCCGCATGTGCCGGTGCCGGTCGAAAGCGCGCTGCAACGCTTGCCCGACTTGGCCGACGTGAAAGGCCAGGCGTTTGCGCGGCGCGCGCTCGAAGTCGCCGCGGCCGGCGGCCATTCGCTCCTGATGTTCGGCCCGCCGGGCACCGGCAAGTCGATGCTGGCGCAGCGCCTGCCCGGCCTGTTGCCCGCGCTGCGCGACGACGAGGCGCTCGAGGTGGCGTCGATCCGGTCGGTCGAGGGCAGCTTCGATCCCTCGGTCTGGGGTTTGCGGCCATTTCGTGCGCCCCATCATTCGGCCTCCGGTCCGGCGCTCGTGGGCGGCGGTGCAAACCCGCGGCCGGGCGAGATCAGCCTGGCGCATCACGGCGTGCTGTTCCTCGACGAGTTGCCGGAGTTCGACCGCAGGGTGCTCGAGGCCTTGCGCGAACCGCTCGAAACCGGGCGGATAACGGTTTCGCGAGCGCGTGGCCGGGCCGAGTTTCCGGCCCGCTTCCAGCTGATCGCGGCGATGAACCCGTGTCCGTGCGGATACTTCGGCGCGCCGGATTCGCGCTGCCATTGCAGTGCCGAGCAGATCCGGCGTTACCGCGGGCGCATTTCCGGTCCTTTGCTCGATCGCATGGATGTGGTGATCGAAGTGCCCTTGCTCGATCCGGCCGAGCTGCAGGGGCGTCTTCCCGGCGAGACGTCGGCCGTCGTGCGCGAGCGGGTCGAGCGCGCCTGGGCGCGTCAGCGTGCTCGCCAGGGGGTGCCCAACAGCCAGATGGCGCCCGCGCTGGTGGATGGCAACTGCGCGCTGGATGCGAAGGGGCAGGCGCTGCTGGGGCAGGCGATCGAGCGGCTCAGGTTGTCGGCGCGGGCCTATCACCGGATTCTCAAGCTTGCCCGTACAATCGCCGATCTGGGCGGTGCCGACACGGTCGGCGCGGCCCATGTCGCAGAGGCGATCCAGTATCGGCGAAGCCTCGCACCGTCCTGATGTCGGTGGCACCATAATGGTGCGATCACGGCATCTTACAAGAGAGGCTCATGCCCGCGTCTTCACCCCGACTTTCGTTCCTCCTGGCCGGCCTGGCCGCGATCGGTCCGTTCGCGATCGACACCTACCTGCCGGCGTTTCACGCGATGGCCGCGGCGCTGTCGGCATCGCAGCTCGAAGTGCAGCAGACGCTGACGATCTACATGGCGACGTTCGCCGCGATGGCGCTGTGGCACGGCGCCTTGTCCGACCGGTTCGGGCGGCGCAAGGTGATCATCGTCGCCACCGCGCTGTTCGCGCTGGCATCGCTGGTGTGCGCGGCGGCCCGCAGCATCGAGTGGCTGTGGCTGGGGCGCGGGTTGCAGGGGCTCGCCGGCGGGGCCGGCATGATCGTCGGGCGGGCCGTGATACGCGATGTCTTCGATGGGGCGCAGGCTCAGCGGGCCATGTCGCGGGTGATGATGATCTTCGGCATTGCGCCGGCGGTGGCGCCGATGGTCGGGGGCGCGCTGCTGGCGCTCGCCGGCTGGCGTTCGATATTCGTGTTCCTGGCGCTGTTCGCGGCCGTGCTGACCTGGCTGACCTGGCGCTTTCTGCCCGAGACGCTGGCGCCGGAAGCGCGGCATTCGCTGCATCCGGTCAAGCTAGGCCGCGCCTATCTCAAGGTGGTCGCGAGCGTGGCGTTTTTGCTGCTGGTGGGGGCGACCGCGATGAACTTCAACGGTTTCTTCATCTACGTCCTGTCGGCGCCGGTGTTCCTGATGGATCATCTGGGGCTGGCCGAGACCCAGTTCGCATGGCTTTTCATCCCCGCGGTGGCGGGGCTCACGTTCGGCTCGATGCTGTCCGGCCGCGTGGCCGGCCGCTGGAGCGCGCGTCGGACCATCCATGCCGGGTTTGCGATCATGCTGGTGGCCGCGGCGATCAACATCGGCCATGCGTCGCTGATGGCGCCCGGGTTACCCTGGTCGGTGCTGCCGGTCGCGCTCTACAACTGCGGCATGGCGCTGGCGATGCCCAGCCTGACGCTGCTGGCGCTGGATCTGTTTCCCGATCGGCGCGGGCTGGCGTCGAGCTGCCAGAGTTTTGCCCAGGTGGGCACCAACGCGGTCACGGCCGGTCTGGTGGCGCCGCTGCTGTGGGGCTCGCCGCTGTCGCTCGCGATCGGGATGGCGCTGTTCATGCTCGGCGGCCTGGCGCTGTTCATCGTGTGGGGGCGGCGCGCGGCATAGCCGGTGGGGACGGGGCCCGCCGCGCTCACGACGGCCATGCCGTGCGCGCGGGCGCGACGTAGAATAGGTGTGAGGCCCGATTCAAACCATCCTGGAGCATGTGCATGAGCGACCCGTCGCTTGCCGATCTGCGCAAGAGTTATGAGCAAGGCAGCCTGGAAGAGCACGAGATCGCGTCCGAGCCGACCCGCCAGTTTCGCGTCTGGTTCGACGAGGCGCTCGCGAAGCGCGTGCCCGAGCCCAACGCGATGACGGTGGCGACCGTCGGCGCGGACGGTCGCCCGTCGACCCGGCCGGTGCTGATCAAGGATTTCGACGAGCGCGGCATCGTCTGGTACACCAATTACCTCAGCCGCAAGGGCAGGGAGCTTGCAGTCCACCCTCATGCGGCGCTGCAGTTCCACTGGGTGGAGCTCGAACGCGTCGTGCGTATCGAAGGGTCGGTCGAGAAAGTGTCGGACGAGGAGTCCGATCGTTATTTTGCCAGTCGTCCGCTCAATCATCGCCTGGGCGCCTGGGCGTCGAACCAGAGCGAGGTGCTGCCCAATCGCGCCGTGATCGTGGCGCGCGCGGCCGAATACGGCCTGCGCTTCGGCCTCGCGCCGCCGCGCCCGCCGCACTGGGGCGGCTATCGCCTCCGGCCGGATTACTGGGAATTTTGGCAAGGCCGTGCTTCCCGCCTGCACGACCGTATCGCCTATCGTCTGCAGGCGGATGGCCGTTGGACGAGCGAGCGCCTGTCGCCCTGATGGTCGCGACCGCCCGGCGCCGAGGAGGGTGTGATGTTTTCATTGCGAACCCTGATGGTGGTCTCGTTGTGCGCGTTGCTGACCGGATGTGCCGCATTCGCGCCGCCGCGCCCGCTGGTCGACGAGGCCGACGTGCGCGCCACGCGCGGCGAGCCGACGGCGATCTGGGATAACCCGGACGGCACCCGCACCTTCGAGTATTCGACCCAGCCTTTCGGGGTGACCGCGTGGATGTTCACGCTCGACCCCGGCGGCCAGGTGATCGAGCAGCTCGACGCCCTGAGCGCCGTCAGCCGTGCCCGGGTGCGGCCCGGTCTGACGGTTGACGAAGTGCGTCGAATGCTCGGGCGCGAGCGGTCGATCCAACGCTTCTCGCTTTCGCGCGAGGAAGTCTGGGACTGGAGCATTCCCAACGAATGGCCGGCCGTGATGGCGACCCGCTTCAACGTGCACTTCATCGACGGCAAGGTGGTGCGGACCAGCATCAGCGAGATCACGTCCGATCGCGGCTGGCTCTTCGGGTACGGTGTCGGCCGCGGCCGGGGGCCTTATTGGGGCACCGGTTGGGGATGGCCGCATCCGTTCATGGGTTTTCACTATTGGTGAGCCGGCTCGGGCGAGGGGTTCGGTATCGACAGCCCTGCAACAAGTCCGTAAAATCCGCGGCTTGCCGAGGAGCGCTGCGACCCGATATTCACGCGGGCCAGGCTCGGCAACCGATCAACGGCGCTCGCAGACCCCAGCCGGTTTGCCGCGCCGTTTGCTTTTGTGGCGCCCGCCAGGCCACCCCGAGGATCGATCCATGCAGCCCGACCGTAGCACCGAACTCACCGCCCTGATGTCCGAGCGCATTCTCGTGCTCGACGGCGCAATGGGCACGATGATCCAGCAGCACACGCTGTCGGAGCGCGACTATCGCGGCGAGCGTTTCATCGCCCATGCGCGCGACCTCAAGGGCAACAACGACCTGCTGGTGCTGACCCGTCCGGAGGTGATCGTCGGCATCCATCGCGCCTACCTTGAGGCGGGCGCGGACATCATCGAGACCAATACCTTCAACGGCACGCGGGTGTCGCAGGCGGAATACGGGTTGGAGTCGATCGCCTACGAGCTCAACGTGGTCGGCGCGCGCCTGGCGCGCGAGCTGTGCGACGAGTACAGCGCGAAAACACCCGGCAAGCCGCGTTTCTGTGCCGGCGTGCTCGGTCCGACCTCGCGCACCCTGTCGATCTCGCCGGACGTGAACGATCCCGGCTACCGCAACATCACTTTCGAGGCGCTGCTCGACGACTACTACGACTCGGCGCGCGGGCTGATCGAAGGCGGGGCCGACCTGCTGCTGATCGAGACGGTGTTCGACACCCTCAACGCCAAGGTCGCGGTGTTCGCGGTCGAGAAACTGTTCGCCGACCTCGGCCGGCGCCTGCCGGTGATGATCTCCGGCACCATCACCGACGCGTCGGGGCGCACCCTGTCGGGCCAGACCGCCGAGGCCTTCTGGAACTCGCTCGCGCATGCGCGGCCGATCTCGTTCGGGCTCAACTGCGCGCTCGGCGCGAAAGAGTTGCGCCAGTACGTCGAGGAACTCGCCAACGTCTGCGACACCCAGGTGTCGGCGCACCCGAACGCGGGTCTGCCCAATCCCTTGTCGCCCACCGGCTACGACGAAACCCCCGAGCAACTCGCGACCGACATCGGCGAGTGGGCGCGCGCGGGGCTGTTGAACATCGTCGGCGGCTGTTGCGGCACCACCCCGGCGCATATCGCCGCGATCGCCGAGGTCGTCGCCGGCGTGCGTCCGCGCGCGATCCCGGTGCTCGCCAAGAAGATGCGCCTGTCGGGCCTCGAGCCCTTCAACGTGGGCGCCGACAGCCTGTTCGTCAACGTCGGCGAGCGCACCAACGTGACCGGCTCGCGGGTGTTCGCCAAGATGATCCTGGAAGGGCGCTTCGACGACGCCCTGGCCGTCGCGCGCCAGCAGGTCGAGAACGGCGCGCAGATCATCGACATCAACATGGACGAGGCGATGCTCGATTCCAAGGCCGCGATGGAGCGTTTCTGCAAGCTCATCGCGTCGGAGCCGGACATCTCGCGGGTGCCGATCATGCTCGATTCGTCGAAGTGGGAGGTGATCGAGGCCGGCCTGAAGTGCATCCAGGGCAAGGGCGTGGTCAACTCGATCTCGATGAAGGAAGGCGAGGCCGAGTTCCTGCGCCAGGCGCGGCTGTGCCGCCAGTATGGCGCGGCGGTGATCGTGATGGCCTTCGACGAGCAGGGCCAGGCCGACACCTACGCGCGCAAGACCGAGATCTGCGCGCGCGCCTACGCGCTGCTGACGGCCAGCCCGGAAGACGGCGGGGTGGGCTTCCCGCCCGAAGACATCATCTTCGACCCCAACATCTTCGCGATCGCGACCGGCATCGAAGAGCACAACAACTACGCCGTCGATTTCATCGAGGCGGTGGCGTGGATCAAGCACAACCTGCCCTATGCCAAGACCTCCGGCGGGGTGTCGAACGTGAGCTTCAGCTTCCGCGGCAACGACCCGGTGCGCGAGGCCATTCACACGGTGTTCCTGTACCACGCGGTGCGCGCCGGGCTCACGATGGGTATCGTCAACGCCGGCCAGCTGGGCGTGTATGACGACCTCGCGCCGGACCTGCTCGAAAAGGTCGAGGACGTGGTGCTCAACCGCAAGCCCGCATCCGGCCACAACCCCGGCGACGCGCTGGTCGAGATGGCGCAGTCGGTCAAGGGCAAGGCGCGCGACACCGGGCCCGATCTGGCGTGGCGCGAATGGCCGGTCGAGCAGCGGCTGTCGCACGCGTTGGTCAAGGGCATCAATGACTATGTGGTGGCCGACACCGAGCTGGTGCGGGCCAAGCTCGAGGCCGAGGGCAAACCGCCGCTGGCGGTGATCGAAGGCCCGCTGATGGACGGCATGAGCGTGGTCGGCGACCTCTTCGGCGCGGGCAAGATGTTCCTGCCCCAGGTGGTGAANNATGACGAGCTCGACCCGGTGCTGCGCGACAAGGTCGAGGACGTGGTGATGAACCGCAAGCCCGGGGCCGGCGAGGCGCTGGTCGAGCTGGCGCAGACGGTGAAGGGCCAGGCCAAGGAGTCCACGCAGGACCTCGCCTGGCGCGCGTGGTCGGTGGAGGCGCGCCTGAGCCACGCGCTGGTCAAGGGCATCACCGAGTTCGTCGTTGCCGACACCGAGGAGGTGCGCGCCAAGCTCGAGGCCGAGGGCAAGCCGCCGCTGACGGTCATCGAGGGCCCGCTGATGGCCGGCATGAGCGTGGTCGGCGACCTCTTCGGCGCGGGCAAGATGTTCCTGNNATGTTCCTGCCCCAGGTGGTGAAATCGGCGCGGGTCATGAAGCAGGCGGTCGCGCACCTGATTCCCTACATCGAGGCCGAAAAGCTGCGCACTGGCGCCACCAACAAGGGCCGCATCGTGGTCGCCACGGTCAAGGGCGATGTGCACGACATCGGCAAGAACATCGTCGGCGTCGTGCTCGGCTGCAACGGCTACGAAGTCATCGACCTGGGCGTGATGGTGCCGTGCGAAAAGATCCTGCACGCCGCGCGCGAACACGGCGCGCAGGCGATCGGCCTGTCGGGCCTGATCACGCCCTCGCTCGAGGAGATGAGCCATGTCGCCGCCGAAATGCAGCGCCAGGGCTTCGAGCTGCCGCTGTTGATCGGCGGCGCCACCACCAGCCGCGCCCACACCGCGATCAAGATCGCCCCGCATTACGACCGCCCGGTGGTGTATGTGCCGGATGCGTCGCGCGCGGTCGGTGTGGTCACCGCGCTGCTGTCCGAAGGCGGGGCCGATGCCTTTCGCGCCCAACTCGCCCAGGACTACGACAAGATCCGCGCCCAGCACGCCAACAAGAAGGGCGTGCAACTGGTGCCGCTGCCGGCCGCCCGCGCCAACGCCTTCGACCCGCTCGCCGATCCCGCCTATGCGCCGTTCGAGCCGAATACGCTGGGCGTGATGGCGTTCGACGTCGAGCTGGCCGAACTGCGCGACTACATCGATTGGGGGCCGTTCTTCCAGACCTGGGATCTCGCCGGCAGCTATCCGCAGATCCTCGAAGACGCCGTCGTCGGCGAAACCGCGCGCAACGTCTTTCACGATGCGCAGCACATGCTCGAAGACCTGATCGCCCAGGAATGGGTGCAGGCGAAAGCGGTGTTCGGCCTGTTTGCGGCCAACAGCGCTGGCGACGACATCGTGTTCTATGCCGACGAATCGCGCAGCGAGGCGCTGATGACCTGGTTCGGCCTGCGCCAGCAGCACGAACGCCCGGCCGGCAAGCCGCACTGGTGCCTGGCCGATTTCATCGCACCGGGGGCGAGCGGCGTGCGCGACTGGTGCGGCGCTTTCGCCGTCACCGCCGGCATTGGCATCGAGCACAAGCTCGCCGAGTTCGAGGCTGCGCACGACGATTACCACGCCATCATGCTCAAGAGCCTCGCCGACCGCTTCGCCGAAGCCACCGCCGAATGGCTGCACGAGCGGGTGCGCAAGGAATACTGGGGCTATGCTGCCGCCGAGGCGCTCGACAATGCCGCGCTGATCAAGGAGCGCTACCGCGGCATCCGCCCCGCCCCCGGCTACCCGGCCTGCCCGGACCACACGGTGAAGGCCGCGCTGTTCCAGTTGCTCGACGCCCCGGTCAATGCGGGCATGAATCTCACCGAATCCATGGCCATGACGCCGGCCGCGAGCGTTGCCGGCTTCTACATCGCGCACCCGGAAAGCCATTACTTCGCCATCAGCAAGATCGGCCAGGATCAACTGGAGGACTGGGCCGCGCGCACCGGCATGAATGTGGATGCCGCACGCAGATGGCTGGCGCCGTTGTTGTAAGGGTACGTTCGCCCGGCTGCTCGAAGGCAGTGCGGGCGATGCACCTTTCATTCCAGCGTGTGGCCTGCTTCGCGCTGATGTCGGATTGCGAAAATCAACACCACGTCATGTGTCTCGTTATGGCTGTATAGCGCGAGATAGCCAGTCCGGCCGCGCGATATGACCAACTCTCGCATGCCCTGCTCGGTAGGGCGCCCGATGAGCGGATGGTGCTCGAGAATCTGCACCGCTTCCGCAATCAACTCGACCGTTTCCAACGCCATGGCCGGTTCGGTGTCGAGGAGGAAATCCGTTAGCCGTTCAAGGTCCGAAAGTGCCCGCTGGGCATAAATCAGTCGCGCCAAGACTTGGCCTCTGGCCTGGAAACGACCTTTCCACCTGCGCGTGCCCGAATGTAGGCATGGACCTCAGCGGCCGAATAGCCTTCTCCGGACTCAAGCGTTTCAGCCCGCGACGCAAGCGCATCGGCAACAAAGGCCGCCCGCTTTTCCGCAGCAACTGCGGCAGCACGGATCGCCTCGACCATGAACGCATGAGGCGTAAGCCCTTGGTGCCTTGCCGCTGCAACTGCAAGCTGCTTCACGTCGTCCGGAAGTTTCAACGAGGTTGTGCTCATCACCGGGTTCCAAGTTACGGTGTCACTAAAGTAACATCTGAAGATCGTACAGGCAACGGGTATTCCGGGCTCAAGCAAACCTGAGGTCAAAGCTGGTCCAGCGGGCTCGCCACCCCACGCCCGCCTTTGTTCAACACATGGGTGTAGATCATCGTGGTCGACACGTCGGCATGGCCGAGCAGCTCCTGCACCGTGCGGATGTCGTAGCCGTTTTCCAGCAAATGGGTGGCGAAGGAATGGCGCAGTGTATGAACGCTGACGGGTTTGTGCAGGCGCGCCTGTTCGGCTGCGTGGCGTATCGCCCGTTGCAGGCGCTGTTCATGAAGGTGATGGCGCCTGGAGATTCCGCTTGCTGGGTCGGTCGAAAGCCGTTCAGAGGGCCAGACCCAAAACCACGCCCACGACAAGCCGGCGCGCGGATACTTGCGCGCCAAGGCATCGGGCATCCATACCGCCGGCATCTCGTTCAAGCGATCTGCCTCCCATCGGCCGTGAGCTTGATCCAGTTGACGCCGTAGCGCATCACGCAACGAATCGGGCAGCATCACCCGCCTGTCCTTGCCGCCCTTGCCCTCACGCACAATGATCTCGTTGCGATCGAAATCGACATCCTTCGCCCGTAGCCGCAGCGCTTCCATCAAGCGCATCCCCGTTCCGTACAGCAGCCGTGCAAGATTGCCTTCGACGCCATCGAGCCCCTGCAGCAAGCGCGCCACTTCGGGCCGCGACAACACCACCGGCACGCGCTTGCGCTTCTTCGGCCGGCCAATTTCCTTCATCCATGGCAGATCGACGCCGAGCACTTCCTTGTACAGAAAAAGCAACGCCGACAGCGCCTGATTGTGCGTGGACGGCGCGACGGAGCGTTCATTCGCCAGCCAGGTCAAAAATGCCTCAACCTCGGCCGTGCCCATGTCGCGTGGATGGCGCATACCCTGCTGGCGAATGAATACGCGAGTCCAATGGACATAGGCCCGCTCGGTTCGTATGCTGTAGTGCTTGTAACGGATGCAGGCCCGCACCCGGAGCGCGTCAAGATAGTTGTCG
>DDUE01000073.1 GCA_002344625.1 Rhodocyclaceae bacterium UBA2346 | reverse complement strand
ACTTCATGTCCATGATCAACCTGGCTTGCGCCTATATCTGGTTGGCTTGACGCGGATCACCTCAATTGTGAACACACCCTAGCACAGTGGAGAGTTGGCCACGGGAGTAACCCAGGTGCTCGGCCAGGGCGGTGATGCTCAGGCCAATAGCGGGCAACACATCCTCGCGCAGGGACTCGCCGGGATGCGGTGGATTGTGCATGGACATGGCGTGGTACCTCCACGTGATAGAGACCAACGACAGCGCGGTCTAGCCGAACATCAAGTGTAATGTCATACCTTACGTTGCACCAAGCGACCCAGGCATTCCTGCAACGTGCGCCCCTTTGATCCGAGTAGGCAGCACGCCACTGCCCGCCATGCTCTCAATGATCTGTCCAACCGATTTTGCGGACGGCTGCAGGATTTGCCGAATCTGCGCCAAGGACTGCTCCACCACGTCGCGAGAGGCCGGTTTGACGGCTGGGACATCAGACAATGCAGAGGCTGCAGGCGGCGAGACCTGCAATCCACTGGCTGCTGTTGCAGGCGTTTGATGCGGAGCAGGTTTGCGCGCGGCCCACAGCTTGAACATCCCGTTCACCGCCTTCTTGATCAGCCCGTACAGGTAGGCAATGGCGTTATGCACAGCACCCGAGGCGCAGCGCGCGTCCCATTCCGCCAGCACGGCCTGGCGTTGCTCCAACGCCAGGCCCCTGAGACGCGCCATAAGGATTTGCTGTTGATCCTGCGGCAGTTGCCGGAAGCGGATCGGCAAAGCTGTCCCGGACACTTGCACTTCGGACTGTGGCAGGTACGTATGTACTTCTTTTAATACTTCTTTTTCTACAGTACGTACTGTTGCAGTGGATGCGGGTGCGGACTTCGGAATGTCCTGCCTAGCTTCGACGGGCCTGTTCGTGATGGGACTGCGATCGTCGGGTGGCGTTGACCCACTTGGGCCACCTGGATCATGGTCATCGTCATTGCCCCGCAACTGTTCGATGCATTCCCTCGCTGCAGCAGGCAACCTCTCCAAAGCATCAGGCTGACGCATAGCCTCGTCGAGGATGGACCGAGCCAACTGGCGAATCGTCGCACTGCTATGGCTGAGTGCCCGTTCGAGCAACGGCAGGTAATCGTCGTCTTCCAGACATGCGTCGACGAAAGTCAGCGGTTGATTGCGCACGGCATAACGGCTGGCCATGGAGAAGCCGGTCATGGGGTTGCGACGGTATTCGACCAGGGCAATCCAGGTGGACAGCCGCAGGCAAAGTACAGCCCTGGACACTGTTTCAAGGGCCGCCTGCTTGCTGCCCGGTGCGCTGGGCAGGTATTTGCGTAGCGCGTCGTAGCTGAGGACCACGGTGCCGTCGCTGCTAGCCAGCGCACGGAACGTCAGCCAGGCATTGCGCTCCAGCGGCGTCAGCCGCTCATCCAGCAACAAGGCTTTCGGGGTGATGATATCTGAAGGTTGATGTGACATGGCAAGGCTCCTGTCGGTATCAGCCACATGGCCAAAGGAGCCGCCATCTCACCCCAGCATTACCGCTGCCGCCGCAAACAATCCGAACTGCGCGCTACCCGTATTGTTTGAGCTGGAACAGATCAAAGCATCCTTGGCGTTCTGCGACAGAAGGTAGGAAAATGGTCCAGCAGCAGTTAGTGGGCGTTGATGGCAAGACAAGAGGCGTCGGCCAGCGCACTTCATCAGCGTAGGCAGAACATGGATCGTCCAAGAAGAGCCATGTACGTCCATCAAGAGACACACATCGGCTTTGGGTCCAAGAATAGGTCCAAGCACGCCAAGAACATCAATAAATATTATTTATAATCAACAGGATAGGCCTTAAAAAATCCTTCTGTATCGGGAAGTGAGGTGGAGTTCCGGGATAGCTGTTCGCCGTTGTCTTCCGGCGAATCTTGAGATGGCACTAATTGTTGGTGAGACCAAATGGCTAGGTAAGTACGCGTGGGTCATGCGGACCTCGGTGTTACCGCTTGCCGAACTGTTCATGTCACGATTTTGATGTATGAGGGAAGCAATGCTGAGCGGTTTGCTTCGGCGATCTGCTGTGTGATGATCAGATGCTGTGTTCCACGTGAAACAGTTTGTTGATGAGCGGCAGGGCTGGCTGAAAGGGCTATTGATTCGTGATGAATGATGTCGAACTTGTCTACGTTTTCCTTGCGCTTGCAGCGTTCGGGGCGGGTTATGTCGATGCGGTGGTTGGCGGCGGTGGGCTGATTCAAACGCCTGCTTTGTTGGCCGCATTTCCTGCAACTGCGCCAGCCACGCTGTTCGGCACCAACAAGCTGGCAAGTATCGTCGGTACCAGCAGCGCGGCGATACAGTATGCACGCCGGGTCCGCGTGCCGTGGCGGCTCGCTTTGCCTGGTGCGTTCGCGGCACTGGTGGGGTCTTGGTACGGGGCTAAGGTGGTGACGTATCTGCCACCGGATCTGATACGGCCATTCATACTAGCCCTGTTGATTCTGGTGGCGATTTATACGTTCATTAAGAAAGATTTTGGAACGATTGGAATCGAGTCGCGACAGACCAGCAGCGATATCTTCAAGGTAGTTACGATAGGCGGTGGTATCGGTTTTTACGACGGTTTCTTCGGGCCGGGCACGGGCAGTTTCTTCATCTTTTTGTTCGTGCGCTTTCTGCAAATGGATTTTCTCAAGGCGTCGGTCACGGCGAAGATACTGAACGTGGCTACCAATCTGGCGGCTATCAGCTACTTTGCGATTAACGTTGAAATGATGTGGTTGCTCGGCGCGATGATGGCTGTTGCCAATCTGAGTGGCGCCATTCTCGGTTCGAGAATGGCGATTCGGCATGGGGCCGGATTCGTAAGGAAGATGTTCCTGTTTGTTGTCAGCGCTCTGGTGTTGAAGATGGCCTACGATTTGATTCGGGCAGGGTGAAAGGGCGATGACGATCGCAGCGACGAAGTCTTGTTTCACGTGAAACAAACCGAAAGCCTCGAATCCGCGACCATTGCCCAAGCAGGCTGGTGTTGAAACGGACACGCACGACGACGTTTCAACGGAGTTCTTAAGAGGTGAGGCGCTACAATGTGTTCATTCCGGAATCGTGGTATTCCCGCGATCACATTCAAATATACAAGTGGATGAATGTACGTGCCTCAACTTGAACCAAAGCGGACGTCGGGCGTACGCCCCAAGCTTGAGGTAACAAGCCTTGCATACGCCCTTCTGCAATCGGCCCAATTGGTGGCCAAGGTGGTGGAAGGGAATAGTCTTGCCGATGCCTTCGAAGAGCAGGCCCGCCTCTTGGCTTGGCCGGATCAAGTCCGGGGTGCGGTGCGAGATATGAGTGCCGGTTGTCTGCGCGACTACGGCCGTGGCGATCTGGTGCTGAACAAGCTGTTGCACAAACCCCTGCCGACCGAACTTCACGCGATCTTGTTGGTGGCGCTCCACCGCCTGCGAACTCGTCCCGAGCATGCGCATACGATTGTTGACCAGGCGGTGAGCGCTTGCGCGAGTCTGGCACCCGGTTTGCGAGGCGTGGTGAATGGAGTGTTGCGCAACGCCGTGCGCAGGCGTGAAGAGTTCGATCAAGCAATCGCACGCGACCCGGCAGCGCGATATGCACACCCCCACTGGTGGGTCGAGCGGGTGCGTGCCGACCATCCAGACGCCTGGGAGCAAATACTGGATGCCGGCAATCAGCGGCCGCCGATGAGCCTGCGACTCAACCGTTGCCACGACCGAACGCGCACGCTCGAGGCCTTGGCTGCCGCGCATATCGAATACCGCGTCCAGCCCAACGGGGCGCTTCTGCTACGCCAGCCGCAGCCGGTATCGAGCTTGCCCGGATTTGCCGAAGGCTGGTTGTCGGTGCAGGACGCGGGGGCGCAGTGGGCAGCGCCCAGCCTCGATCTCGACGACGGACAGCGGGTGTTGGACGCATGCGCGGCGCCTGGCGGGAAGACGGCACATATGCTCGAACGTGCGGATGTCGCACTCTGCGCGCTCGAACTCGATCCGAACCGCATCGGGCGGATTCGTGCCAATCTCGAACGCCTGGGTCTCGTTGCTAAACAGCTGCTCAACGCCGACGCGGCCGCGGTCGAATCCTGGTGGGACGGCACGCCCTTCGACCGGATTCTTGCCGACGTGCCGTGCTCGGCCTCGGGTGCCGTGCGTCGCCATCCCGATATCAAGTGGCTGCGCCGGCCCGAAGACATCGCGCGCTTTGCGGCTCAGCAACGCAGGATTCTCGATGCGCTGTGGCCAACCCTGAAACCCGGGGGAAAAATGCTCTACGTGACCTGCTCGGTGTTCGACGAAGAAAACACGCGGCAGATCGAGCGCTTCTGCGGACGTCATGCTGACGCCCGGCGTTTGCCTCTGGACGATGGGCCGGGGGCTTACGTGTTGCCGAGCAGCGAGAATGACGGTTTTTTCTACGCGCTCGTACAGAAGCATGATTAGGTCGTTCCGCCTGTTCCTGACGCTGATGTTCTGCTTCGCGCTGAACACGATGGCCGTTGCGGAATCCGAGATCCAGTACGCCGAAATCGTGCTCACCGAGGAGGGTTACGTCGTCAATGCGGACATCGACCTGAAGCTCAACGCGCGCTTGATCGAAGTGGTCAATCGCGGTGTGCCCCTGCATTTCATCGCGGAATTCCAGATCGAACAGCCACGCTGGTACTGGTTGAACCGCGACGTGGTCGAGCGCACGATCGAGTACCGCCTGGTCTATCACACCATCACCCGCAGCTACCGCCTGAGCATCGGCACGCTGCATCGCAGCTTCGATACGATCGATGAGGCGATCCGAACCATGTCGCGAATCCGCAACTGGAAAGTGGCGAGTCCGGATGCGCTGCAGGCCGGTGTGTCGTACAACGCAGCTTTGCGCTTTCGCCACGATACGGCCATGTTGCCCAAGCCGTTCCAGGTGACCGCAATCGGCAGCAGGGACTGGAATCTCGCCACCGACTGGATGACCTGGACCTTCCTGGCCGGGGCGATTCGATGAAGCGGATCGCGCTGGTCATTCTTGCCGCGATCGCAGCGATCTCGCTGTTCCTGCTGACCTCCGCGAGTGCCAACACCGATCTGTTCGCGGGGGCCTATCCGTTCTTGCTTGCACTCAACGGCGCGGTGGCGGTTGGTCTGGCCGCGCTGGTGGGGATTCAGTTGCGGCGGCTGTGGCGCGACTACCGTGCCCATGTCTTCGGCTCGCGGCTCAAGTTTCGCCTGATGTTGATGTTCGGGTTGATGGCCCTGGTGCCCGGTGTGATCGTGTACGCGGTTTCGCTGCAGTTCGTCGTGCGCAGCATCGACTCGTGGTTCGATGTGCGGGTGGACCGGGCCCTCGAAGGCGGGGTCGCACTGGGTCAGAATGCGCTCGACTATCTGGTTTCGCAGGTGAGCGACAAGGCGCACGAACTCGCGTTCGAGCTCGGCGAGCTCGCCGTCGTTTCGTCCACCCATCTCAACCGGATGCGTGATCAGGCGGGCGTCGCCAGCGCAACCCTGATCGCGGCGAATGGCCAGATTCTCGCCACCGTCACCGACGGTGCGAGCACCCTTCTGCCGGAGTTGCCGACCCAGGCCCAGATGCGTCAGGCGCGTCAGGCACAGCTGTTCCGGATCGTCGACAGCCGTCCGGGCGATGGTTTGCTGATCCGGGTGGTGGTGCCGGTCACTTCGCGCGCATCGCTGTCGGAGCCTGCCTATCTGCAGCTGACCCAGCCGGTGCCCGAGACCTTCGCCCGGCACGTCGACGCGGTTCAGGAGGCGCATCGGGAATACCAGCAGCTGGTGCTGGGGCGCAAGGGGCTCAGCAGAATCTATTCGCTCACGCTCACGCTCACCTTGCTGCTGGCACTCTTGGCTGCGATGGCCTTCGCCTTCGTGCTGGCCCGGCGCCTGGCGGCGCCCTTGCTGATCCTGGCCGAAGGAACACAGGCGGTCGCGCAGGGTGATCTGAGCCCCCGTCAGGCGCTGCCCGCCCGCGATGAGCTCGGGGTGTTGATCCTGTCGTTCAACCAGATGATCCGGCAACTGCTCGATGCCCGCGGTCAGGCCGAAGAGAGCCGCAGCGAAGTCGAAGCAAATCGCGCCTACCTCGAAAGCGTGCTGGCCCACCTGTCGACCGGGGTGCTTGCGTTCGATACCGAGGGTTATCTGCGCGCCGCGAACCGTGGCGCGACCGATATCCTGCGCGACGAACTCGAGGGGTTCGAGGATTTTTCGCTGAGCGAATGGCCAAACCATGCGCAGTTTCGCGATGCCTTGTTGAAGGGGTTCGGCGAACATGAGGGCGATTGGCACGAACAGCTCGAGGTCGCCCGCCACGACAGTGCCCCGCAGACGCTGCTGATCCACGGTGCCCGCCTGCCGATCGCGACCGGTGGCGGCATGGTCGTGGTGTTCGACGATATCTCGCGGCTGCTGATCGCCCAGCGTACCGCCGCATGGGCGGAAGTGGCGCGGCGGCTGGCACACGAGATCAAGAATCCGCTCACCCCGATCCAGCTTTCGGCCGAGCGTCTGGCGTACAAGCTTTCCGACCGGCTGGATGTCGACGGGCGCGAGGTGCTCGAGCGCTCGACCCGCACGATCGTGAATCAGGTCGAAGCGATGAAAAACCTGGTGAATGCGTTTCGCGACTATGCGAAACTGCCCAATCCCTCGCTCGGGCGGCTTTCGCTCAATGACCTCATTCCCGAGGTCTTGCATTTGTACGAAGGCTCCAGGGTTCGCATCCGCGTGGATCTCGGCGGCGATGTGCCCCCGGTGCTGGGTGATGCGGCACAGATCAGGCAGATCATCCATAATCTGCTGCAGAATGCCGAAGATGCCTTGTCCGACACCGAGCAGGGCGAGATACAGATTGAAACCCGGCATGACGGTGATCGGGCCACCTTGACGATTCGCGACAACGGGCCGGGCTTCCCGCCGGAACTCTTGGCGCGCGCCTTCGAACCCTACTTCACGACCAAGAGCCGTGGTACGGGACTGGGTCTTGCGATCGTCAAGAAAATCATCGATGAACACGGCGGAGACGTCCGTCTGCTCAACCGCGACAACGGGGGCGCCGAGATTCGAATCCGTCTACGGCTTTCGAGCTCCGACCAGTGACAGGGACATATGGCTAACATTCTTATCGTTGACGACGAAGTCGGTATCAGAGAGCTGCTGTCCGAGATCCTGCGTGACGAAGGTCACGACATTATCGTCGCAGAGAATGCGGCATCGGCGCGTGCCTCGCGAAACGCGAAACGCCCCGATCTGGTACTGCTGGACATCTGGATGCCGGATACCGACGGGATCACCCTGCTCAAGGAATGGTCCGCGAACGGACAGCTCACCATGCCGGTGGTGATGATGTCGGGGCATGGCACGATCGACACCGCGGTCGAAGCGACCCGCATCGGTGCGATCGATTATCTGGAAAAACCGATCGCGCTGCAGAAACTGCTATCCGCAGTCAAACGTGGCCTGCAGCGCCCCTCGGCGCCGGGCGAACCGTCGCCGCTGACGCTGGCCGCGTTCACCCGCTCCGTACCCCTGCGCGACTTGCGCCGCCGTCTGCAGCAGATCGCCGAGAAGTCGCGGGTATTGCTGCTACGGGTCGGCACCGGCAGCCTGGCCGAGTTGGCGGCGCGCAGCGTGCACGCCGAAAGCGGGCCGTGGCTCGACGTCTCGCTGGTGACACAGCCGCTCGACATCAAGCAGCTCCAGGCCAGCCACGGCGGCATTCTGTTCGTTCCCGAATTGGCGCGCCTGAGCCGCACTCAACAGAAGAATCTCGCCTTCGCGCTCGAACGGCTCGACCGCTTCAATCAACATCTGGTCGCGGCGACCGAGAGCACGGCCGAAAACCTGTTGGCGGATGGATGGGAGGAGGGTTTGGTCGCCCGTCTGTTCGAGGTCAGCCTCGCGCCCCCCACCATCGCAGATGTGCAGGAAGACGTGCCGGAACTGGCCACCCAGTTGCTGCTCCATCTGGTGGAGGCGGGGGAGGTTTCGCGGCGGCGGCTCTCGAGCGCAGCGTTGAATGCCCTGCGCACCCAGAGCTGGCCAGGCGGCTTTCTCGAACTGCGCGCGGCGGTGAAGTCGCTGGCCCTCGGCACCCTCGAGGAGGAGATCAGCCTCGCCGATGTCAGACGGGTACTGCCGCCGCCGGTGGATAGCTGTTACAGCGTTACCCTCGATCAACCGCTGCGTGATGCGCGCGAAGCATTCGAACGCCTCTACTTCGAACACCACCTGCGTCTGGAGGGCAACAACATGACCCGCATCGCCGAGAAGTGCGGCCTCGAGCGCACCCACCTCTACCGCAAACTCAAGCAGCTCGGTCTGCAGGCGGGGCGGCGCAGCGAAGAGTGAACGGGTCGTCGGCGACCCGCCCGGGAAACCCCGGCGCGCCGGGCAGGCAGTGGCGCGAAAGCCGCAGATGAATCTCGCGCGGATCGCGGCGGCCATGGCGCCGCTGGGCTTGCATCCGCTCGGGTGCTGTCCGGCCGAGCCCGCCGACGGCTTGCCAACGCTCCCGGGAGAGCGTCCGGCTGCGGGCATCGTATTGGTCGGCAACATCGGATCGTCGTTGTGGCCCGGTTTTTCGGTCTCACCCGAGTTCAGCGACGGACGGCCGGACCCGCTCGACCGCTGGAGCCGCCGGGTCGGCGCGGCGCTGGCCGAGCACCTCGGGGCGGGCGTGGTGTACCCGTTCGATGGGCCGCCGTACTGGCCGTTCCAGAGCTGGGCCGGGCGCTGTGGCGAGACCGCGGTTTCGCCGTTGGCGGTGCTCATTCATGCCCGCTTCGGGTTGTGGCACGCCTACCGGTTTGCGCTGGTGTTCGCCGAGCCGCCTGCAACAGGCACCGTCCGGCTGGATGTCGGTTCGCCCTGCTTGGGCTGTGCGGCGAAACCGTGTCTCGATGCCTGTCCGGTCGGCGCTTTCGGAGATCGAGGCTACGATCTCGAAGTCTGTGTCGCGCATCTGCACGGCGCGCAAGCCGTGTGCCCGGACCAGGGCTGCCTCGCCCGTCGAGCCTGTCCGGTCGGAACGCGATACACCTACGTGGCCGAGCAGCGGCGCTTTCACATGGACGCCTTCATGGCGATGCGCCCCCGACGCTAGTCGCGAGCACCGCACGGTATGGTTGCATTTCCGTCACAGCTGTCTTCGGCCGCCGTCGGCATCGGCGTAGAATCGGCGAACCATCAACGAACGGCGTAATCAAGTTGAAGATCATCATCCTCGGCGCAGGGCAGGTTGGTGCATCGGTGGCCGAAAACCTGGTTTCGGAAGCCAACGACATTACCCTGGTCGATACCGGCGCCGAATGCCTCGACATCCTGCGCGACCGGCTCGAGTTACGCACCGTATTGGGCAACGGTGCCTCACCGTCGGTACTGAGCGAGGCGGGCGCGGAAGATGCCGATCTGTTGATCGCGGTGACCCAGTCCGACCAGACCAACTTGTGCGCCTGCCTGGTGGCCAAGGCGGTGTTCAACCTGCCGACCCGGATCGCACGCCTGCGTTCGGGCGATTTCGTCGAACATCCGGAGCTGCTTGGCGAAGACAAGTTCGCGGTCGACTTTTCGATCTGCCCGGAGCAGATCGTGACCGACCACATCCGCCTGCTGATCTCGTTTCCCGAGGCGCTGCAGGTGCTGGAATTTGCCGGCGGCGCGCTCAGCCTGATCGCGGTACGGGCGTTCGAGGGCGGTCCCCTGGTGGGGCATCCGCTTAAGGCACTCAAGTACCACATGCCCAATGTCGATGTGCGCATCGCAGCGATCTACCGTAGCGGCGACGCGATCATCCCCGAGGGCGATACCATGGTGATGCCGGGTGATGAGGTCTTCTGCCTGGCAGCGACGGTGCACATCCGGCAGGTGATGCGCGAATTGCGACGCTCGGATCAGCCGACCCGGCGCATCCTGATCGCGGGCGGTGGCAATATCGGTTTCCGGCTGGCGCGCTCGATCGAGCATGATTACAACGTGAAGGTGCTCGAAACCAACAAGCGTCGGGCCGACATGCTGGCCACCCATCTCGACCGGGCGCTGGTGTTGCGCGGCGACGCGACCGACGAGAAGCTGCTCGAGAACGAGGGCATCGACGAGACCGACCTGTTCGTGGCGCTCACCAACGACGACGAAAACAACATCATGTCGGCCTCGCTCGCCAAGCGCATGGGCGCGCGCCGTACCCTGGCACTGATCAATCGTCGTTCGTACGTCGATCTGGTCCAGGGCGGGCCGATCGATATCGCGATCTCGCCGGCCCAGACTTCGATCGGCTCGCTGCTTGCGCATGTGCGGCTGGGCGACGTGGTGGCGGTGCATAGCCTGCGCCGCGGCGCTGCCGAGGCACTCGAGATCATCGCGCACGGCAGTGCCAAGGATTCGAAGGTGGTCGGCCGCACCATCGATCATGTCGCGCTGCCCAACGGGGCCACGATCGGTGCGATCGTGCGCGAAGTGCGCAAGCCGGATGGCAAGATACTGCGCAGGCAGGTGATCATGCCCCATCACGATACTGTGGTCGAGTCCGGCGATCATGTGATCGTCTTCTGTACCCACAAGCGCCTGGTGCGCCAGGTCGAGAAGCTGTTCCAGGTCGGCTTCGGTTTCTTCTGACATGCGCCATTCCTACCCGGTACTGAACGCGCTCGGGCTCATCCTGATGATATTCGGCCTGCTGATGGCCTTTCCGCTCGCGGTCTCCTTCTATCTGGATGATGGCGCCGCCGTCGCCTACGACATCGCCATCGTGGTGACGGTGGGGTGCGGCCTCGTGCTGTGGTTGCTCACGCGCGGGCGGCGGCGCGACCTGCGCCTGAGCGACGGTTTTCTGCTGGTGGCGCTGACATGGATCGTGACGCCGGTTTTCGGCACGCTGCCGCTGCGCGGCTACCTGCCGGAGCTGAGCTTTACCGACGCATACTTCGAAGCGGTGTCGGGGCTCACCGCGACCGGCGCGACGGTGTTGACCGATATCGACAGCCTGCCGATCTCGATCAATCTGTGGCGCACCTTCATGCACTGGATCGGTGGCATGGGGGTGATCGTGCTGGTGGTCGCCATCCTGCCGCTGCTCGGCATCGGCGGACGCCAGTTGTTCAAGGCGGAAGTGCCGACGCCGATGAAGGAATCCAGCCTCACGCCGCGAATCGCGGAAACCGCGAAGGGCTTGTGGCTGACCTACCTGCTGCTGACCGTCGCCTGCGGCTTCAGCCTGTGGGCGGCAGGCATGGATGGCTGGGACGCGCTCATTCATGCATTCACCGTGACCGGCCTGGGCGGCTTCTCGAGCAAGGACGCTTCGCTGCAGTATTTCAACAGCATCGAAATCGAACTCATCGTGATGGTGTTCGCGCTGCTCGCCGGGCTCAACTACGCCACGCACTACCTGGCGCTGGTCAGGCGCAGCCTCAAGCCGTATCTCCACGACCCGGAAATCCCGTTCTACTTTTCGGTGCTGGTCTTGAGCGTGGTCCTGCTCACGCTCTTTCTGATGCAGCACACTGTCCACAGCGACGTGCTGACCACCCTGCGCTACGTGTCCTTCCATGTCGTGTCGATCTCGACCTCCCTCGGTCTTTCGACCTACGACTACACGTTATGGCCCATGTTCGCCCAGGTCTGGGTGCTGTTCCTCGGCAGTTTCCTGGCCTGCTCCGGGTCGACCGGTGGCGGCATCAAGATGATGAGGGCGATCATCCTCTACAAACAGGTGTATCGCGAGATCATCCGCTCCCTGCACCCGCATGCGGTGCAGCCGGTGCGGCTGGGCGGCAAGCCGGTTTCGGAGAGCATTCTGCACGCCGTGCTCGGGTTCAGCTTCATGTACATGGTGTCGATCGTGTCACTGACGCTCGTGATGACCGCCACCGGCGTCGACCTGATCACCGCATTTTCGGCGGTCGTCGCCTGCCTCAACAACACCGGCCCGGGTCTGGGCGCCGTCGGGCCGGCGGCGAACTACGCCGGGTTCAGCGGGTTTCAGACCTGGCTCCTGGCATTCACGATGATCCTCGGGCGTCTCGAGATCTTCACCCTGCTGGTGGTGCTGACCCCGGTTTTCTGGCGGCGTTGAAGGGGGGGCGTGCGCGCGGTCGGCAGCCGGGCCGAAAAGCGGGATAATCGCGGTTTGGTTTCGCTCACAAATCCAAGGATGCCACCGTGACCCGTTTACGCAACGACACCTTCCTGCGCGCGCTGCTGCGCCAACCCACCGACTACACGCCGGTCTGGCTGATGCGCCAGGCCGGGCGTTACCTGCCCGAGTATTGCGAGACCCGTCGGCGTGCAGGCAGCTTTCTCGACCTGTGCAAGAATCCCGACCTCGCCTGCGAAGTGACGCTGCAGCCGCTGGCGCGCTACAAGCTCGATGCCGCGATCCTCTTTTCGGACATCCTGACCGTGCCCGACGCGATGGGGCTGGGGCTGTACTTTGCAGAGGGCGAAGGGCCGCGCTTCGAGCGTCCGCTGCGCGACGAGTGGGAGATCCGCAATCTGGCCTGCCCCGATCCGCATGCCGAGCTGCAATACGTGATGGACGCCGTATCGGTGATCCGGCGCGCGCTCGACAACAGCGTGCCCTTGATCGGCTTTTCCGGCAGCCCGTGGACCCTCGCCTGCTACATGGTGGAAGGCGCGTCGTCGTCGGACTACCGCCGCATCAAGACGCTCGCCTATTCGCGTCCCGACCTGCTGCACCACATTCTCGAGGTCACCGCGCGGGCCGTGACCGCCTACCTGAATGCCCAGATCGAATCCGGCGCACAAGCGGTGATGGTGTTCGACTCGTGGGGCGGGGTGTTGTCCGAAGCCGCCTACCATGAGTTTTCACTGCCCTACATGCAGCAGGTCGTTTCCGGCTTGATCACGGAACGCGAAGGCCGGCGGGTGCCCAGCATCGTGTTCACCAAGGGCGGGGGTTTGTGGCTGGAGAGCATTGCTGCGATCGGGGCCGATGCGGTCGGGCTCGACTGGACCATGGATATCGGGCGCGCCCGCGCACGGGTCGGCGATCGCGTCGCGCTGCAGGGCAATCTCGACCCCTCGATTTTGTTCGGTGCAAAGGAAGTCATCGCCACCGAAGCCCGGCGTGTCCTCGATCAGTTCGGCCCCAACCCTGGCCATGTGTTCAATCTCGGACACGGGATCTCGCAGTTCACGGCGCCCGAAGCGGTTTCGGTGCTGGTCGATACCGTTCATTCGCATAGCCGCAGCTTGCGCGCGGCGGTGTGAATGCGGTCGCGGCAGGCGGCGTTACCGGCCGGCGGGTTTCGGCCGCGTTACAGGTGGCGCTGTTTCATGATAGCTGCGAAGCTGTGTGGATGAGACCGTTGCATCTTCTTCGAATCGTGTTTGTCAAGCGCTGAATCCGCGAAAAAGGCTTGACTTATACACATCGGCCTGAATGATGCCCCAGAACGGGCGGTTTTGCCCCATTGAGCGTGTTATTTTCATAAATAACTGATTTTAAATGAAAATAAATGTGCCTCATGTTAAGGCAGAGTGACACAAGCGCTTGTTCCATGCTGGTTTGAGGCGGTTTTTCCCACTTGATGCACAAAGTTATCCACAGATTTTGTGGACAAGCAGGGAGAAGGATTTGGGCGCGCGCACTTAGTGAATCTTCCCCCGGATGACATCAAATATCATCTTTAACCATTTGAAAATATTGATTTATTCGATATAGACCAGATTCCGAATGGTTATCGTACGCGTCGCACTACCGGTTCCGATTCCGCAACTGTTTGATTATATGGCGGAAGATGCGTCGCCACAGGATCTGGGGCGGTGTGTCAGAGTGCCGTTCGGCCGTGGTGAGAAGAGCGGCGTAATCGTTGCGTTGCCGGCCCATGCCGAGATCGACGTGAGCCGGCTCAAGCATGTACGCCACATTCAGCGCGAAGTGTCGCCGCTGCCGGCGGACTGGCTGGAGCTGGTCGCCTTCGTCGCCCGCTATTACCATGAGCCGCTGGGAGAGGTCGTCGCGCTCGCACTGCCGCCGGGCCTGCGGCGCGCCGATGCGGTTTCGGCGCGTTCCGCCGATCCGTTCATGGCCGTGACTGGGGCGGGGCGGCAGGCGTTGGGCGAAGGAGAGCGGG
>DDUE01000027.1 GCA_002344625.1 Rhodocyclaceae bacterium UBA2346 | reverse complement strand
GGAGTGCAGGCGTGTGCTCTTCCGATCTGCCAGCGCCTGCCGCAGCCCGTCGACCGCGACGCGCAGCCCGCCGGGCAGCACCGGCAAGGCACGTTCGAACTCGGCCAGGCTATCGACACCGCAGAGGCCGCAGCCGGTACGCCCGACCAGCGCGCGGCGGCGCGCCTTGAGTTCGAGAAAGCGCCGCGCGGCGATCTCCAGCCTCACCTCCAGCCCGGCGGCCCGCGCGAACACCTCGCGGTCGAACACTTCGGCGGCATCGGCGACGATGCTCTCGCTCAACGCGAAACCGAGTGCGAAGTCTTCGAGATCCGCCGGCGACGCGAGCATCACCGCATGCGAGATGCCGTTGAACACCAGCGCCACCGGCACTTCCTCGACCACCTCATCCACATCCTCGCACGCCCCCCGCCCCACCGCGACGCGGCTGACCGGCAGGCTGCGCGCGGTCGGCCAGTCGGCCGGATCGAAGTCGGACTCGGCCGGCAGCGGACAGGCAGGCATCGGCAGCATGGGCGCAGGCCCCGGCAAGGTGGATCGGTGACTGCCGGTCAATCGCGGCCGGTCATTTCACGGTACCAGCGCGGGTGGTGCTTCTTCGCCCAGGCATGGGTGACGACGCCCTCCACCATCGCACGGATCGTGCCCTTGACCCACAGCGCGGCATAGACGTGCACGATGATGCCGGCGATCAGCATGATCGCGCTGGCGGCATGCAGCAGCAGCGCCAGGCGCACCACCTCGATCGGGAAGTAGCCGGCGAAATACTCGCGCCAAGCGATCAGACCGGTGACCAGCAGCATCGCCATGCAGACGCACATCAGCCAGAACATGCCTTTCTGCCCGCCGTTGTAGCGACCGATGTCGCCGACCTCGTTGCCCTTCATGACCTCACCGACCGCCTTCATCCACTTCACGTCTTCCTTGTCGATGAAGTTGTGATGCCAGTAGCGGAAGAACTGGCGGGCGAAGGCTAAGAACATCACCACGCCGATGAACGGGTGCAGGATGCGCGCCAGTTGCGGCGTGCCGAACACCCCGGTGAGCCAGAAGAAGGCCGGGTAGAAGAACGCCAGCCCCGAGATCGCCAGCAGGATGAAACACCAGGCGACGATCCAGTGGTTGATGCGCTCGCCGGCGGAGTAGCGCTGGATCAGCTTTTCTTTCTTGTCCGTCATTTGGTCACCTCCGTTTCGTTCTCGTCGTGGGCCTCTTCCTCGTCGTCGGCGCGGTTGGGGCCGACGGTGATGTAGTGGAAGAAGCCGAACAGCCCGGCGGCGGCGATGCCGACGGTGGCCAGCGGCTTGAGCAAGCCCTTCCACAGGTTGACGGTCGCCGCGATCATCGGGTTTTCCGGCAGGCCGGCGTACAGCGACGGCTGGTCGGCATGGTGCAGCACGTACATCACATGGGTGCCGCCCACGCCTTCGGGGTCGTACAGGCCGGCGTTGTCGAAACCGCGCGACTTGAGGTCGACGATGCGCTCGGACGCGAACTGCTTCATGTCTTCCTTGGTGCCGAACTGGATCGCACCGGTCGGACAGCTCTTGACGCACGACGGCGCCTGCCCGACCGCGACACGGTCGGAGCACAAGGTGCATTTGTAGGCCTTGTTGTCGTCCTTGTTGATGCGCGGGATGTTGAACGGACAGCCGGCGATGCAGTAGCCGCAGCCGATGCACTTGTCGGAGATGAAATCGACGATGCCGTTGGCGTACTGGATGATCGCGCCCGGCGCCGGACAGGCCTTGAGACAGCCCGGATCGGCGCAGTGCATGCAGCCGTCCTTGCGGATCAGCCACTGCAGACGGCCGTCCTCCTCGTGCTCGGTGAAGCGCATCAGCGTCCAGGTCTTGGCCGAGAGGTCGGCCGGGTTGTCGTAGACGCCGAAGTTGATCCCGACCTCGTCGCGGATGTCGTTCCACTCCGAACAGGCCACCTGGCAGGCCTTGCAGCCGATACAGGTGGTGACGTCGATGAGCTTGGCCACTTCGAGCTTGTGGTCGCGCACCTGCGGCGCGGGCGTCAGCGCGGAGGTGGCGGAGCGCTGGATGATGTCTTGTGATTGCATGGACATGGTGTGCTCCCTCAAACCTTCTCGACGTTGACCAGGAAGGCCTTGAATTCCGGCGTCTGCGCGTTGGCATCACCGATGCCGGGGCTGAGGGTGTTGGCCAGGAAACCCTTGCGGGTGCTGCCCTCGAAGCCCCAGTGACAGGGAATGCCGATTTGCTCGAGCTCCTGGCCGTCCACCTGCAACGTCATCACCCGCTTGGTGACCACCGCCTTGCCGCGGATGAAGCCGCGCCGGCTCGACACCTTCACCACGTCGCCGGCGAGGATGCCTTTTCTGGCGGCCAGCTTCTCGCTGATCTCGACGAACTGCTCGGGCTGCACGATGGCATTCAGCAGCGCGTGCTTGGTCCAGTGGCGGAACATCTCGGTGATCGAGTAGGTGGTGGCCACATACGGAAACTGGTCGCGCGTGCCCAGCCGCGCGGCATCGGCCGCGAACACGCGCGCCACCGGGTTGGTGCTGACGTTCGGGTGCAGCGGGTTGGCGGCGAGCGGGCTTTCGGCCGGCTCGTAGTGTTCGGGGAAGGGGCCGTCGTTCAGGCCCTTGCCCGAGAACAGGCGCCCCAGGCCTTCCGGCAGCATGATGAACGGATTGACGCCGCTGTTGGGCGGCGAGCCGGCCGGGTAGTCGGGCACGTCGGCGCCGCTCCAGCGCTTGCCGTCCCAGTGCAGCAGCTGGCGCTTGGGGTCCCATGGCTTGCCCGACGGGTCCATCGAGGCGCGGTTGTAGAGAATGCGGCGGTTGGCCGGCCAGGCCCAGGACCACCCGGGCGTGTTGCCCAGCCCGGTGTCGGTGTTGTCGCGCCGGGCCATCTGGTTGCCCGCCTCGGTCCACGAACCGGCGAAGATCCAGCAATAGCTGGCGGTGCTGCCGTCGTCGCGCAACTGGCCGAAGTCGGACAGCAGCTCGCCCTTCTTCGCGATCAGCTTGCCGCCGTCGTCGTAGAGGTCGGCCAGCGCATAGCCATTGGCCTCCTTGGCGACCTCCTCGGGATGAGGGTCGAAGGGGTCGTGGTAGTCCCAGTTCATGTTGAGCACCTGCTCGGGACAGGCGCCGCCTTCGGTCTGGTACAGCTCGCGCAGCTTCATGAAGATGTTGCCGAGAATCTTGCCGTCGTGGCGGGCTTCGAACGGCGGCGCCTGGCCGGCCCAGTGCCACTGCAGCCAGCGCCCGGAGTTGACGATGGTGCCTTCTTCCTCTGCGAAACAGGACGACGGCAGGCGGAACACCGTGGTCTGGATCGCGGACGGATCGACATCGTTGAACTCGCCGTGGTTCTGCCAGAAGGTCGAGGTCTCGGTCTGCAGCGGATCGATCACCACCAGGAACTTGAGCTTGGACAGCGCATCGCGGACCTTGCCCGAGTCCGGCATCGCCGCGATCGGGTTGAAACCCTGGGCGATGTAGCCGTTGACCTTGCCGTGGTACATCAGGTCGAAGTAAGCCAGCATGTCGTAGCTGCGGTCCCACTTGGGCAGCCAGTGGAAACCCCAGTCGTTCGCTTGCGTGGCGTGTTCGCCCCACAGGTTCTTCATCAGGCTGACGAAGAACTTGGGCGTGTTCTTCCAGAAATTGACCTGGCCGGGCAGATCGGCCTGCGGCGTGATGTCGGCCAGATAGCCCTGCAGCGTCTGCTGGCCGTCCTGCGGCAGGTTCATGTAGCCCGGCAGGCGCACCGACAGCAGGCCCAGGTCGGTATAGCCCTGGATGTTGGAGTGGCCGCGCAGCGCGTTCACCCCGCCGCCGGGCATGCCGATGTTGCCCAGCAGCAGCTGGATCATCGCCGCGCCGCGAATGATCTGCGCACCGGCGGTATGGTGGGTCCAGCCCAGCGCATACAGGATGGTCGCGGTGCGGTCCGGCACACAGGTGCCGGCCATGATCCCGGCGATCTTCAGAAAGTCTTCCTTGGGCGTGCCGCACAGCGAACTCACCGTTTCCGGGGTGTAGCGCTCGACATGCTTGCGCAGCAGGTTGAGCACGCAGCGCGGGTGGGTCAGCGTCTCGTCGCGCAGCGCGTAACCGTCCGGGCCGACTTCGTAGGTCCACGACGATTTGTCGTACACCTTCTTGTCGGCATTGAAACCGCTGAACAGGCCGTCTTCGAAATAGAAGTCCTCGCGCACGATCAGGGTCGCGTTGGTATACGCCCTGACGTACTCGTGGTGGATCTTGTCGTGGCTGAGCAGGTAATTGACCAGGCCCATCAGGAACGCGGCATCCGAGCCGGCGCGGATCGGCGAGTACATGTCCGCCACCGCCGCGGTGCGGCTGAAGCGCGGATCGACCACCATCATCGTGGCCTTGTTGCGCACCTTGGCCTCGACCGCCCACTTGAAGCCGACCGGATGGGCCTCGGCGGGGTTGCCGCCCATCACCAGGATCACGTTGGCGTTCTTAATATCCACCCAATGGTTGGTCATCGCGCCACGGCCGAACGACGGCGCCAGCGCCGACACGGTGGGGCCGTGGCACAGGCGCGCCTGGCAATCCATGCCGACCATGCCCAGCGCACGCGCGAACTTGAAGTCGAGGACGCCGGTTTCGTTGCTCGCCGCCGACGAGGCCAGCATGCCCGAGCTCAGCCAGCGGTTGACCAGCTCGCCCTTCTCGTTGCGTTCGATGAAGTTGGCGTCGCGGTCGTCCTTGAGCAGGCGGGCGATGCGCGTATTGGCCTCGTCCCAGGTGATGCGCTTCCATTCGTTGGTGCCGGGCTCGCGCACTTCGGGGTATCGCAGGCGCTGTTCGCTGTGGATGTAGTCGATCAGCCCCGACCCCTTGGGACAGAGCGAACCACGGCTGACCGGATGATCCGGGTCGCCCTCGATGTGGAAGATCTTCGCCTTGACGTTCTTGGCGCCGTCGCCCAGGCTGTACATCAAGATGCCACAGCCCACCGAACAGTAGGTACAGTTGTTGCGCGTTTCCTTGGCGCGCGACAGCTTGAACTGGCGCACGTCGGCCTGGGCCACGGCCGGCGCCATACCGAGCGCGGCGAGGCTGGAGGCGCCGAGCCCGGCGGTCGAAATCTTGAAGAACTGGCGTCTGTTGATCTGCATGAACCCTCCTCGCGTGTTTTTTGCCGGAAGATTCGCGCGGTGGCGGGCCGATGCGGGTGTCGGCCGGTCGCGACCAGCCTCGAGCGGCGCGCGACATCCGGAACGAAAACCCGCGAGCACTATCCGTGCCATCGCGGGACACAGGCGCAACGCCCATGCTGGCGCCAGGGAGATATCCACAAGTTCGCCACGCCGAGACAAAATGTCGCACCTGGCCGCGACAAAATAACCCACCGGCCGACGGGGTCGGACGCCGCCGCCGGCATGCACCCGCCACCGCCGCACGGTCGACGCGGTTCC
>DDUE01000089.1 GCA_002344625.1 Rhodocyclaceae bacterium UBA2346 | reverse complement strand
CTCAATTGTGAACACACCCTAGCGCAAACGAAACGCACAAACAAAATCCCCGCCTGGTTTCCCAGGCGGGGAGATTATCGAATGTAAGGCGCACTCGCCAAGGGCGAATTGCGGTTCCGTATCGGCTATGGGATGGGAGAGTGGTTCCCAACCCTAAACTCGAACTGATACCCGATTTCATCACCCACAACCGGATTATCAGGCGTACCGCAAGGGCGAATACCCCCTATACCACATATCTGGTTACCGGCGAGGTCACGTGGGGAGGTCGACATCACCACTCGGTACCACTTCCCGGGCTCAAGCCCAACGAACTCTGTTCCAGCATCCAGCCGCCTTGGCGCAAACGCGAACTGACGATCCGACTCCGCAATCACTGCTGACGCTGTGGGCAGAACGGTCACAACATTCTTGTGTTGATCAAGTTCATACACCGCGAACGATGCCGGAATGACCGAGTTGGTGTCCATCCCTTCGTTGAACACAACCCGAATGATCGCGTTCGGACTGACATCGACCGCACCATCTGCCGGAATAGTGTAGCTCACTTCTGGCGGCGCAGTATCCGTAGTGCCACCGGTCGAAAATGGCACGACAGTTTGCACCAGTTGATTGCCAGCCAGATCACGAATGGACGAGGTCAACACGAACTCGAGCGCGGTATTCGCGGGTAGCGGAACAAAAACTCCCCCATCCTCAAACCGCTGAAGCACGTAGGTCTGATTGTCCACCTCTCTCACCCCGGCAAAGACACCCGAAACCGTGCCGCCATCCTTGAAGCGTACATACGCGGTACTGGTGTTGACGGTGACCGGATCCATCGGCTCGTTGAACCGCACCACGATGTCCGAATAGCGGTCTACATTGGTCGCGCCCGCCGGCGGAATCGCCCACAACACCTCGGGGGGGGTCGTATCCTCGCTGCCCCCCGTCCTGAACGGCACCACGGCCCCGGCAAACGCATTGCCGGCGACGTCGCGAATCGAGTTGGTCAGCACCAATTCGTGATCATTGTTGGCCGTCAGGCAAGTGGCGCCGCTCAGCGCGATCGAGAAAGTGCGCTGATCGACCACGGTCACAGCCGGGGTCGTAACTGTGGCTGCACCGGCCTGGCGGATGAACATCGTGATGTTGTTCACTGTGACCGGGTCGATGTCTTCATTGAAGCGCACCACGAACTCACCGCAACGCTCGACGTTGGTCGCATTGGCAGGCGGGATCGTGAACACCAGTGCCGGCGGGGTCGAATCCGAACCACCACTGCCACCGCCCGCACCATCGATGACCAGGGTCAGGTTCCGCGAAACCGACGTACCGGTCGCATCGGTGACCGTGGCAACGATGGCAAACGAGCCCGAGACCCCAGGCGTGCCGCTGATGATACCAGTCCGCGAACTGAAGCCCAGGCCCGACGGCAGCGCGGTTACGCTCCAGGAGTAAGGGGCAAGGCCACCTTCGGCGTTCAGACCCGCACCGTAGTACACCCCGAACACACCCGCGGGCAGATCACTGGTTGCGATGGACAACGACCCGCCCTCTGCCGTCACGGTCAACGAGAACTCCTTGACCAGCGTCTGCGCGAAAGTGCTCGAATCGACCAGGCGCACCGCGAAGCGCCAGATCCCCGCCTCCAGCGGCGTGCCGCTCACAATGCCATCGGCCGACAGCGACAGGCCGCGCGGCAGACGGCTGCCACTGACCAGGGTCCACGAATACGGCGGAACGCCCCCGCTGGCCTGCAGCACGGTCGCGTAAGATCGTCCGAGCACGGCGTCGGGCAAGCTGGTATCGGTGACGATACCCACGTCGCCGCCGACATTCAGCACCACCGGGACGACGAACTGGGTCCGCACCTCTTCGACCATGCCGTTATCGACGTTGTTGTCGAAGCGGTCGGTCAGGATCTCGACCAGCACCACCCCGGTCGCGCCCCCACTCACCAGGGTGAAGGGCGCCTGGCCATTGGTTGAACGGGCCACCACCGATTTGCCGGTTCGGCCCGCCGCGCGCAGAACGGCCCCATCATCCGCCACACCCACCGTCGGCACGATGCGGGCATACAGGTTGTTCACCCCCGCAGCCGGGTCGGGAATCGGCTGGCCGGCCTCGTCGAGGATCTGCGCCTGAATCAGCAATTGCGACGGACCGTTGGCATTTTGAACATACAGATAGTTCGGCGACGACACGTTCGCCACCACCTGCGACGCCTTGCCGGTGGAGCTGCCCACGGTGATCTGCAGGGAAGTCGCGACACTCTTGTTCGCCTGCGGGTCGAACACGCTGCACGTGATCGTGGCGGTTCCGGCCTTCGAACCCGCATGAAAATGGAAGCTCGCACCGCCGGCGTTGGCATCGAGCGTCACGGCGCGATAGGCCCCCGGAACGCTGATCGGCTCTCCGCCCGGCACTTCGATCTCGACCTCGTGCTCGGGATCTCCGTCAAGATAGTACAGCGCTCCATACTCAAGCCCGGTCGGGATGACATTGCAGGCGAAAACATCCTCGCCACCAGGAATCGGATCGTTGGTGTTCTTGCGGTATGCCGACACGTACAAGGTGGTGGTATAGGGTGAATCGACACCGATTCCCGGGCCGACATCGGCGATATTCGCAGGCAGGGCCACCCGGTCAGCGCGCAGGTTGATTGCGTACTCGTTCGCCGGCGTGGGTCCGCCGGGGACTCCGCCGCCCGACCCACCGCCGCCTCCGCCACCACACGCTGCAAGCAGCGATGCAGCACCCGCCAGGATCAGGCCCCTGAGCATGCCACTGGTTGAAAATCGCACTGATATCCCCTTTTTAGGCACTTACCGCGATAAGCGGAGAAAGAACATTAGAAATTGGACCGCATATTGCAGGCAATTGCAACAAACGGTTGCACGCGTGGCGCCTCAGATTCGATGGACAGGCACCGGTCGATGGCGATTGATCTCATCCCGGGTGGCGATCGCCGCTGCGCGTGCCGCGGTGGCGAAGTCTTCACCGCCGCCGGCGTAGATGATCGCGCGCGACGAGTTGATCATCAGCCCGCCACCATCGGCGGTGCATCCGGCCCTGACCGTGGCCTCGACGTCGCCGCCCTGCGCACCGATGCCGGGTACCAGCAACGGCATGTCACCGGTCAGTCGCCGCACCCGAGCGATTTCATCGGGAAAGGTCGCGCCGACGACCAGCGCGCAGTTGCCGGAGGTGTTCCAGTCCTCGGCGACCAGCCGCGCCACCCGTTCGAACAAGCGCTCGCCCCCGCCCACATCGAGGAACTGCAGGTCGGAGCCGCCCGCATTCGAGGTACGGCACAACAGGATCACCCCCTTGCCCGGCCAGGCCAGGTAAGGTTCGACCGAGTCGCGCCCCATGTAGGGATTCACCGTGACCGCGTCGGCGCCGAAGCGCTCGAAAGCTTCGATCGCGTACTGGTCGGCGGTGCTGCCGATATCGCCACGCTTGGCATCGAGGATGACCGGCAGGCCGGGGTGGCGAGCGTGAATGTGCTCGATCAGCGCTTCGAGCTGGTCTTCGGCCCGATGCGCGGCGAAATACGCGATCTGCGGCTTGAAGCAGCAGACGAGGTCCGCGGTGGTATCGACGATTTCGCGACAGAAGGTGAAGATCGCGTCGTCCCGCCCGATCAGATGGCGTGGGAAACGCGCGGGATCCGGGTCGAGTCCGACGCACAACAGGCTATTGCGCTGCTGCCAGGCGTCGGCAAGCGTGGTCATGAACTGCATGGGCGATGGAAGGTTCAAGTTCGGGTTGGACGAGTGGGCGGCGGGCATGGCGCGAGCCATGGGATCACAGTGGCCCGCGATCATGATCGACAGGCCGGATCATAGGCCGATTGCCGGCGTGCGCAAGCCGCCGCGGAGCGGGTGGCCGGACTGGCGCGACGACCGGCCGGCCACGACACCCAAGCGGTGTCACGGAAACAAGGCATAGTCCAGCATCAAGCCGATCTGGATGACTGCCCCGACCCAGTTGTTGTGCAGGAAAGCCTTGAAGCAGCGCGTCCGCTCGCGCGCCCTGATCAGCACGTAGTGATAGACCGCGAAACCGCAGGCAAGCACGAGCCCGCCGAAGAACGCCGGCCCACGCCCGGCGCCGATGCCGACCATCGCGAGCAGGCCGAACGCGATCGCGTAGCAGATCATGATGGCGCTTACATCATGCCGGCCAAAGGTGATCGCCGCGCTCTTGATACCCAGCTTGAGGTCGTCGGAACGGTCGACCATCGCATATTCGGTATCGTAGGCGATCGCCCAGAACACGTTTGCGAGAAGCATCCACCAGGCGAGCGCGGGGACCTCGCCCAGCAGCGCGGCAAACCCCATCGGAATGCCGAATCCGAACGCAATCCCCAGATACGCCTGCGGAATCGCGAAGAACCGCTTGGTGAACGGATAGCTGCCGGCAAGGAACACGGCCGGCAGCGACAGCCACAACACCAGCGGATCGAGCGGCAGCACCAGTAAGAAAGACGTCAGCGCCAGCCCCGCAGCAAGCGTCAGCGCCTCGGCCGTCGACACCGCGCCGGTGGCCAGCGGACGCAGGCGGGTGCGCTCGACATGGCCGTCGAAGTCGCGATCGGCGAAATCGTTGATCACGCAGCCGGCCGAGCGCATCAAGACCGTGCCGAGCACGAAGATCAACAGAATGTGGAGCGGCGGCCAGCCCTCGGCGGCGATCCACAGCGCCCACAGCGTAGGCCACAGCAGCAGCAGGATGCCGATCGGCTTGTCGAGCCGCATCAGGCGCAGGTAATGCGGCAAACGGTCGGCAATCGACCGGGATGTGCGAGTGCTCATGCGTCGAGTCCGGAAATGGCCGGCAGGAAGAACTCCGAAACCAGCAAGGCTCGGTGCTCCAGGTGAAAAACCGAGCGGCGTGCCCACAGCCTCGCGGGCGCGGGCTGGGGTCGGGCCGCGTCGAGGGCGTGATGATAGCGCGCATCGCGCCGGTCGAGGCAGGCTGAACTCAGCGGCGAACGCACGATCGCCGGATTGGCGAACAAGGCCGCCCCGAGCGGCCGGGTACCGATGCGGTGAAAAAGGTGCCAGGTGCCGCTCGCATGCCCGCGCGGCAGAATCGAGCGGGCGAACACCACCGGCCGTTCGTCCGCGAGCAGCAATACCTCGCGCACCCACACCAGGTTGCGCGGGCGCAAGCCGAACAAGTCGGCCTCGTCGGGGTGGGGGTGGTCGAGCGCCTGGCGCAACACCATGACCCGGAAGCGCAGGCAACGGGCGGTGATGCGGGCCGTCAGCGAGGCGGGGTCGGTGAGCCATGGGCGAAGATGCGCCGGCACCGTGGCCCGCGGGGGGCGCGCCAGCCAGCGCTTGGGAAGACTCAGCTCATGCATGCGGAAAGTGGATTCGGATGGCGCGTGGCGCGGACTGACCGGCGGCGCAGGCCGTCACGCGTGCCGCCAAGGATAACAGGGCGGGAACACCGAGCAGGCGCGCGCCTGCCGAAACCCCGGGTGCGCAGGCGCCCGCGCGCATCGCCGTCATGCCCGCAGCAAACCTTCGCGCCCGCCAAACCAGCGGTCGACGATGGCCTGGGCATCCTGCGGCGCACCGGACAGCAATCGCTCGGCCAGCTCGCGCGCCGGCTCGATCAGGTCGGCGTCCTGTTCCAGGCTCGCATGCCGCAGCAAGGGCACACCGCTCTGGCGCGCGCCGACGAACTCGCCCGGCCCCCGGATGCGCAGATCCTCGCGCGCGATCGCGAAGCCATCGCTGTGCTCGAAGATCACTTTCAAGCGCGCGCGCGCGGTCTGCGAGAGCGGCTGCGCGAACATCAGGATGCACTCCGACTCGGCCGCCCCGCGCCCCACCCGTCCGCGCAACTGGTGGAGTTGGGCCAGTCCGAAGCGTTCGGCATGCTCGATCACCATCAGGCTGGCATTGGGCACGTCGACGCCGACTTCGATCACCGTGGTCGCGACCAGCACATCCACGTCGCCGGTCACGAAGGCCGCCATCGCGGCGGATTTCTCCGCGGGTTTGAGGCGCCCATGCACCAGACCGACCGCCAGGGCGGGCAACGCCGCGGTCAAGGCTGCGAAGGTTTCGAGCGCGGTCTGGAGCTGGAGCGCCTCGGATTCCTCGATCAGCGGGCACACCCAGTAGGCCTGGCGCCCGCCCGCACAGGCCTCGCGCAGCCGGGCGATGACCTGGTCGCGGCGCGCCGCCGACACCAGCCGGGTACGCACCGGCGTGCGGCCGGGCGGCAGTTCGTCCAGCACCGATACATCGAGGTCGGCATAGTGCGTCATCGCCAGCGTGCGCGGAATCGGTGTTGCCGACATCATCAGCAGGTGCGGGCTCGCGCCGGCATGCGCCTTCTCGCGCAGCGCCAGGCGCTGGCGCACGCCGAAACGATGCTGCTCGTCGACGATGACCAGACCGAGGCGCGGCAAGGCGACCGGATCCTCGATGAGCGCATGTGTGCCGACCGCGAGCAGGCACTCGCCGCAGGCCAGCCGTGCGAGCTCCGCCGCGCGCGCGCGCTTGTTGCGGCTGCCAGAGAGCCACGCCACCTCGACGCCCAAAGGCTCGAGCCAGGCCTTGAGCTTCAGATAGTGCTGTTCGGCCAGAATCTCGGTCGGCGCCATCAGGGCAGCCTGGAATCCGTTCTCGACCGCCTGCAGCATCGCCAGCGCGGCGACGATGGTCTTGCCGCTGCCCACGTCGCCTTGCAGCAGGCGCTGCATCGGGTGCGCGGCGGCGAGGTCCGCAGCGATCTCGGCCACCACGCGACGCTGCGCGCCGGTCAGCTCGAACGGCAGCGCCTGCAGCAACGCGACGGTGAGCCGTGCCCGCGCAGCAATCTCCGGCGCGGTCTTCAGGCGGCGTGCGACGTACGCCCGGCGCAGCGAAATCTGCTGCACCAGCAGTTCCTCGAACTTCACTCGCCGCCAGGCCGGATGGCTGCGTTCCGCCAAGGCATCGGCGTCGACGTCGGGCGGCGGCCGGTGCAAGGTGCGCACCGCCTCGGCAAAACCCGGCAGGGCCAGCCGCGCACGCACGTCGCCGGGCAGCAGTTCACGTTCGGGCACGCGTGCGAGCGTGCGCGCGATCAGCTTCCGGAGGGCCGCCTGGGCCAGCCCCGCGGTGGTCGGGTACACCGGGGTCAGGCAATCGGGCAGCGGCGCGTCGTCGGCCACGACCCGGACCCGCGGATGCACCATCTCATCCCCGAAAAAACCGCAGCGCACCTCGCCGAACAACCGCACCCGCGCGCCCGGCTGCAACTGTTTCTGCAGCGCAGGATAGAAGCTGAGCCAGCGCGCGCTCAAATCGCCCGATTCGTCGCGAATCCGCGCCAGCAACTGGCGCCGCGGCTTGTTCACCACCTCGCAGGAAGACACTTCGCCCTCGATCTGCAATGCTTCGCCCTCGGTCACGGCGGCGATGGGCGTCAGCCGGGTCTCGTCCTCGTAGCGCAGCGGCAGGTGCAGCACGAGATCCTGGTCGCGGCGCAGGTCGAGCTTGGCCAGCCGCGAGACCAGGGCGGGCGGAAGCCCGGAAAAGTCACGCCGAGACGCCGCGGCGGTTGCGCCGGAAGCGTGCGAAGCGTTCGTGGCCGGGCGCATTCACCGTATCGCGAACCGCGGCGACGCCGCGCAGCCGGCCAGGCCAGGCATGCGGGCGGTCACGCCAGGACCAGCACCGCGTCCGCCTCGACGAGCGCGCCGCGAGGCAAGGCCTGCACCCCGACCGCGGCACGCGCGGGATAAGGCTCGGCGAAGTAGCGCGCCATGATTTCGTTCACCTTGGCGAAGTTCGACAGGTCGGTGAGATAGAGCGTGAGCTTGACCGCATCGCCGAGCGTGGCGCCAGCCGCCTCGGCCACCGCCTTGAGATTCTCGAACACGCGCACGGTCTGTGCCTCGAATCCCTCGGCCATCTCCATGCTGACCGGGTCGAGGCCGATCTGCCCGGACACATACACGGTATTGCCGGTCTTGACCGCCTGCGAATAGGTGCCGATCGCGGCCGGCGCGCGAGGGGTGGCGATGGTGAGACGACTCATGGACTTGCTCCTGTTCTTGGCTGCACAATCGAGGCGAGATTGTACCTGTGCGGATCGACGATGAAACCGATGATCACCACGCTCGAAAAACTGCTGGACGGCCCCCGCGACGGCGCGATGCTGCGTTTTTCGCTCGGCAATGCCTGGCTGGCAGACGACCCGCTCAAAGCCGCGGCATACTTTCGCCGGGCCGTGGAGTTCGACCCCGACTACTCGGCGGCCTGGAAAACGCTGGGCAAGGCCTTGCTGCAGTCCGGCCAGCCCGATGCCGCGCTCGACGCCTGGCGACACGGCATCGCGGTCGCCACGCGCAAGGGCGACCTGCAGGCCGCGAAGGAGATGACGGTGTTCGCGCGGCGCATCGAAAAGACCCGGGATGCGCCAGACGGCCGCTGATGCCGCCGGCCCGCGCCCGCGCACCTCAGCTCTGGGCGCGCAGCGTCACATCGCAACCCAGCTTGCTGATGATTTTCTGCAAACCGCGCCGCGCAGCCACATTGATCACCAGCGGCGCCATGAAGTTCGCCTTCAGCCCGGCGCTGGCGGGCGATCGAACCTCGTCGTCCTTGCGCACGATGATCGCCACCAGCGCATCCTCTGGACGCACGAGCGCGAGCATTTCGGCCTCGGCGTCGGTGAGCGAGAATTCGTAATTGATGCCCAGGTTTTCCGGGACGGTGATCGAAAACGTCACGGCGGGGTCGTCGGCGCTTTGCAGCATGAAGACCGAGGTGCCGCTCCCTTCCTCATGCACCATCGCGAACCGCTTGCTGCCCTCGAAGCCCGGCAGACCTTCCGGAAACTCGATCACCTTGTCGTCCGCGACTTCGATCGTGCCCAGCGTGTGACTTTCGATTCTCATGAATGCTCCCCCCTGTAAACCCTGTCATTGGTCATGGCCGCAGCGCCGCAACTGGCGCGGACGAAACCGGGCGGCTGGCGTGCTACGCCCGTCATCGCGCCGCCGCGACGACCGTGCCGGCAAGTTTGCGCTCGCTCCGGACTCTTGCCAGCGCGGCCTCGGCGTCTTCGCGCCGCTCGTACGGCCCCAGCATCACCCTGCCCTGTATCGTCGCCTTGCGCGCCGGCGTCGATAGCCGGCGCCGCAGCGCCTCGGCATTGGCGGGGTCGGCAAACACGCCCGCCTGCACCAGGAATCCCTTCCCACCCCCCGCCGCCCCCACGAACACCCCCCCCCCCC
>DDUE01000021.1:3281-4484 GCA_002344625.1 Rhodocyclaceae bacterium UBA2346 | reverse complement strand
GAAGATGGTGTTCTCGGCGAGCGACGCCATGGCGTTGAAGTTGGTCTTGTCGTTGGTACCCGGGGCGACGCCGAAGAAGCCGGCCTCAGGGTTGATCGCATAGAGGCGAGTGACGCCGTCCTTGTCCTTGCGCGGCTTGATCCAGGCAATGTCGTCGCCGATGGTGGTGATCTTCCAGCCACTCAGGCTTTGCGGTGGCACCAGCATGGCGAAGTTGGTCTTGCCGCAGGCGGACGGGAAGGCGGCAGCGACGTAATGCTTGTCGCCGGCCGGAGACTCGACGCCGAGGATCAGCATGTGTTCGGCCAGCCAGCCATCGTCACGCGCCATGTTGGAGGCGATGCGCAGGGCCAGGCACTTCTTGCCGAGCAGGGCATTGCCGCCGTAGCCCGAACCGTAGGACCAGATCTCGCGCGTTTCGGGATAATGAACGATGTACTTGGTGGTCGGGTTGCACGGCCAGCGCGGATCCTTCTGGCCCGGCTCCTTCGGCGCGCCAATCGTGTGCACGCAGGGAACGTACGTGCCGTCGGTACCGAGAACCGGGAAAACGTCCTTGCCCATGCGGGTCATGATGCGCATGTTGACCACGACATAGGCGCTGTCGGTGATCTCGATGCCGATCTGGGCGATCGGCGAGCCGATGGGACCCATCGAGAAGGGGATGACGTACATCGTGCGGCCCTTCATGCAGCCCTTGAACAGGCCGCTGAGGATGCCGCGCATCTTGGCCGGGTCTTCCCAGTTGTTGGTCGGACCGGCGTCCTCCTTCTTCTCGGAGCAGATGTAGGTGCGGTCTTCGACGCGCGCGACGTCGGACGGGTCCGAGAAGGCCAGGAACGAGTTCTTGCGCTTCTTGAGCTTGGTGAAGGTGCCGGCCTCGACCAGTTCGGCGCAGAGCCGATCATACTCCTCCTGCGAACCGTCCGCCCAGACGACGCGGGCTGGTTCGGTGAGTGCCGCGATCTCGGCAACCCATTGCTTCAGGCGTTCATGTTTGACGTAGTCGGGGGCGTTGATGGAAACAGTCTGGTTCATGGTAATCACTCTCGAATGAAGGTAGAGAAGCGGAACTTACCGTGGAGCGGCGCGCGCGGAGCCAAACCGCAACGGCCGGAAGCCGGAGTCGTCTGCCCAGCCCGGTCGGATGCGACGCGTCGGTCGCGGTTGGCGAGAAACAAGCCCAGTGCAGGGGGTGCGGTC
>DDUE01000021.1:0-3250 GCA_002344625.1 Rhodocyclaceae bacterium UBA2346 | reverse complement strand
TGTAATTATGCCACAGGTCCGGTTGACACCAACGGTCGATAACGAGAAGAGGCCTGCTGACAGGCTCCGGCGGCACCTCGCAGGCGGGCCGTCGCTGTCCGTCCGGTGACCCATTGACGCCAGCGTTGGCTCGATGAAAATGAGGAGAAGGAACGATGAAAAAANNTGGAGCGGCGCGCGCGGAGCCAAAACCGCAAGGGCCGGAAGCCGGAGTCGTCTGCCCAGCCCGGTCGGATGCGACGCGTCGGTCGCGGTTGGCGAGAAACAAGCCCAGTGCAGGGGTTGCGGTCAGCATGCTAGGCGTTGGTGCTACAAGGATTGGAGGGTTTGTGTAATTATGCCACAGGTCCGGTTCACACCAACGGTCGACAACAAGAAGAGGCCTGCTGAAAGGCACCGGCGGCGCCTCGCAGGTGGCCGGTAGCTGCCCGTCCTGCGACCCATTGACGCCAGCGTTGGCGCGATGAAACTGAGGAGAAGGAACGATGAAGAAACCAGGAGAGCAACTGCGCACCGCCGCCCTGTTCTACCACCGCAACCCGAAGCCGGGCAAGGTGGCGATTCAGCCGACCAAGCAGCTGGCCAACCAGTATGACCTTTCGATGGCCTACTCACCGGGTGTTGCGGCGGCGTGCGAAGAGATTGCCGCGGTTCCGGCGGAAGTCAGTACGCTCACCGCGCGTGCCAATCTGGTGGGAGTGATCACCAATGGCACGGCCGTGCTCGGGCTGGGCGCGATCGGTCCGCTGGCGGCGAAACCGGTCATGGAAGGCAAGGCGGTACTGTTCAAGAAGTTTGCCAACATCGACGCCTTCGACCTCGAGATCGACGAACGGGACCCCGACCGCCTGGTGGAGATCGTCGCTTCGCTGGAGCCGACCTTCGGCGGCATCAATCTCGAGGACATCAAGGCCCCCGAGTGCTTCCACGTCGAGCAGAAGCTGCGCCAGCGAATGAAGATTCCGGTCTTTCACGACGATCAGCACGGCACCGCGATCGTCGTCGGCGCAGCGATCCTCAACGGACTCTTCCTGCAGGGCAAGGAACTTGATCAGGTCAAGCTGGTGACCTCGGGCGCCGGTGCCGCTGCGCTCGCGTGTCTCGACTTGCTGGTGATGCTCGGCCTGCCGGTCGCGAACGTCTGGGTGACCGACATCAAGGGGCTGGTGTACGAAGGGCGTGTCGAGGAAATGGACGAGATCAAGGCGCGTTATGCCAAGCGCACCGATGCGCGGACGCTGGGCGAAGTCATCGTCGGTGCCGATGTCTTCCTCGGACTGTCGGCCGGAGGCGTGCTGAAGCCGGAGATGGTCGCGCAGATGGCTGCGTCGCCCCTGATCATGGCCCTCGCCAATCCCAATCCCGAGATCAGGCCGGAAGATGTCAAGGCGGTGCGTGACGACGCGATCATCGCCACCGGTCGTTCGGACTATCCGAACCAGGTGAACAACGTACTCTGCTTCCCCTTCATTTTCCGCGGCGCACTGGACGTTGGCGCGACCACGATCAGCGACGCCATGAAGCTGGCGGCGGTGCGGGCCATCGCCGAGCTGGCGCGTGTCGAGCAGTCGGAGGTCGCGCTCAAGGCGTATGGCGAGAAGCATGCCAATTTTGGTCCCGAGTACCTGATCCCGAATCCCTTCGATCCGCGGCTGATCGGCAAGATCGCCCCGGCGGTGGCAGAGGCGGCCATGGAGTCTGGTGTCGCGAGCCGGCCGCTCAAGGATCTGGAGGCCTATCGCGAGAGCCTGCACGAGTTCGTCTATCACTTCGGTCTGATCATGAAGCCGGTGTTCTCGCAGGCCAAACAGGCACCCCGGCGCGTCGTTTTCGCCGAAGGCGAGGACGACCGCGTGCTGCGTGCCATTCAGGTGATCGTCGATGAGGGGATCGCGCGACCGATCCTGATCGGCCATCCCGGCGAGATCGAGCGCAAGCTCGAGGCACTGAATCTTCGTGTCACGCCGGACGATGACTTTGACGTCGTCTACGCCGACAACAACGCCTTCTTCGACGAGCATTTCGACTCCTACTGGCGCGAGTACCGGCGCCTGATGGAGCGCAAGGGCGTTTCGGCCGATTTCGCTCGCCGCGAGGTTCGCCGGCGGGCCTCGCTGTTCGGCGCGATGATGGTCCGCATGGGCGATGCCGACGGGCTGATCTGCGGCACCTTCGGTCGTCATGACGTGCATCGAGAGTACGTCGAGAACGTCATCGGTCTGGCTCCCGGCGTCAGCGACCTGTACGCCATGAGCTTGCTCGTACTGCCTGACCGGACGCTGTTCATTGCCGACACCTACATCAACTACGAGCCTTCGGCCGAGCAACTGGCGGACATGACGCTGCTCGCTGCCGACGAGGTACGGCGTTTCGGCATCCAGCCGCGAGTCGCCCTGCTATCCCATTCATCATTTGGCTCGGAGAACACCCCGACGGCCGTCAAGATGCGCAGGACGCTGAAGCTGCTCAAGGAGCGGGCGCCGCGGCTGGAGGTCGAGGGCGAAATGCATGGCGATGCCGCCCTCGACGACCACATTCGTCAGCGCGTCTTTCCGAGTGATGCGCGATTGAAAGGGCAGGCCAATCTGCTGATCATGCCGACACTCGATGCAGCGAACATCTCCTTCAACCTGCTCAAGATCGCTTCCGGTGACAATCTGACGATCGGTCCAATTCTTCTCGGTGCCGCGCAGCCGGTGCATATCCTGACGTCCACGGCGACCGTGCGACGCATCGTCAACATGACGGCGCTGACGGTGGTCGACAAGCTGATGAATGAACGTTGAGCGATCCGCCGTCGGCAGCCGGTCGGCGCGCCGACGTCGCGGACTCTGCCGGACTTCGTCAGGGGCTTGTTTCCCGCCCGGACCCGTGCATAATGTGCTACATTACATAGCTCGCGTATCTGCTTATTTTTGATGGTCTATGGCCTTGGTTGTCCGGTCCGCCGGAGTGCTGCAACAAGTTGAATCGTGTGGGAGATGTGCAATGCGCATGAATCTGAGAGCATTGTTGGGGTTGTGTCTGGCGACGCTGGTGGCGACCGTCGTCGGGCCGAGTGGGACGCTCCATGCCGCCGAACAGGGCAAGGGAAAGGCTGCGCCAGCCAAGGGCAAGGAAAGCGTCGCTGCGAAGTCGGGCACGCCCAGGCCAACAGCGCAGAAACCGGTACAGGCAACCCGACCGACCCGGGCGCCGGCGCAGACCGCTTCAGCGGCAACCGGGCCGGCGCGGGCGGGCACGCCGAAAG
>DDUE01000060.1 GCA_002344625.1 Rhodocyclaceae bacterium UBA2346 | reverse complement strand
GATGCCGATGTGCAGGCCGAACGGGGTCGGATTCACGAAGCGCTGCATGTGCGCATAGAGCCAGCCCGAGGCGCAGGCATGCAGCGCCGCGATGACGAAAATCACCATGCGCGAGCGTGCGGTATCCACGCCCATGGCCTCGGCCATCACCATGCCGCCGCGCAGGGCGCGGATCGCGCGTCCCTCGCGCGAGTCGAGCAGGTTCTTGGTGGTGAGCACCGCCAGCAGCAGAAAGATCCAGATCAGGTAGAAGATCTCGTGGCCTTCGTCCAGGGTCCAGCCGAACAGCGAGATCGGTGGAATGCCGGTGAGACCGGTGTGGCCGCCGAGGGTCGCCATGGTGCCGAACAGGAAGTACAGCGAGATGCCCCAGGCGATGGTACCGAGTGGCAGGAAGTGGCCCGACAGCTTGAGGGTCAGCGAGCCGACCACGATCGCTACCAGCGCGGTCAGCAACAGCCCGGCAAACAGTGTGAGCCAGGGTGAGGTACCGATCCACGCGAGCCACCCGGGCAGGTCGGCCGCGGTCGTGAGGACCGCGGTGGTATACGCGCCGACGCCGACGAAGGCGGCCTGGCCGAAGCTCGTGAGCCCGCCGACCCCGGTCAGGAGCACCAGGCCCAGCGCCACCATCGCGTACAGCCCGATGTAGTTGAGCAGCGTCAGGTAGAACGTCGACAGAACCCAGGGTGCGGCCGCGAGCACGACCAGGAACGCAAGCTGGAGCTTGCGCGGTGTGAGCAGGGCGTTCATTCTTCTTCCTCCACATGGCGGGTCGTGAGCGAGCGCCACAGCAGTACCGGGATGATCAGCGTGAACACGATCACCTCCTTGTAAGCGCTCGCCCAGAACGACGAGAAGGCTTCGAGCAGGCCGACCAGCAGCGCGCCGAGGGCCGCCAGCGGATAGCTTGCGAGGCCGCCGATGATCGCGGCGACGAAGCCTTTCAGCCCGATCAGGAAACCGGTGTCGTAGTAGATCGTGGTGATCGGCGCGATCAGGATGCCGGACAGCGCGCCGATGAAGGCGGCCAGCACGAAGGTGAGCTTGCCGGCGAGCGCCGGCGGAATGCCCATCAGGCGTGCGCCGACGCGGTTGATGGCGGTCGCCCGCAAGGCCTTGCCGTAGAGGGTGCGTTCGAAGAACAGGTAGAGCGCGACGATCAGCACCAGCGAGGCCGCCACGACCCAAACCGATTGGCCGGTGACCATGACCGGGCCGAGTTCGAAGCTGAAGTCGGAGAACGCGGTGGTCCGCTGGCCCTCGGCGCCGAAGAAGGCCAGGCCCAGCCCGACCATCGCGATATGCACCGCCACCGACACGATCAGCAGCACCAGCACCGAGGCGTCGGCGATCGGCTGATACACCAGCCGGTACATGAGCGGCCCCATCGGCACGACGATGCATAGCGCGAGCACGGCCTGCGCGAGGACCGGCAGGGCTGCCAGCGGCAGCAGCGCCAGCAGGCCGGCCAGCGCCAGCGGATAGCCGAGTCCCCAGCCGATCTGCCCGGCCAGCCTGTGGTTTTTTCCGCTGCGCAGGCTCGCGGTGATGTCGAGCGCCGCCGAGAGGGTCGCGAGCGCGACCAGCAGCCAGATCGTGGCGGGCATGACGCCGGCCTGGAGCATTGCGAGCGTCAGCGCGCCGTAGGCGACGAACTCGCCCTGCTGTATCAGAATCACCCGCGTGACCGCGAACACCATCACCAGTGCGAGCGCCAGCAATGCGTAGATCGCGCCGTTGGTGAGGCCGTCCTGGCCGAGCAGGAGTGCGATTTCAAGATCCATGTCTTCCTCCACCTGCGGACGTGCGCAGCCCGGCACCCCGCGGGCGGGGTGCCGCGATCGCGGCCGTCCGGGTCGGGTTATTGTCGTGTCGGGCCGGCCGCTGCCGCGGCGCGGAGCGCCTTTTCGCGGGCGAGGTTGAGGGCCGTGTCCTCGATCATGTCTTCCTGGCCGCCGACCATGCCGCGCCGGCCCATTTCGACCAGGATTTCGCGCGCGGACACGCCGTACTTCTTCTCGGCGCGTTTGGCGAACAGCAGGAAGGAGCCATACACGCCGGCATAGCCGAGCGTGAGCGCATCGCGGTCGATGCGGATCGGGAAATCCATGATCGGCACGACCAGGTCTTCGGCCACGTCCTGGATCCCGAACACATCGACGCCGGTTTCGATCCCCATCAACGTGCATACCGCGATGAACACCTCCATCGGCGTGTTGCCCGCCCCCGCCCCGAGGCCGGCCGCGGCGGCATCGATGCGGGTCGCTCCCGCCTCGAGCGCGGCGATGCTGTTGGCCACGCCCATCGCCAGGTTGTGGTGGCCATGAAAGCCCAGCTCGGTTCCGGGGTCGAGCGCATCGCGCACCGCCCCCAGGCGTGCCTTGACCGTGTCGGGCAGCAGGTGCCCGGCCGAATCGGTGATGTAGATGCAGTTGGCGCCGTAGCGCTCCATCAGCTTCGCCTGCGTCACCAGCCCCTCGGGGCTGTTCATGTGGCTCATCATCAGGAATCCGACGGTATCCATGCCGAGCTTGCGGGCGTAGCCGATGTGCTGCTCGGACACGTCCGCCTCGGTGCAGTGGGTCGCCACGCGGATCGTATTGACCCCGAGTTCGTGCGCCATCTTGAGGTGATCCACGGTGCCGATGCCGGGCAGCAGCAGGGCCGAGACTTTCGCCCGCTTCATCAGCGGGATCACGGCGCCGAGGTATGCCTCGTCGCTATGGGCCGGAAAGCCGTAGTTCACCGAACTGCCGCCCAGGCCGTCGCCGTGGGTCACCTCGATCAGCGGCACGCCGGCCGCGTCGAGCCCGCACGCGATGGTCTTCATCTGCTCGAGCGTCATCAGGTGGCGCTTGGGGTGCATGCCGTCACGCAGGGTCATGTCGTGGACGGTGATCTTCTTGCCTTTGAGTTCCATGACGTACTCCTTCAAGCGGTGGCGGTTCGGGGGGTGGCGGGCGCGAGCACCAGTTCGCCGGCGAGGATTTCCTCGGCGAACATCTCGGCGGTGCGGGCGGCGGCGGCGGTCATGATGTCGAGGTTGCCGGCGTACTTGGGCAGGTAGTCGCCCAGGCCTTCGACCTCCATGAACACCGACACCCGCTGGCCGTCGAACACCGGGCCGTTGACCAGGCGGTAGCCGGGCACGTATTTCTGCACCTCAGCGATCATCGCGTGGATCGAAGCGGTGATCCGGGCCTCGTCGGGCTCGCCTTCGACCAGACAGTGCACCGTGTCGCGCATGATCAGCGGCGGCTCGGCCGGGTTGATGATGATGATGGCCTTGCCCTGCCGCGCTTGGCCGACCTTCTCGACCGCGGCGGCGGTGGTGCGGGTGAATTCGTCGATGTTCTTGCGGGTGCCGGGGCCGACCGACTTGCTCGACACGGTGGCGACGATCTCGCCATAGGCGACCGGCTGCACCCGCGAGATGGCCGCGACCATCGGGATGGTGGCCTGGCCGCCGCAGGTGACCATGTTGACGTTCATTTCGCCGCGCCCCACGTGCTCGACCAGATTGACCGGCGGCACGCAGTAGGGGCCGATCGCGGCCGGGGTGAGGTCGATCATCAGCACCCCGAGTTCGTTGAGCTTGCGGCTGTTCTCGGCATGCACATAGGCGCTGGTGGCGTCGAAGGCGATCTGCACGCCGTCGGCCAGCACATGCGGCAGCAGCCCGTCCACGCCGTCGGCGGTGGTCTTGAGGCCCATCTCGCGGGCGCGCGCCAGCCCTTCCGAGGCGGCATCGATGCCTACCATCCATACCGGCTCGAGCACCGGGCTGCGCTTGAGTTTGTACAGCAGGTCGGTGCCGATGTTGCCCGGGCCGATCAGTGCGCATTTGATCTTGTTCATGTTCTCTCCATTGGAAGATGGGGGACGCGCTCAGTGGCGCGGCCCCGGTCAGGCGAAGCTGGCGTCGACGCGACCGAGCCCAGCGATCTCGGCCGAAAACACCTGTGGCCGGTCGGGCGCCACGGCCACCATCGGGCCGAGCGCGCCGGTGAGCACGATGTCGCCGGCTTCGAGCGGCCGGCCGACCCGGACCAGCATGTCGGCGAGCCAGATCGCGGCATTGAGGGGGTTGCCGAGGCAGGCGCGGGCATTGCCCTCGGAGACCACCCGTTCGCCTTCGCGCATCTGCATCGCGCAGCGTGCGATGTCGAAGGCGCCCGCCCGCACCGGCTTCGACCCC
>DDUE01000085.1 GCA_002344625.1 Rhodocyclaceae bacterium UBA2346 | reverse complement strand
GCCCCCACCGATCCCCCGCCCGCCCCCGCGCCGGTTCCGGAAACATCCGCTGCGCCGGAGCCCCCGTCGAGCGCCGCCCCTGCACCTGGGGGCGACGATGAAATCGAGCCTGCCACCCAGGCACCGGAGAGCGAACCCGCACCGCTGCCGCTCGAACTGGCATGCATCGTCTATGACGGATTGGGCGAACAGCAGGCGGCCACCCTCGGGCGTTCCGCGGCTGCAGTCCGGGCGACAGTGCAAGCGAGCCGACGCATGACCGAAACGGCCAGCAACTGGTGGGTACATATTCCCGCGCCGGCCAACCGGACGGTGGCCGAGGACAGGGTGGCGGCACTGCGCGCCTCGGGTATCAATGATCTCTTCATCGTGCGCGACGAGGGTCCGCACAAGAACGCCATATCGCTCGGCATGTTCCGTACCGAAAGCAGCGCCAGGCAACATCTATCCGACCTCAGGGCCCGCCGGGTCAACGACGCGCGGATCATTGCGCGCAAACCGGCCGTATTCGCGCTGGAACTGCGCGGTTCGCGGCCGGATATCGATGAAGTCAGCGTGGAGCTCAAGGGCAACCCCTACGGGGCGGTCGCCCGGGCATGTCGGCCATGACCCATCCGAGACCTCTGACAATCGGGCTGACGGGCGGTATCGGCAGCGGCAAGAGTGCCGCGACGAAACACTTCACCGAGTTGGGCGCCAGTGTCGTCGACACCGACGAAATCGCCCATGAGCTCACCGCGGAGCAGGGTCTCGCGATCGCCGCGATTCGCGGCGCCTTCGGGGACGACATGATCACGCACGCCGGCGCGCTCGACCGACAGGCCATGCGCGCGCGGGTGTTCAAGGACCCCGACGCACGGCGCAGGCTCGAGGCCATCCTGCACCCGATGATCAGAGCGCTCAGCGATGCGCGCTGCGCGACGGCACCGGGCGCCTATGTCGTGCTTGCGATACCGCTGCTGACCGAGTCGGGCAGTTATCGCGAGCGGGTAGACCGCATCTGCGTGGTCGACTGCCCGGTCGACCTGCAGGTCGCACGCGTGCGGGCGCGCAGCGCCTTGGACGAATCGCAGATCCTCGCCATCATTGCCAGCCAGGCCTCCCGCGCGGCACGCCTGGCGATCGCCGACGACGTCATCGACAACGCCGGAACGTTGGATGCACTGCATCGGCAAGTCGACGCGCTTCATACGCAGTATCTGCAACGGGCGCAGTCGCTGGCGGAGCAGGCGGGAAGCGCAACATGACGGGGCCCGCAGCATGAGCGCGTGCGAATGCGATTTTGACCCCTGTGCTATCATCGAACGATGAAATTGCAGCAATCCGACTACCCGGGCGAATCGCAGTGATCAGCTACGAATACCCTCTCAACGAGCGCATTCGCACCCTGTTGCGCCTCGAAGATCTCTATCGCAAGCTCGGACACTTTTCGGCTGCCGACACGCCACTGGACCATCACGTGGCGCTGATTTCGCTGTTCGAGATTCTTGACGTGGCCAGTCGCGCCGATCTCAAGGTCGATCTCATGCAGGAACTCGAGCGTCAGCGCCAGACGCTCATGTCGTTTCGCAACAATCCCGACATCTCGGTCGAGGCATTGTCAGGGGCGCTCTACGAAATCGAACAGGCTTCGTCGTCGCTCCTGTCGATGGCTGGCAAGATCGGACAGTACCTCAGGGAAAACGAGTGGCTGATGGCCATCCGCAGCCGTGCCGCGATCCCTGGCGGGGTGTGCGAGTTCGACCTGCCGTCCTATCATTTCTGGCTGAATCGCGACGCCGCGGCCCGGCGTTCGGACCTCGACGCCTGGATTCATCCGATGATCCCGATCCGGGATGGCATCACCATCGTGCTGCGGCTGCTGCGGGCCAGTGGCCGACCCGAGGAATGCGCCGCGCGCAACGGCGTATATCAGCTCACGATGACCGGACGCACGGCTCAGATGCTGAGGATCAGGGTGCCCGCGCACGAAACGGTGGTGCCCGAGATCAGTGCGAACAAGTACGCGCTCAATGTCCGTTTCATGTACCCCGAAACGGTCACCAGGCCGCGCCTGGCCGAACGCGACATCGGGTTCGACCTGACCTTCTGCACGCTATGAGTGCCGATTCCGTGACCCGGACCGTCAAGTGTCCGCTCTGCGGCAAACCCGCGCAGTGGAGCGCCGGAAATCCCGACCGGCCGTTTTGCTCCGCACGCTGCAAACAGATCGACCTGGGGGCCTGGGCGTCCGAAACCTACCGGGTCGCCGCATCGCCCCCGGAGGCGGATGACGACGCCCCCGCGCCCACCCCTGGCGTCGGGCACCAAACTCGCTGAATCGCGGCGATGCCGTGAGCACCTGCGTCGCGCGCTGCGGCGAGATCTTGCGCCCCCAATCCGCCGATCGCGAATACCGGTATCGACAAGCCAGCCGCCAGGCGGGCGAATCCCGCCCAGCCCATTCCCGGCTCACCCGGATGGCTGTCCGTCGGCTGGACCGACCCCAGCACTGCATAGTCCAAACCCAGCCGCGCGGCATGCTCGAGTTCGGCACGCGTATGACACGAGGCCCCAACCCAAGGCGCGTCAGGCCGGTACTTGAGCGTCATGAGGTCGGCGGCACGCAGGTGCACCCCGTCCGCAAGTCCGGACGGGCTCTCGCGCCCCTGCGCATTGACCAGCACGAGAGCCCCCCGGGGCCTCGCCAGTTCGCACACCGAGGTGACGAAATCATGCAGTTCACCGCGTGACATCTGCGGCTCCCGCACCTGAATGAGTTTCAAGCCGCGTGCCAGGGCCGCATCGATCAGTGCGAGCTGGGTCTCGGTACCGAACGTGGCCGCGGACGTCACGCCCATACTGCGCGGCAAGCGCAATGCCTTCAGGATCGGCCCGTTCGCCGGCAGCATCGGCGCGACGCCCGGCGCATCGGGCTGCTGCCAGGACAACGCACTATGCACCCGGTCGTCGATCACGCCGTCCCACAGATGAACTTCGAAAAAATGCAGCCTGACACGCGCATGCTCGTAATGATGCTCGCGCACCAGCCAGGGCCGGAGACCCCGGACACGGATGCCGAGTTCTTCGTCCAGCTCGCGCACCAGCGCTTGAGCGGGAGATTCGCCCGGCTCGACCTTGCCCCCCGGGAACTCCCAATATCCAGGGTAAAAGGTGCCCGGCGCGCGCTGACCAAGCAGAAAGCGCCCGTCACCATCGACGATGACGCCCGCGGCGACCTCGACTATCTTGCTCACTGGACTCCCCTCCCGTCGCTGTGCGCCATCCCGCACGTCTCCTTCGTGGGCGCGACCGGGCGGCGGCGCTGATGCCGACATGCGCCTAGCCGACGCGGCCGGCAAAATCGCGGGCAAACTGCCACGCGACCCGCCCCGAACGTGAGCCGCGCTGGAGCGCCCACTGCAAGGCCTCCTGGCGGGCCTCGTGCGCGTCCGTCTTGTCGATTCCGAAGACCTTGAGCCAGTGTTCGACCACCCGCAGATACTCCTCCTGGGAAAACGGATAGAACGAAACCCACAGCCCAAAGCGCTCGGACAGCGAGATCTTTTCCTCGACGGCTTCGCCGGGGTGGATTTCCCCATCCACATGGCGGGTCATTCGATTCTCGTCGTGATACTCCGGCATGAGATGGCGCCGATTCGAGGTCGCATAGATCAACACGTTCTCCGGAAGCGCAGCCACCGAACCATCCAGCACACTCTTGAGCGCCTTGTAGCCGGGCTCCGCCTCTTCGAAGGAGAGATCGTCGCAGAAAAGGATGAAGCGTTCGGGTCGCCCATCGAGCATCGCGATAATGTCGGGCAAATCCATGAGATCGTCCCGATCGACCTCGACCAGGCGTAAGCCCTTGCGCGCATAGGAGTCGAGTAGCGCCTTGACCATCGATGACTTGCCGGTCCCTCTCGCCCCGGTCAGCAGCACGTTGTTGGCACTGCGCCCCGCCAGGAATTGGCGCGTGTTCTGATCGACCCGCGCCTTCTGGTCGTTGATGTCGCACAAATCCTTGAGCCGAATCCGGTGTGGGCGAGCGACTGCCTGCAAGCCTGCTCGCCCGCCCAGCCTGCGCCAGCGAAACGCGATGGCTCCCTCCCAGTCGGGCGCGACCGGCGCGGCCGGCAACAGCGCTTCGAGCCGCCCCATCAAGTGCTCCGCCTTCTCGAGCAGGCTTGCGAAATCAGTCATGATGCTCCTCTTTATCCTGTTCCTGGTGCTCGCCGGGGCGCGAGCGTTTTGGCCATGTCGCCCATACGATGATCAGCAGCAACGAAACGGCGACCGCCGCTTCAAGCAAGATTACCCACATCATTCACTCCACGATTTGCGGCTGTCAGCCCGCTATACTTAGGCCCCGCCGGACGAGTCTACCCGAAGGTCACGATGAAAGCCGATCCTCTCGTTTCACGAATCAGCCAGTTCACGCTGATTGCCATTGCCATCCTCGCAAGCGCGTGCACGACCTCGTCGGGACCGGAAGACAAGACTGCCTGCCCCGGGACGACGATCTGCCCGGCCTGTCCGGCCTGCCCCGCCACCGGCGAACCGAAGCCGACGGCGCCCCCCGCCGATCCCTTGCAACGCGCCCAGTGGTCCGAACTCGCGGGCTGGGCACAGGATGCGCATGAGCAAGCTTGGCCGGCCTTTCTCCAGTCCTGCAAGGCCATCGCACGCCAACCGCGCTGGCAGGCGGTCTGCCGCGAGGGCGCTGCGCTCGGCACGAATCCCTCGCGCGCCAGCGTGCGGCAGTTCTTCGAGTCACGCTTCACCCCGTGGCAAACGGTCAACCCCGACGGCACCCGGTTGGGCCTGGTCACCGGGTACTACGAACCGCTCATAAAGGGCAGCCGCACGGCGTCGTCGGAATACCGTTGGCCGGTGCACGCCCCCCCGGCGGACATGCTGACGATCGATCTGTCCGCCACCCATCCGGAACTCAAGAATCTGAGGCTTCGCGGAAGGGTGGCGGACAACAAGGTCGTCCCCTATTGGTCACGCGAACAGATCGAAAAACTCGGCCCGGATTTGCCCGCGGACGTCCTGTTCTGGGCGGCTGACCCGATAGACCTGTTCTTTCTCCAGGTCCAGGGGTCGGGACAAGTCGAACTGCCCAACGGAACACGCGCCCGCATCGGCTACGCCGATCAGAACGGGCATCCTTACCAGTCCATAGGCCGGTGGCTGGTTGCGCAAGGCGAACTCACGCTGGAACAGGCATCGATGGAAAGCATCAAGTCCTGGGCCCGCGACAACCCCGCCAGGCTACATGAGATGCTCAACACCAACCCCTCTTACGTATTCTTCCGTGAGCTGCCCACCAGCAGCGACGGGCCCGTCGGCGCGCTGTCCGTTCCATTGACCCGGGAACGCAGCATTGCGGTGGACCCGCGCTTCACGCCGCTCGGCGCTCCGGTCTTCCTCGCCACCACCTATCCGCTCAGCACACGCCCGTTCAGCAGGCTGATGCTTGCGCAGGACACCGGTGGCGCCATCAAAGGCCCGGTGCGCGCCGACCTGTTCTGGGGTTTCGGCGCCGATGCCGGTGCCATGGCCGGCAAGATGCGCCAACAAGGACAGATGTGGGTGCTCTTGCCGAACGATGTGCTGCCTTAGGCGGAAGATGTCAGGGCGCGTACTGCCATCGCAATTCGCAGGTGGTCGCTTGCGCCGCGGCACTTGGGCCTACTTGACCGGCACCTCGGCCAGTGCCTGCTCCAGTTGAGCCAGCGGCAGATAGCCCCCCAGGCGCCGGCCGTCTGCCAGGAAAATCGTAGGCGTCCCCTTGATCCGGTGGCTTTGCGCGAAGGCGACGTTCTTCTCGACCGCTGCGGTATCACACTTGGCCGCCTTCGGCACGACGCCATCCAGAATCCAGTCGTTCCACGCCTTGACCTGATCCTCGGCGCACCAGATGTTATGCGACTTCTTGGTGGAGTCTTCGCTGAGGATCGGCAGCAGAAAGGTATAAATCGTCACGTTGTCCATCTGAGCAAGCTCCTTGCCCAGTCGCTTGCAATAGCCGCAGTTGGGGTCCTCGAAAGTTGCAATGACTCGCGCTCCATCCCCCCTGACCTGCTTTATCGCCTGGTCAAGCGCAAGAGTCGAAAAATCGATCGCGGACAACTGATTGAGGCGGGTCTCGGTGATATCGGTGCGGCTCTTGGTGTCGATGATGCGGCCATCGATGATGAAGTCCACATTCTCGTTGGTATAGACGAGTTCCCCGCTCTTCAGGAGCACTTCGTAGACGCCGGCATAATCGGTCTTCTTGACCACCTCGACCGCGGGCGCTCCCACGAACGCCTCCATGCCCTTTTTGACCACAGCTTCGTCCGCTTGGACTGCGGAAGCCCCGGCGCACAGAGCGACCAATAGCGGACGAACAATAAATCGATGCATTGCTTTCTCCAATCAGAAATGGCCCAAGGTCGCGTACCTTACGAGCGCGTCTTTTAAGACAGGCAGGCCGCTCGTGAGGTTCATTCCAAGATTTCGCAGATGGGACACGGCCGAACTCTCGGTCCCGAAGAGCCTGTTCAGGGCGTGGGTGGCATACTGCAGGAGCAAAGGCTCCTCGGCCCGCGCCCGTTCATAGCGGCGCAGCATGGCCAAATCTCCAGGATCCTCCCACGGGGCCAGCGACTCCAGTTGCCGGGCAAGCACGTCCACATCGCCGAAACCCAGATTGATGCCATGGCCCGAAAGCGGGTGAATGGCGTGCGCCGCATCCCCGATCAGTGCAACCCTAGGCTTGACGACCTTGTCGACCCGCATCAGTCGCAGTGGAAACGTCGCGCGCGCACTCAACAGGCGCAATCCGCCTACAACGCCGCCGCTCGCCTCGCGCACACGCTCGCAGAATGCCACATCGTCGAGCTCCGATAGCTGCTCGGCCAATGCGTCCCTGCACGACCACACCAGGGAGACGACCTGCTCACCCAATGGCAGCAAGGCGACTATGCCATCTTTGCGGAACCACTGATAGGCTGTCTGTCCGTGAGGTCTTTCCGTCGCAAAGTTCGCGACGACAGCATGTTGACCATAAGGATGAAGGTCCGCCCCAATGCCGGCATGCTGGCGTACCCAGGAGTTGGCGCCATCAGCCGCCACCACCAGGCGTGCCCGAAGGACCCGGCCATCCGCAAGCGACAGTGTCGCGGCATCAGTCTCGACGCGGAGCGTCGAACACACGGCCGGACAAAGGAGGGTGACATTGTGCTGGCGCTTGATCGTCTCCCAAAGTTCCGAGAGCATCAGCGAAGATTCGACGATCCAAGCCAACTCCACCAACCCCGCATCATGCGAGGAAAATCGTAGGTGTCCGCCGTCGTCTCCGTGGATGTCCATCTCGCGCACCGAACACATTCTGGCCCGATCCAGCCGATCCCAGGCACCGATGCGGGACAGGAAACGCTGGCTCGCTGGACTGATCGCGTAGACTCGTTGGTCAAGGCCGGGCGGGAACACAGGCACACGAACCTCCACAAGCGCAACTTTCAGCCTGGTCGCCTGCAATGCAACCGCAAGACTGGCTCCGGCAAGCCCGCCCCCAACGACAACGACATCGAAATTCATCATGTCACGGTTCATTTTTACAAGGAAGCCATTCTGCCCGAACAAATTGTGGCGTGCGCGATCGTGTAGACAGCGAAAGGCTCGCTCAGATAGTAGATTTG